>NZ_JBNBZD010000010.1:0-142730 GCF_049804075.1 Brevibacterium sp. FAM 24630
CGTGTTCAACAGCCACGCCGTCGTGTCCTTACACAGCGATCGTGTCGCGTTTCTCAATCAGCGGTCGAGCCGTTGCGGGATGCGAGGTGGCCAATCTCCTTCGACCATGCATCAAGCGGGTAACACCATGACAGCCATGCCCCGCATCCCCGGAGTGGTCGGAAACTTACCACTGCTCCCAATCCACATATAAGAAAGGTAAGGACACCATGTTCCGCCAGTTCGGCAGCCGACTCATCCTGCTCATGCTCGCGCTCATCCCTGCCCCACCTCCTCGCCGTGAGGGCCCCACCATCACCGAGGCGGCCGACCGGGACATCGACCCCGACCTCATAGCCGATGTCGACCCGCCCGATCGTGGGGATGTGCCCGGGTGGGTGCTCATCACCTTGATGACTGCTGGACTCGTGGTCGCCCTGTGGGCACTGGCCGGTGAGGCGTTCACCTCGATGTTCCAGGATGCGATGAACAAGGTCCGCGGGGCCGGGTGACCACGCGGTGGCCGAAGACGCTCTGACCGATGACGTCACCGATTCGGGTTCGGCAGTCGCCGAGTTCGCGCTGGTCGCCTCGCTGCTGGCGCTCATTCTTGCCGGTGCCCTGCAGATCGGGCTCGTCATCCATGTCCGCAACACGGTCATCGACTCCGCGATCGCCGGGGCCCGGCAGGCGAGCCTGGCCGATCAGAGCCCCCGCGACGGGAAACGGCTGACGAGCGATCTCATCCGTGTGTCCGTCGGCGAGCGCTATGCGCAGAAGGTCACCGTCTCGACCTCACGACGAGGTGCGGTCGAGATCGTCGAGGTCCGGGTGCGGACACCGCTGCCCGTCCTCGGCCTGTGGGGACCGGCCGAAGTCTGGGATCTGCGTGGACGCTCCATCGTCGAGGACATCGACCGTGACTGAGCGCGAGCTGGAGGCACCCGAGGAGGTCGACGCGGTCGGTGGAGCTGAGGCTGTTGGCGGGGCTGACACGGGCACCGCCGTCATCGAGTTCATCTTCGCTTCGGTCGTTCTGCTCATTCCCGTCATCTACCTCATGCTCACCCTCTCTCAGCTGCAGGCCGCCAGCTATGCGACCACCTCGACGGCGATGTCCGCCTCCCGCATCGCCGCCCGCGACGCGAACCCGTCCGAAGCTCGGGCCCAGGAGGTGGCGAAGATGCACTTCGCGGACTTCGGGCTGCGCGATGCACCGACCTCCATCACCTACTCGTGCACCGGTCCCTGTGGACAGGCGGGTTCTCTCGTCACCGCACGTGTGGAGACGAAGGTGATCCTGCCCGGCTTCCCGCTGCTCTTCGGCTCCGCACATGCCCCACACATCACTCTGCGTGCCAACCACACTGACGTCGTCGCCGTCGGAGACCAGTGAGATGGCTGCGGACGGCTCCCATGAATCGGATTCCGGGTCGATCACGCCCTTGGCCATCGGCTTCGTCGTCATCGCGCTGCTGCTCGCTTTCCTCATCGCCGCCCTGACCGACCTGCACATGGCCAGGCGGGAGCTGCAGGGCCTGGCCGATTCTGCGGCATTGGCGGCGTCGGACTCGTTCGAACCCGCTCCCGGCGACGAGCCCGGGCTCGTGTTCTCACCTCGCGCGGCCGAACGGGCGGCCGGGCGCTACCTCAGCGCCGCCCCGACGCCGAAGGACATGCACGATCTGCGGTTGAGCGCCGACGCGGATGGGACGCATTCGGTGCGGATCCGGATCGAGGCCCGGTACTCCCCGGCTCTGCTCTCACCGTTCGTACCCGGACTCATCGACCTCCATGCCACGGCCTACGCGCGGGGTGCTCTCCGCCTGGATTGACGAGTCAGCCGTACGCCTCGTCACGGATGTCGAGTGGGCCCAGGGAGCCGGCTGCCAGGTCGGAGAGCGGGCTGTCGGACCCGGAGTACCCGACCGACTCCGACACCGATTCCTGTGGGCGGCGAACTCACTGGCACACCGCCGGCCTGCGGACGGCCGGGGCATATGCACAGGTCCTCTTCGACCTCTTGCCTCACCCGTTCGCCCCGAACAAGCTGTGGCCATGAGAACCCTGGGCCTCGTCCACCGCATCGAAACGAACGGAGCAGTCACAAGCGTGAGCGTCGAGGCCGACGCGGACAGTTCGGCTCTCGAGGTCTTCCGCTCCACCTTCGGCCCGGAGCTGCTGCCTGAGGGCCTTGAGACGGGCAACCGGTGCCCCGGTGGGAGTCTTGAGCGCATCAGTTGGGGGCGGTGGCTGAACCTCAATCCGATCACCGTCATCGGCGCGAATGCCCTGCGCACGGTCGACCGCAGCGTTGATCATCGTGCCGGGTCGCAGCCGGCCGTGGTGTCGGTCCTCGCCGGACCGGACTCGGGGTACGCGCTCGCCGTCGATCCGAGACGTCTCAGCCTGTCCCGGCTGCCGCATGAGCAGTCGCTGACTGTCATCGACCCGTGCATTTCGCGCGAGCCGCAGCTGCTGACGCTCGATGCCGCCGATGGTCAGGGAATCAGCCTTCTGGGAGCGACTGTCCTCGCTCCGAGTCCGGAGACGGACTCACGCCGCGGAATGGATCCGAATTCCGACTCCCCTTCCGCGTCATCGACGGCCGCACATGCTCCGCAGATCCGGTCCCCGCCGCAGGCACTGGCCGACGACGTCCACATCGCCCCGAAGACGGTCGACGATCCGCGCCCAGCCAGACCCCCGCAGTGGTGGACTTTCCTCATCCCGATCGGCATCGGGGTGGTGCTGGCCGCAGCCACCGGCATGTGGTGGTTCCTGCTGTTCAGCATCTCCGCCCCGATCTCCGGATACGTCGCCTACCTTGTGGAGAAGAAGCGTTTCACCCGCGATTGTCGACAATGCCGCCGGGACCGTGCCGCGGCGACCGCTGACGCGCGCAATCGGCTGGATGAACTCGTGGCGGCACACCGTCGCAGTGCTTTCACCGCACCGGGTCTGTGCTTGGGTTTCGGTCCGATCCTCAGCAGCCTCACCGTCGATGAACAGCTGCAGGCAGGAATCGACCACGTCGACGGACGCATCGTCCTCGACGCGATGCCGATCCGCATCGATCCACTGACCACGACCGTCACGGCCAGCGGAGATCCCGTCGTGATGCGCACCATGGCGTTCGCCTGGCTGTCCGATCGCCGCTATGCCTGGCGTCCCGGCCCCGAACTCGCTGAGCTGCCGGAACTGGCCGGCACAACTGTCTCCGCCGACTCCGCACAGACATCCAAGCTCCTCCTCGGCCGCGCCGGCCCCGATATCGACGACACCATCACCGTCCGCCTCGACGAGGGCACCGGCCGCGGCGTCCTGACGCTGTCGGGCCCACGCCCCGCTTCGGCGATCTCGCTGTCGGTGGGCACTCTCGCTCAAGCCCACACCACCTCCTCGACGGCACCCCACGGTCCGGTTCCCGGCAGGCCGCTGACCGCCACGCTCATGCCGGCTGCCCGGTTCGTCACCCTGGACCGCCGCCGCGATACGGGCCAGGGCTGTCAGCCCTGGCCCAGCCACGGTCTCGGCGAACTGTGCGACGACGCACCGGAGGCCATCACCGCGCGGTGGCGAGCCGGCCGGCCGGGACCGGTCATCATCGGCCGCGGTGCCGACGGGGAGGTCGGCATCGACCTGTTCGCCGACGGCCCCCACGCCCTTGTCGCGGGCACCACGGGCAGCGGAAAGTCGCTGCTCCTCCAGACCTGGCTGCTGTCGATGGCTTTGGCGCTGCCGCCTCGGCGATTGCGTTTCGTGCTCGTCGATTTCAAAGGCGGTGCCACCTTCGCCCCGCTGCAGGATCTGCCGCACACCGACAGCGTGCTCGACGATTTCGATTCGGGCCTCGCCTTCCGCGCGCTCGTGTCGATCCGTGCCGAGATCACCCGCAGGGAACGAATGCTGGCCGATCACGGATGCGCCGATATCGAGGAGCTCACCGACCCGCCGCCGCGCCTCGTCGTCGTCATCGATGAGTTCCACGCGCTGATGGCCACGCACCCGCGCGCCGCTGACCTGCTCGAACACCTCACCGCGCTCGGACGATCCCTCGGCGTCCATCTCATCCTCGCCACCCAGCGGCCCTTGGGCGTCGTGACCGGGCAGATGAAGGCGAACATCAACATCCGTGTGTGCCTGCGGGTCCGCGATGAGACCGATTCCTTCGACGTCATCGGCACCGAGGCCGCCGCCCTGCTGCCCGCGGACAAGCCCGGTGCCGCCTGCATCGACGATGGGATGAGCGTCTCTTCGTTCCGCGTTGCCGTTCCCTTCGGAACCGATTCCCGCACCGAGGCGGCTCTCCGTCCCCGGGTCAGGCCCTGGGTGCGGGGACCGATGCCGTCCGCAGCCGGTGGGGTTCGAGGCGTCAGTGTCGCGGACATCATCGCCGCGGCCGGTGACAGCAGGTTTCGTGCGGAGATGCGCCAGGTGGTGGTCCCACCGCTGCCCGATCCGGAAGAGATGGCCGGCGGGACGGAGCTCGGGGTCGCCTCGTCCGGTGTGCAGGGCGCGGCTGCTGCCACGGGGATCATCGATATTCCGGCCGAGCAGCGCCAGCAGCTGTGGACCTTCGACCCGGATGTGGACGGGTCGACGATCCTCACCGGAGGAGACCCTGCGGTCGTGGATTCTGTGCTCATGTCGATGGCCCGGGCTGCCGGACCGAAACGGCGCATCATCGCTTTGGGCCGGATCGCCGGTGCACTCGAAGGGGCCGAGATCACCTGCGGAATGAACGCAGGGTGGAGAATCCAGGCGGTGCTCGACCATCTCGCCACGGGGGCAGAGACACCACCGGACTCGGATGCACGAACTGGTCCGCACGCGCGAGTCGGCCGACAACCTCCGAGTCTGCTGGTCTGCGGCAACTGGGCCGAACTCGTCGACTCGCTCGACCACTATTGGGCCGAGCGCATCGAACGATTGGTCGGTCACGGCGCCGCTTTCGGTCTTGATCTTCTGCTTGCCGGCTGCCGGACTATGACGGGCAGGAACTCACGGTTCGCCACTCAGATCATCTTCCCGCCGGAGGCCGGTCAGGACGGGACGAACTTCGGCCTCAGCCGGCAGCGGTTCGCAGGCACCTGGCCGGGTTTCCGAGCCGTCATCCGAGGACCCCGGGTGCAGGCTTGCGGAGGGGAGGGAGCCGATGTGCAGCTCGTTCCCGCTGACATAGCGAGGAGCCATCGGTCCCCTGCACTCGGCGAACCGACCGACAGCGGCGGTTTCGCACCGCGTTGGCGAGGTCTGGCAGACCCGGCGGGAACCGCACTGGCGCCGACACCGCACGGCCTCGTCGGTGCGGGGACGAATGATGCAGGTCCCGGCGCAGGGATGACCGGTGCTTTCACTGGGCCGGACCGCATTCCCATCGGCGTCGATGCCTTCGGTGAGCTCGTCACGTGGGACCCGCTGCGAGACGGGTCCGTGCTCACGGTTCGCGGCTCACCGCAGAGCGGCAAGACCGAGCTCGCGGCCCATTTGAGCCGTCTGGCCGCGGTGGCCGTCCACGATGATGCCCACCGGGAGTCCGAACCGGTCGAATGGGATCCGCTCGACGGACGATTCCATGTGCTTACCGTGCCGACACGGTTCACTCCCGCCTATGGTTCCCCTCTGGCCAAGGCACAGAATCTCGGACCTCTGCTCGTGCTCGGGGTGCATACGCGACAGGATCTCACCGGCCTCGGACTGCTGCGCCGGGCCCCGCTCGATGGGCTGCCGGGAACGGGCTGGTTCGTCACCGAGGTTCAGGCCCGTGCCATCCGTCTGTTCACTGTCGACGAAGGGCGGAGGATGTTTCGGCTCAAGGCGGGCCGGTGCACAGTCGGCGCCGATCAGCTCCCGTCGGCAGGAGACCCCGAAAGCGTCTCATAACGGTAGAGCTCGGTGGCCGTACCCGATGCGAGCAGACTGTCGGCGAGCGCCGAGATCACGGGCATTCCGCTCGTGACTTCGATGACGACATCGGCGTCGACGGACAGTCGGGCCAACAGCAGTTCGGCATCGGCGACGGCTGCGGCGAAGTCCTCACCGGCTGCGTCGGCCGCATCCTCGCGGGTTTCGAACATCGACCCGAGGATGAGCTCGGTCGGAGCCTCCTCCACGGACTGGTCGACGACGGCCGACTCGGCTCGGTCGGCACCCGAATGTCCCGCACCGGTTTCGCCCGCGGCCGGCAGAGTTCCGGCGGTCTCATCGGCCTCCCGCGCATAGGACACGGCGAAGGCGCTGAGCCCGTCCGCCTCGGCGGTCCCGGCTGCACCGTTCAGCAGGGCCGCACCGTGGGCACCGGCGGCTTCGGAGAGGAACGCATTGTTGACCTGTCCGATGGTCAGCGGACCGACGGCATCGTCACGGTTGACCGCGGTGTACCAGGCGAGGAACGCCTTCGTCAGCTTCACCGAACCGGTCGCGACGATCTCGAGATCCTCGGCACGCCCGCCCCCGGCCGGCGGCAGAGCACCGGCGGGAACCTTGATGACACGGGTCGTCGTCAGCGGGGTGAACCCGAGTGCCTGAGCGAAACGCTCCCCCGCGCTGCCGGCCTGCACACGAGCTCGCAGGTCGAGTCCCTCGATCGCGGTTCCCCGCGTTTCGGCGCACACGGCGTCGAAGAGTTCACGACCCTGCCCATGGCCCCGCTCCTCGGCAGCCACCTCGACGTGCACCCACGCGCGGTGGGGGTGAAGCGGGGACTCCGCGATCGCGGCGGCACCGACGGGGACGTCGGGGACCACCTCGGCGATGACGGAGCGGATCAGCGGAGAATCCGAGGACGGACGGAACAGTGACCGGGCCATATGACCGGCCGGAGTGGTCGCATCCGCGAACACCTCGTTCAGGCGCAGATCGTCGCCGTCGCTCAGCTCTCGAATCGGCATGTGCTCGCTCCTTGGGCGGTGGGGAACTTGATAATCTTGGCGTCATGACTGACTTAAGCGATCCTACCGCCGCCGCCCATGCCGCGGCCACGACCATCAACGCGAACGCGGGCATCGAATCCCACGACATCGCGCTCGTCCTCGGCTCCGGTTGGGGCGGGGCGGCCGACCTCCTCGGCGAAACCGTCGCCGAGATCTCGGCCGCCGAGGTCCCAGGATTCCACGCTCCTGCAGTCGAAGGGCACGGCGCGACCCTGCGCACCGTGCGCATCGAAGCCAGCGGCAAGCATGCGCTCGTGCTCGGCTCCCGCACGCACTACTACGAAGGCAAGGGTGTGCGCGCCGTCGCCCACGGTGTGCGCACCGCTGCCGCGGCCGGCTGCTCCAGCCTGGTGCTGACCAACGGCTGCGGCGGGCTCAACCGCAATTGGGCCGCCGGCACCCCGGTGCTCATCTCCGACCACATCAACCTCACCGGCACCTCCCCCATCGAGGGCGCGAACTTCGTCGACCTCACCGACCTCTACTCGCCGCGCATGCGCGGCATCGCCAAAGAGATCGACCCGACCCTCGATGAGGGCGTGTACGCGCAGTTCCGCGGACCTCACTATGAGACTCCCGCCGAGGTGCGCATGGCCGGGGTCCTCGGCGCCGACCTCGTGGGCATGTCGACGACGCTTGAGGCCATCGCCGCCCGGCAGGCCGGTCTCGAACTCATAGGCATCTCACTGGTGACGAACCTCGCCGCGGGCATCCAGGAGACCCCGCTGTCCCACGCCGAGGTCATCGAAGCCGGCGTCGCCGCTGCCCCGCGCATCTCGCAGCTGCTTGCCGACATCGTCGCGAAGCTCTGAGCCTGCGCTTTCGACGACGCAGCCTTCCCCACCCCCTCACCGCGAACTCGCAAAGGACCGAACATGACCCGCGTAGCCGATCGCTTCACGAATGGATTCGACGCCGAGGTGGTCCGCGCCTGGATCGCCGATGACCCCGATCCGCAGACAGCCACGACGTTGGAGCACATCCTCGCCGAGGCCGAAGCCGGGGACGTCGCCGCGACCGCCGACCTCGAGGACCGGTTCGCCGGCCCCCTCGCCTTCGGCACGGCCGGACTGCGCGGCGAGATCGCCGCGGGACCGAATCGGATGAATCGGGCGGTGGTCATCCGTGCCGCCGCCGGACTCGCTTCGTTCCTCTCAGACACCGTCGGGGAGGGTTTCCGCGTCGTCATCGGCTGCGATGCCCGGTACAAGTCTGCGGACTTCGCCGCCGATACCGCCGCTGTCATCACTGCTGCGGGCGGCACAGCCATCCAGCTTCCCGAACAGCTGCCGACTCCGCTGCTCGCCTTCGCTCTGTCCCACCTCGACGCCGATGCCGGTGTCATGGTCACCGCCAGTCACAATCCGCCGGCGGACAACGGCTATAAGGTCTATCTGGGCAGACGCCCGCTGCTCGCCATCGAACCCGATCAGGCTGCGGCCGAGGCAGGAGCCGGAGCACAGATCGTCAGTCCGGCCGATGCCCTCATCGCCGAGCAGATCGCGGCGGTCGATTCCGTCGCCTCGGTGCCGCGTGCCGAATCCGGCTGGGAACACCTCGGCGAGGAGATCGTCGAGACCTACCTGAGCCGCATCGATGCTTTGGGTGTGCGGGCGGAGTCCGACTTGTCGATCGTCCTCACCTCTCTGCACGGTGTCGGAGCCGGCGTCGCCGAGGCGGCACTGATGCGCACCGGCTTCACGAACCTCCATCCGGTGGCCTCCCAACAGGCACCGGATCCTGACTTCCCGACCGTGGCCTTCCCGAACCCCGAAGAGGCCGGTGCCCTCGACGAGTCCTACGAACTTGCTCGGGAGGTCGGTGCGGAACTCGTCATCGCCAACGATCCCGATGCCGACCGGTTCTCCGCGGCGATCCCGGATCCCTCTGCGGCGACCGGGTACCGGCAGCTGTCCGGCGACGAGGTGGGGCTCCTCCTCGGCGAGGATGCCGCCACCCGACTGGCAGCCGGGACGCACCATGCAGGGCAGGGAGCGGACTCGGCTGCGCCGGTGTTCGCGAATTCGATCGTGTCCTCTCGCGCGCTGGCCGCAGCGGCCGCCGGTCACGGTTTCGCGGCGGTGAACACGCTCACCGGCTTCAAGTGGATCTCTCGCGTCGCCGGTCTCGTCTTCGGTTATGAGGAAGCGCTGGGCTACTGCGTCGACCCGGCGGCGGTGCGCGACAAGGACGGAATCTCCGCGGCAGTGACCTTCGCGGCCCTGGCTTCGCGCCTCAAGGCGGACGGGTCGAGCATCGAGGCCGAGCTCGATCGGATCCGGGGGCGCGACGGCTTCTTCGCCACCGCCCCGCTGAGCTTCCGCCTCGACGACGTCTCCCTCATCGCCACGGCCATGGCCAAGCTGCGGGAGAACCCACCGACCACTCTGGCCGGCTCCCCCGTCGCCGAGGTCCATGATCTCTCGACCGGATACCAGGGACTGCCCCCGACCGACGGGATCCTGCTGCTCTCCGATTCGGGTTCCAGGGTCATCGTCCGCCCCTCCGGCACGGAACCGAAGCTCAAGTGCTACCTCGAGGTCGTGGCCGAGCCCACCGAACTCCAGGCAGCCACCGATGCCGATGCGCGTGCGGCCGCCAGCGCGGGAGTGCGACTGCCGGCCACCTCGGCGAGTGCCTCGCTCAAACCCGCACTGCGGGAACGTCTCACCTCGATCAGCACCGAACTCAAAACCTACTTCGGACTATGACCCAATTGCTACGTGACGGCGGCCCAGCAACCTCGATCCTTCTATGTCTTGTCAAGCGGATTGAGGAACGGTATCTAGCGCGTTGAGGATCCTGAAGATCCGGCGCGCTAGATACCGTTTGAGCTTGCGCCTGATTTCCTTCTTCGACTTCTTCGTCGGCTCCTCACCGTAGTGCTGGGCAACGTATTCTCGGGTTCGCTCGTCATGGACCATCCGGTTCATGATCACTGTGTGCAGGGCCCGGTTCAATTGCCGGTCCCCACCCCGGTTCAACCGGTGTCGGTGCGTGTTGCCCGACGACGCAGGAATCGGATTCACCCCGGCCAGGGCTGCGAATGCAGCCTCGTTACGGACCCGCCCCGAGTGGGACCATGCCGTGAAGCACACGGCGGCACTGAACGGGCCGATCCCGGGCTCGGCCAGCAAGGCAGCCGCCGGGCTGGCCTCGATGAGTTCGGTGAGTTTGTCGAGGTTGCTTGCCAACTCCTCATCGAGGTCAAGGACGCGTTTGGCCAATCGGATCGCCTCAGCTCGGACAGTGGACAGGCCGATGTCTTCTTTCCTGTCCCGCCATTTCGAGATCTCAACGAACTGATCGGCCGTTAACGGCTTGCGTGCATCGAGCCCCAGGTCGTTGGTGCGCACCAGCGCGGTCAAGGCGTTGATCGAACGGGTGCGTTCGGTGCTCATCGCGTCCCGGGCCGCCAACAGGACACGTAATGCCTGACGTATCCCTTCGCCCTGGCGCGGCCACCGCAACTGGTCGGCATCCAACGGCAATACGGATGCCGCGATTCGGCGGGAATCGAGCTCGTCGCTCTTACCCACCCCGTGGCGGGCTTTGGCATCCATACGAGCGGCCTCGACGACGGGATACCCGGTCGCGGCGATGTGCCCGGTCAGCACCGCCCCGTACGAAGCAGCACCTTCAACGACCCAGAGCGTGTCGAGGTCACCGTCGGTGCGCCGGCCAACCCAGTTCATTGCTCGTTTAATGCCCGCCGAAGTGGTTGGGAAGGTGCCGGTGTCGATGAGGGCACCGGTGCTGGTGATGATCGTGTAGACGTGGTTTCTGGCGTGTGTATCGACGCCGATGAAGAAACTGTACAAGTGCGCGACAATGGACATAGCGGTTCGAAGCTCCCTGTTTGACCGATAGGTTGTACGGCCGCTTGCGGCCGGTACCGGTCCGGGTAGGAATCACTTCGGAACAACACTGTGATGAGTCACGCCCCCGGTCTTTTGGGGGTGGACAGCCTTCTGATCAAGTTACCGATGTGGGCCGAGCTGGTGCCGGCCGCACCATCCATGTGATCGGACAAATCGAGGTCACGACACCACTGTGTGGGTCAGCGCGAGGTGGAGTCACGATCACAGGATGGAGAGGCCAACACCTACTCTGCCAGCCAGTCCCAGACCAGCCACTGTCAATACTCACAGCGCGAGGTTGCTGGGCCGCCGTCGGGTAGCAATTAGAGGGAGTTGAGGATTGCGGCGGAGCCGGAGAGGCCGAGGCGGGAGGCGCCGGCGGCGATCATCTCTTCGGCGGCTTCGACGGTGCGGATCCCGCCGGAGGCCTTGACGCCGAGGCGGTCACCGACGGTTTCGCGCATGAGCGCCACAGCGTGAGCGCTGGCACCACCTGCTGGGTGGAAGCCGGTGGAGGTCTTGACGAAGCCGGCCCCGGCGGCCTCGGCACGGCGGCAGACCTCGACGATCTGCTCATCGGTCAGCGCCGCCGATTCGATGATGACTTTGACCAGGGAGTCTCCGCTGGCCTCGACGACTCCGCGGATATCGGCCTCGACGGCATCGAAGTCACCGGCGATGGCCTGACCGATGTTGATGACCATGTCGACCTCGGCGGCACCGTCGGCAACGGCACGGGCGGCCTCGGCGACCTTGATCTCGGCCTTGACCTGCCCAGACGGGAACCCGACGACGGTCGCGACGACGAGCTCACCGGGGTCGGTGACCGGCAGCATCGACGGGGACACGCAGATGGCCAGCACGCCGAGCTCCTTCGCCTCGGCGACAAGCGCCTCGACATCGGCGGGGGTGGCTTCAGGCTTGAGCAGGGTGTGGTCGATGATCGCGGCAACGTCCGAACGGCTGGTCATGGGTTCCTCCAAGATGATTGGTGCAGGGTCTTCAGTGGCTTCGAATGCGCTGGTTCCAGAGTAGCGAGGCCGGGGCCCGCACAGAACCGACGCTGAAGTGGTCTTCGACTCAGGTGATCTTCTCGAACACGATCGATTCCGGCACCGAGGCGGCGTCCCCACCGATCTCGACCGCTTCGTCCAGCGATTCGATCGCCCGAGAGAAACGTTCCGGAGTCGCCGTGTGCAGGGTCATGAGCGGCTGACCGGCGGTGACACTGTCACCGGGTTTGGCGTGGAGTTCGATACCCGCGACGTCCTGAACCGGATCCTCCTTGCGGGCGCGCCCAGCACCGAGCCTCCACGAGGCGACTCCCACCGACAGTGCGTCGAGCTTCGTGAGCACCCCGGACTCAGTCGCGGGAACGACCTCGGTGTGCTCGGCGACCGGAAGCGGTGCCTCGGGGTCGCCGTGCTGTGCCCGGATCATCCGCTTCCAGACGTCCATCGCCCGCCCGTCAGACAGTGCCGCGCGCACGTCGACATCGGTCTTGCCGGCCAGGCGCAGCATCTCCTCGGCCAGTGCAACGGTGAGGTCGACGACGTCGGCCGGCCCACCGCCGGCGAGCACCTCGACGGATTCGCGCACCTCGAGAGCATTGCCGACGGTCAGACCCAGAGGTGTCGACATGTCGGTGAGCAGCGCCGAGGTGTTCACCCCTGCGGCCCTGCCGAGGTCGACCATCGTCTGCGCGAGTGTCCGAGCCTTGGTCAGATCCTTCATGAACGCCCCGGAGCCGACCTTGACGTCGAGGACGAGGCCGGAGGTGCCCTCGGCGATCTTCTTCGACATGATCGACGAGGCGATGAGCGGGATGCAGTCGACCGTCGAGGTGGTGTCGCGCAGGGCGTAGAGCTTCTTGTCCGCCGGTGCCAGGCCGGTGCCGGCGGCGCAGATGACCGCGCCGATGTCCTCGAGCTGGTCGACGATCGCCGCGTTGCTCAGCCCCGCCTGCCAGCCCGGAATGGACTCGAGCTTGTCCAAGGTCCCGCCGGTGTGGCCGAGTCCGCGTCCGGACAGCTGCGGGACGGCGACGTCGAAGACCGCCACCAGCGGAGCCAGGGGCAACGTGATCTTGTCACCGACTCCCCCGGTCGAATGCTTGTCCGAGGTGGGCCGCGTCAGGGACGAGAAGTCCATCCGCTCACCGGAGGCGATCATCGCCTGCGTCCAGTTCGCGATCTCGACCGGTTCCATATCGTTGATGAAGATCGCCATGGCCAGCGCGGCCATCTGCTCCTCGGCGACGACGCCGCGGGTGTAGGCGTCGATCACCCAGTCGATCTGCTCCTTGCTCAGAGCCTGGCCATCGCGCTTGGCGGCGATGACGTCGACGGTGTCGAATGCCTCTACAGTCACGGTCTCAGTCCTTCGTTGTCATCGCACCGGCAGGTGATTCCCGCATCGGCGGGCCACCTCGGTGAGGGTGTCAGTGTTTCGCGTTGTGGTCGGTCCGGCCCGCGCTCAAGTGGTCGGGCCCGAACGCTTCGGGCAGGACCACGGACAGCGGGGACCGTCCGCTGGGCATGTTGAGGATGAGTTCATTGCCGCCGTGTTCGAACAGCAGCTGCCGGCAGCGTCCGCAGGGGACGAGGGTGTTGCCGTCTCCGTCGACGCAGTCGAAGGCGACGAGGCGGCCCCCGCCGGACATGAGCAGGTCGGAGATGAGCGAGCATTCGGCGCAGAGGGTGACGCCGAAGGAGGCGTTCTCGATATTGCAGCCGCCGACGATGCGCCCGTCGTCGACGAGTCCGGCCGCGCCCACGGGGAAGGACGAGTACGGCACATAGGCCTTCGTCATCGCCCGGTTCGCTTCGGCTCGCAGCAGCTCCCAGGTGCCTTCGCTGAGGTCATCGGGGCAGACCGGGGTGGGTTCCTCGCTCCAGGCCTGTTCGGGAGCATCGGATTCGGGGACAGCCATGGGGATACTTCTTCCTGCAGAGTGCGACTGTTGGGTTCTCGAGGGGTGGTGCGATCGCGTCGCCGAGGATGGACTCACTTCACGTAGGGCACACCCTCCGCCGCGGGCGGGCGGACCCGACCGACGAAGCCGGCGACCGCGAAGACGGTGACGATGTAGGGCAGCATGAGCAGCAGTTCGTTGGCCACCGGGGTGCCGATCGACTGCAGCGTATTGCCGAGGCTTTTGGAGAAGCCGAACAGCAGCGCGGCGAACAGGGCACCCTTCGGGTTCCATTTGCCGAGGATCATCGCCGCCAGAGCGATATAGCCCTGCCCGGCCGACATCTCTTTGCCGAAGGCCAGTCCGGAGCCGACGGTGAAGAAGGCGCCGCCGAGTCCGGCGATGGCACCGGCGAGCAGCGTGTTGCGCACGCGGGTGAAGTTGACCTTGATGCCCACGGTGTCCGCGGCCTTCGGGTGCTCGCCGACGGCCCGCATCCGCAGACCCCACTTCGAGCGGAAGACGAAGATCTGCAGAGCGATGACGACGACGTACATGATGTAGACGAGGATGTTCTGATCGAACAGCACCCGTCCGAGCACCGGAATATCCGACAGCAGCGGGATCGGCAGGTTCGGCAGCTTCTGGCGGGCGTTCCACAGCTCGGGGTCCTGAGTGAGGACGGTCGAGTAGAGGAAGCTCGTGACACCGACGACGAGCACGTTGAGGACCACGCCGATGATGATCTGGTTGACCCAGTACTTCACCGCGAAGAAAGTGAGGATCACGGCGACGAGGGCACCGGCGATCGGGGCCGCGAGCAGACCCGCGTACGGGTTCTTCACCACCGAGGCGACGACCGCGGCGAGGAAGGCACCGGCCAGCAGCTGTCCTTCGATGGCGATGTTGATGATGCCCGAACGCTCGCCGACGAGACCGCACATGGCGCCGAAGATCAGCGGCACCGACAGGGCCAGGGCACCGGCGAGCAGCGTCGTCAGCGGGATCACTCCGCCGGATCCGCCGCCTGCCCAGGCGAGGAAGGACACGACGAAGAGGATGCCGAAGAGCATCGGGAACCAGGATCCGATGTCGAGACGCTTGACGCTCAAGTAGATCGACACGGCGGCCATGATGACGAGCAGGATGCCCAGTGCCAGTCCCGCCACGGTCGAGGACACGACGAAGTCAGGGATCGCGAAGAAGTCTCCGCCGCTGGCGAAGCGGAAGGTCGTCTCCCCGTCACGGCCGATGAGGCCGAAGAAGACGAACGAGACCAGAGCCAGGATCGAGTAGACGATCGGGAACTTCCAGGCGATCGGCGCGAGCGCCTTGACCTGGGATGAAGGTGTGGTTTCCACGGTCTGAGCAGTCATCTCAGTCCTCCTTCCGCTTGAGCACCGGTGTGGGCAGCCGGAAGATCGACCTCACCAGGGGCGGGGCCGCGATGAGCAGCACGATGACGGACTGGACGACGAGGACGATGTCGATCGGCGTTCCCGTCTGCGACTGCATGAGGTAACCGCCGGCCTTGAACGCACCGAAGAGCAGACCAGCGAGGAACGTGCCCAAGGGCTTCGAGCGTCCCAGCAGAGCCACGGTGATCGCGTCGAAGCCGATCGAACCGCTGATGCCGCCGGTGAGTTTGTATTCGGTGCCGAGCACCTGTGCCGCGCCGCCGAGTCCGGCGAGGGCACCGGCGACGATCATGACGATGATCGTCACCTTCGACACGGAGATGCCGGCGGTGCGGGCCGCATGCGGGTTCGCACCGACGGCTTTGAATTCGAAACCGATGGTCGACCGGTCGAGCAGCCACCACACGAAGATCGTGGCGAGGATCGCGATGATGAAGCCGAAGTGGAGGCGGAACGGTGCCGGCAGGAGCAGGAACATCTGCGAGGAGTCGTCGATGACGCGTGACTGCGGGTTCGCCGATGTCGTGTGCGTGAACCAGTTCTGCTTGAGCAGGTAGCCCAGCGCATAACCGGCGATCGAGTTGAGCATGATCGTCACGATCACTTCGTTGGCTCCGGTCCGTGCCTTGAGCACACCGGCGATGCCGGCCCAGATCGCGCCGCCGATGATGCCGCCGAGGACGGCGACGAGCATGTGCACGACCGGAGGCAGCGGAAGCGCGTAGCCGAGGAACCCGGCGATGGTCGCGCCGAGGATGACCTGGCCCTGACCGCCGATGTTGAACAGCCCGCAGCGGAAGGCCAGAGCGATGCCGAGACCGGTGAGGATGAGCGGGGTGCCCGAGACCATCGACTCGGTCAGCGGACGGATAGCCCGTTCGGCCGTCCGGGCGTCCCAGTCGAAGACCGCGCCGCGGAACAGGGCCGAATACGCGTTGCCGATGGTCGAGAAGAGAGTGGAGAAGAACTCGCCGGGGGCGGCGAAGAAGTTCTCGGCCGCCGCGACGACCTCCGCGTTGGACACGGCGATGAGGACACCGCCGAGCAGGAGGGCGAGCACGATCGCCAGCAGCGAGACCAGCCAGGACCCCGACAGGATCTCCTGGAGGAGAGTCTGCTGCTTGCCGTCCTCGGCCTCGCTCTCCGGCGGCGGTGCCGCAGAGGGGGCCGCCGGTGAGATATCAGTCGTCATTTGGTCTCCTCCGCCGAGGTGGTGGCTGAGTCGTCGTCCGCGGTTCCCGCTGCGGTGGCAGCGGTCCCCGCCTCATCGGTGGCGGCCTGCGCATGGTCAGAGCCATCGCTCGTCCCGGTGGTCGCGGCCAGCGCTTCGTCGGCAGGGACACCGGCCATCATCAGGCCCAGGGCCTCGCGGGAGGTGTCTGCGCCGACGACGCCGACAATGCGCCCGGAGTACATCACGGCGATGCGGTCGGCCAGCCCGTAGACCTCGTCGAGCTCGGTCGAGACGATGATGCAGGGGGTGCCGGAGTCGCGTTCGGCGATGACGCGCTTGTGCACGAACTCGATCGAACCGACATCGAGGCCGCGGGTGGGTTGGCTGGCGATGAAGAGCCGCAGTTCGCGGCCGAGCTCACGGGAGAGCACGACCTTCTGCTGGTTGCCTCCCGAGAGGGTCGAGATCGGGTCGACGACGCTGCCGAGGCGGATGTCGAATTCCTCGACCTTCTTCTTCGCCTCCGCGGTGATGGTCTTCGATCTGAGGTTGAGCCCCTTCGCATAGGGTTCACGGTCGTAGACGTCGAGGATCATGTTGTCGCGGATCGCGAATTCCGCGATGATGCCGTCGGTCGACCGATCCTCGGGCACGAATCCGATGCCGGCGCCGAGGCGGTCCTTGACGGATGCTCCGCCGAGGCTCTTCCCGTCGAGGGTGATCGTGCCCAGGCGCGGTTCGGTCAGACCGATGATCGTCTCAGCCAGTTCCGTCTGGCCGTTGCCCTGCACGCCCGCGACGGCGAGGATCTCGCCGCGGCGGACGTCGAATGACACATCGTCGACGACGACGTTCTCGGCCTTGTCGACGACGGTCAGGTTCCTGACCTGGAAGGTCGCATCACCGGGGTCGGCATCGTCCTTCTCGGTCGTCAGGGAGACGGCACGGCCGACCATCTGGCTGGCCAGCTCGGTCTCGGTCGAGTCCGGGGAGGCCTCGCCGACGATCTTGCCGCGACGGATGACCGTGATCGAGTCCGCGATCGCACGGACTTCGCGCAGCTTGTGGGTGATGAACACGATCGAGGTGCCCTGCTCCTTGAGCTGGCGCATGATCGAGATGAGCTCATCGGTCTCCTGCGGCGTGAGCACGGCTGTGGGCTCGTCGAGGATGAGGATCTCCGCGTCGCGGGACAGGGCCTTGATGATCTCGACCCGCTGCTGGGCGCCGACGGGCAGATCCTCGATGAGCGCATCGGGGTCGATGTTGAAATTGAAGCGGGAGGAGATCTCGGTGACCTTCTTCCTCGCCTCGGCGATGTCGAGGAGTCCCAGACTCTTCGTCGGCTCGTAGCCCAGCGCCACGGATTCGGCGACCGTGAAGACCGGCACGAGCATGAAGTGCTGGTGGACCATGCCGATGCCGGCGGCCACGGCGTCGCCGGGACCGGAGAACTTCACCGGTTCGTCGTCGATGAGGATGTCTCCCCCATCGGCGTCGTAGAGTCCGTAGAGGACGTTCATCATGGTGGATTTGCCGGCGCCGTTCTCACCCAGCAGGGCGTGGATCTCGCCCGGCTCGATGGTGAGATCGATGTGGTCATTGGCTACGAACGATCCGAACACCTTGGTCATCCCGCGAAGCTCGAGTTTCACTGCTCCCGGTTCTCCTCACAAATTTGAAAACTGCAGGGCCGAAGATCTCCGGCCCTGCAGTTTAACCGATGAGCTTACTTCGGCGTGCTCTCAGACTCGACCGTCAGGGAGCCGTCGATGATCTGCTTCTTGAGATCTTCGACCTTCTTCTTCACATCTTCAGGAACCTCGTCCTCGAAGTCGTGGAAGGGAGCGAGACCGACGCCTTCGTTCTCGAGGGTGCCGATGTAGGGCTCATTG
This sequence comes from Brevibacterium sp. FAM 24630, assembly GCF_049804075.1. Classification (NCBI taxonomy): domain Bacteria; kingdom Bacillati; phylum Actinomycetota; class Actinomycetes; order Micrococcales; family Brevibacteriaceae; genus Brevibacterium; species Brevibacterium sp. FAM 24630. Next base: position 18,176 of record NZ_JBNBZD010000010.1, read on the forward strand.
GTGAAGTTATCCTCGGTGCCTTCCTTGATGGTGTCCTCGACCGCATTCGCGATCTCCTTGACCACCGAGGTGAGGATGATGTCGCCGTATTCGGTCGACTCGTAGCCGTCTGAGTCGACCCACACGAGCTTGACGTCGCCGGCATCCTTCGCGGCGGCGGCCGCTCCGAGGCCGACGGGGCCGGCGACGGGCATGATGACGTCGGCGCCCTGGGAGATGAGCTGCTTCGTCAGTTCCTGACCCTGGCCCTGGTTCTCGAAGTCACCGGAGAACGATCCGTCCTGCTTCTCCTTGTTCCAGCCGAGGAGCTTGACGTCCTTCTTGTTGTCTTCGTTGAACTTCTTCACACCATCGGCGAAGCCGTCCATGAAGATCGTCACCGACGGGATCTGGATGCCGCCGAAGGTGCCGACCTTGCCGGACTCGGAAGAGGCGGCAGCGACATAGCCGGCGAGGTACGCGGCCTCGGCGGTGTTGAAGACGACGGGCTTGGCGTTGTCGATGGTCACGGGCTTGCCGTCGGCGTCGGAGAACGTGGAGTCGATGAGCGCGAAGTTGAGGTCGGAGTTCGCCTCGGCGGCTTCCTGGATCGTGTCCTCGAGGAGGAATCCGACGCCGAAGGTGAGGTTGCAGCCGGCCTGGACCATGTTGTCGACGTTCGGCTTGAAGTCCGAGTCGCCCTGAGACTCTGCGTCCTTCTCCTCGATGCCGAGGTTCTTCACCGCGTTCTCCATGCCCTGCTTGCCGGACTGGTTGAACGACTGGTCGTCCCAGCCGCCCGAGTCAGAGACCATGCAGGCGAGGTAGTCGTCGGCGGAATCTCCGCCACCGCCGGAACCGCAGGCCGAGAGCACAAGGGCGGATGCGGCGATCATCGACACCGCTGAAGCGAGCTTCTTCACGTTTTCTCTTTTCTAGTCACAGACAGCGGACACGGTCGAGGCCCCTGGCTGCCCCTGCCGAAAATGTGAAACCACTGGACGATCTGTCATATTTTGGTGAGTTTCGGCCAGTCTAATGCACCGAAGACGTTTCGAACGGCTTGCTAGCACGTCGAACACGGACACCGATATGAAAACGCAATAATCGGTCACGGAACGCCGCTGCCGGTCCGGAATGCGAGCAGGATCGGCCTCGTGTTTGAGACGGGTACGGCGAGCGGCCCGAACAGCGAGGGCCGCATGGTGGGGCGGTCGGCGGCCCGCGGTGAATTAGGCTGGAGGACGATATGGCACATCTTCTCGGGGCCGAAGCCCTGCACCTCGAATACCCCACCCGCGTCGTCTTCGACTCCGTCACCCTCGGCGTCGAGTCCGGAGACATGATCGGCATCGTCGGCCGCAACGGCGACGGCAAGTCGAGCCTGCTCGGCATGCTCGCCGGCACCATCGAACCCGATGCCGGGCGGGTGACCTATCGCGGCGGGCTGCGCCTGGGCATGCTCGGGCAACGCGACGATCTCGATGATGAGGCGACCGTCGGCTTCTCCGTCGTCGGCGACGCCGCTGACCACGAATGGGCGGCGGACCCGAAGGCCCGGGACATCATCTCGGGCCTCATCTCCGACCTCGACTGGAATTCGACGATCGCCAGCCTCTCCGGCGGGCAGCGTCGCCGGGTGGCGCTGGCCGCCCTGCTCATCGGCGATTGGGACCTGCTCATCCTCGACGAACCCAACAATTCGATGGGTTGTTCGTTCCGGACACCTCGATTCTACCGTCGCGGCAGGGCGGCGTCACGCCCTAGTGCTCGTCGTCGGGCCTGTGGGAGGCGGTCTGGCGTGCCGTGTCGTACTGCGCTAGCCGGGAAGGGTGGTCGCTAATGGCTACACCTCTGCTGGGGGCCGAAGGGCTGCATTTGGAGTACCCGACGCGGGTGGTCTTCGACTCGCTCTCTGTTGGGATTGAGGAAGGCGACCGGATCGGGATCGTCGGCCGCAATGGTGACGGCAAGTCGAGTCTGCTGGGGATGCTCTCGGGGCAGATCGAGCCGCAGGCGGGTCGGGTCACCCGACGGGGCGGCGTGCGATTCGGGGTCCTGGGTCAGAGCGATGATCTGGCCCCGGAGGCTACAGTCGGGTACTCGATCGTCGGTGACGCGCCGGAGCATGAGTGGGCCAGCGATGCGCGCATCCGCGATGTGATCGGCGGGCTCGTGGCGGACATCTCCTGGGATGCTGTGATCGGCCGGCTCAGCGGCGGGCAGCGACGACGCGTGGCTCTCGCGGCCCTGCTGGTGGGTGACTATGAGCTCATCGCTCTCGACGAGCCTACGAACCATCTTGATGTGGAGGGCATCGCCTGGCTGGCCGAGCACATGAAGCGGCGCTGGCCCAAGAACTCCGGTGGGCTGCTGGTCATTACGCACGATCGCTGGTTCCTCGATGAGGTCTGCACCGAGACCTGGGAGGTGCACGACGGCATGGTCGAGCCGTTCGAGGGCGGCTACGCGGCGTACGTGCTCCAGCGGGTGGAGCGGGATCGAATGGCGGCTGCGGCCGAGAGCAAGCGGCAGAACCTGATGCGCAAGGAGTTGGCCTGGCTGCGCCGTGGTGCTCCAGCGCGGACGTCGAAGCCGAAGTTCCGGATCGACGCGGCCAACGAGCTGATCGCTGACGTGCCGCCGGTGCGCAATCCCATCGAGCTGCAGCGGGTCGCGGTCGCTCGGCTGGGCAAGCAGGTGGTGGACCTGGAGGACGTGAGCGTGAGTTTCGGGGGTCGGACGGTTCTCGATGAGGTGACCTGGCGTATCGCTCCGGGTGAGCGCACCGGCATCCTGGGCGCGAACGGTGCGGGCAAGTCCACGCTGCTCGGGCTGATCTGCGGCACTCTGGAGCCGACCGAGGGTCGGGTCAAGCGGGGTAAGACGGTGCAGGTCGGCATCCTCGATCAGCAGTTCTCCCAGCTCGCCGACATCGGCGGGGACCGGGTGCGCGAGGTGCTGGCCCGCACCAAGACGACGTTCCAGATCGACGGCAAGGACCTCACCCCGGCGCAGCTGCTGGAACGCCTGGGGTTCGCCCGCGAGCATCTGTCGGCGCGGGTCGATGACCTCTCCGGTGGGCAGAAGCGGCGACTGCAGCTGCTGATGCTGCTGCTCAGCGAGCCGAATCTGCTGCTCCTCGATGAGCCGACGAACGATGTTGACGCGGATATGCTCGCCGCGCTGGAGGACCTGCTGGACTCCTGGCCGGGCACGCTGATCGTGGTCTCCCACGACCGCTACCTGCTGGAGCGGGTCACCGACCAGCAGTACGCGATCCTCGATGGCGGGCTGCGGCATGTGCCCGGCGGGGTGGACGAGTATCTGCGGCTGCGAGCCGCACAGGAGCAGCAGGCCGTGACACCGTCGCCGATGAGCGCTCAGAGCAGCGAGGAGAAGACGGCGTCGTCGTCTTCGTCTTCGGAGTTGTCGGGTGCGGAGCGCCGGGCGGTGCAGAAGGAGATCGGTGCGATCGAGCGCCGGCTGGAGAAGCTGTCGGGAAGCATCGACCGTATCCACCAGCGTCTCGCCGACCACGATCAAAGCGACTACGAGGGCTTGCAAGGCCATACCGATGAGCTGCGCGAGGCGGAGGGCGAGGTCGCCGAGCTCGAAGAGCGGTGGCTGGAGCTGTCCGAATCGATCAGCTGACGGGCCAGGGCTCCCGCCCCGCAGACAGAGGTTCGCGCCTGCCGCTTCGTGAGCGACAGGCGCGAATGCTGATCCCGATGACCGGGGTGATCAGGCCTGCGGCGGTCTGTGCTCGTTTCCTGTTTCGGCGGGGGTGGGTTCTCGGTAGGTCTCGGGAACCTCTTCGGCGCGACGACTGGCTCGTGATTCTCCGATCTCCTGCAACGTGAGACGGATCAGCATCTCCGACAGCTTGTGCAGATCGGGTGGTTCGCGATGCACCGCCCTGATAGAGAAATGTCGTTCGTCGTACCGACGCTGCGAGGTCTTCTTCACGTACTTGCCCATCGTGCACTCCTACGCCGAGACCGTCGGTTCGGCGATAACGTGCTCCCGAGAGTTACGCTCCGTGCGCCGCTCGGTGTGCTCGTGGATGCGCACGCGGGCGAGCAGAACCAGGCTGACGGGGCCGATCCAGAGCAACTTGAGCGCCGACCAGATCGCGACCAGCACGATGAGGTTGAGCCAGCCCGGCTCGCCGTCACGGATGATGACGGTCAGTAGGCTCGCGGTGTAGAGGTAGGGGATCGCGAGCAGCATCGCCGGGATGCCCCACTTGAGGCCGCGACGGGTGCGGACCTTGTCGAGCACGATGTTGGTCGGCATCCGGCGGCGCATGAAGACGCGGATATGGATGCTGGCGAACCAGATGAGTCGGAACATGATGCCTCCAAGCACGTAACTGTGGTGAGGCAGTACGTGTGGAGTGTCCCGAAGGACGGCCCCAAAAAGGGGGCCTACATGGTGAGGGGCGAATCTGCCTCTGTGCTTCTCACTCTACGCCGCGCGTACGACGCGCGGTAGCCCCCGCGGGCCGTGCTCGGTCGCTGGCGGTGCACCTTGCCGGTGACCGTCTGGGAAGGGACACAGATCATGGCGAAGCTGGCAGAGCAGGCGAAGGGTGAGCGGCAGGCACGGATGATGCTGTCGATGATCGCCGAGCCTGACGACGCGGCCACCGGCCGCATCCTGCACCGACTCGGCGGGGTCGAGACGCTCCAGCTGCTCGAAGACGACCAGGCCGCGGTGCCGGAGATGAACCGCGCCGATGCGATCGCCTGGCGCAACCGCGTCGCCCCGCGCATTGAGGGCGACATCCCCGCACGAGTTGCGGAGGCGGAACGAGCCGGTATGTCCACGCTCATCCCGACCGATACGGACTGGCCGCACGCGCTCAACGACCTCGGCTCCCGCGCCCCGTACCTGCTGTGGACACGCGGGGCGACCTCCTTCCTCGCAGGCGCTCTCACGGATCGGGTCACGATGACCGGCTCCCGGGCGGCCAGCGAGTACGGCGTCCAGGTCGCCGGGCATCTCGCCGGAGACCTGGCCCAACAGGAGCGCACCATCGTCGCCGGCGGCGGCTACGGCAGAGACGCCGCAGCACACCGGTCGGCACTCGCCGGCGGTGGAGGCACGATCGCGGTACTGGCCGGCGGCATTGACCGTCCCTACCCGCGCGGGAACTCGGACCTGCTGGCCCGGATCGGCGATCTGGGGATGCTGGCCAGCGAGGCTCCTCCGGGGGCGACGCCGACCCGGTGGCGGTTCATGGCCCGCGCCCGTCTGCTGGGTGCGCTCTCGGGCGCGACGGTGATCCCAGAGGCAGGCTTCCGGTCGGGATCGCTGCTGGTGGCAACAGAAGCCCACCGGCATAGCCGCGCCGTCGGAGCGGTCCCCGGCCCGGTCACGTCGGCGGCGAGTGTGGGGCCGCATGAGCTCATCAAGCGCGGACGCGGTGAGATCATCACCGATACCGAGGTGCCCTTTACTCGGTTGATGGGTTGAGTGCAGCGGAAACTAGATCGTTGCCACTACTTCTCCGAGAAGCGAACGTTCAAAACTAGTAAGCGGTATTCTCTCTGTGCCACGCAACACCTGAATTGCTTCAAGCATCTCATCGAGACTTCGGGAGTTCCCAAGTCCGCGTACCAACTGTCGCGATATCTCAAGAGGCAGGCCGTACTCTTCCAACGTAGTGAGATGCGGAGCGGAGAACATGCTCTCAACTCGGGCCGAGAAACCGTCGAATGACCCAGATTCCAATCCGCGCTCCTCAAGAATCTCGCTCACGACTACATCGAGCGCCCTCAACGCAGTGGGAAAATTGTGGTCTAGCCAGTACCGCACGAAATCGAACGCCGCCTCAATCTTCTCGTCAACGCTGGGAGATTGGTCATGCTCGTTCTCAACAAACCCCGCGATAATGTCCTTCATTCGGCCTTCAACGAGAGATGCTTGATTGACTTGATAAGCGAGTTGCTGCGCGCTGTATGCGCCGTGCCCACGATGATACGAAGGAGGAATGTAGTTCCACATCAGTTCGCAGACTGCCCGAAGCTCCGCCCATTTTGGGTAGGAAGTAGACCACTGCAGCGGCTGAAGCCGTGACGTGGGCAGCATGCGAATATGCTTCGCAAGCTCGGTTGCAGCTTCCGGTTCTACCCCCTTTATCGAGCGCAGAACCTTCAGGCTAAGGCCCGACTCTTCTAATACAGGTGACACCCGCTCCCTGGTCTCGTCGCTCCAATCTCCTTCGTCGATCTGCACGAGTAGTGAACTCGGGGCAATATCGCTTTGGCTGACACCAGGAATGTCAATTTCGGGAAACTCTCTCGTCGGGGCATCATGAAAGAGTACGATCTCACCCACGAAATGCTTAAACATTCTGCCAACACGGCCACGTATGTTAGCGAATGTGAAGTAGTTGTATGCCCTATTAGCAACTTTGCGATCAAGAATTATGATGCGTTTTGCTCGGGTATTGACTCCTTCGATCAGAGAGTTCGTGCAGACAAGCGTGTCAAGATCACCGTCTTCGAATCCCTGTACCATCTTTTGTGCGCGCCAACGAGGAAGGCGTCCATGATGCACACCCACACCACGTCGCAGCGCTCTTGAGACAATCCAATCCGGATGGTAGTTCTCTTCGATCCACTCGGCTACTTCCGGTAAGCCCCGACTAACGGTCGCGCCACTTGACCGCTGTTCGATCAGCGCTTCCAAAGCCTTTCGCGTCTTTGCTGGGCTTTGGCAATATACCAACGTGGGGTCACAGGACGAACCAATCAATTCGGCTACTATCGCGAGGCGTTCTTCGTCGTTTGAAGCCTTGATTTTTCTGGTGTCAGCAGCAACGGTGGAGAAATCAGTTCTGATGAAAGAAGCACGAAGGTTAGAAGGGAGGACTGATGCGAGGCCATCCACGACTGGACCCGCAAAGTAAAACTGGGCGCCAGTCTTAGCGAGTCGCAAGAATGCCTGATTCAACATTGATGCGCGTTGTTCTAGAGTGCCTTCGCTCTCCTCCGCGAGCTTGTAGAACTCGTCAATGAAGAACAAATCAACCGCAGGGAGTTGAGGAACCGCGAGCAACCGCTCCTGTGTCATGACCAGGATGTTGCGTTCACTCAACTCCTGGTTCGGGTGGGTGACAATCTTGTACTCACGAAATTGGGAGAGGCGTCGGCGGGTCTCATCCAGAAGTGCGATGGTAGGAACCACGAGTACCAGGTTCTTGTACCTGCCAGTTTGAACTAGTGCATCTATAACCACGCTCTTTCCAAAGCTGGTTGGCGCCGAGAGAATTACATTCTCTCCTTCAACCAGGCGGTGAAATACTTGAGACTGAATGCGGTGGAAGACGGTCTCAGAGGCTGGGTTGGGTCGGTTCATTTCCATGATGACCGCATCCCGAAGAGAGTCATGGTCTGCACCTTGAACGGCATAGGGGTACAGTCCGTGCATCATTGCTAGACTTCGAAGGATTTCGCCCTCGGGTCCCGTCCTACTGATTTTCTCAAGCGCTCGAATTACAAGATCCGTGCTTTCAGATCCGATGCCATTAATTGAAGTGAAAGCAGTAATATCGGATAGGATCTCAAACTCGTCGTCAACCTCACCGCGTAGCAGAGATGTCAGTTCTGCGTGAGAGCCTGCCATGCTTTCAACCTCCCATCGAAAGCGGACGTGAGTTCGGCCTTGGTGTCCATTGGGAAGAAAAACACGTGTGCCCTGATCTGACGAGGAAGTGTCCAGTTCTCGTACCTGTCTCGCAGACTCTTCCAGTTGTTCATGACCTCGGTTCGTAGATCAGCGAGGTACTCCTCAGTGCTCTCCTTGTGCCTGCCCGCAGCTTCGCTGTCATAGGAAATGAAGATAGGAACTACGACACTCTTGAATGTTCTGTCCAACGAGGTCTTTCGAGACAACAGCGCGGTGATCATGTCCCGGTGAGGATAGTCGTCAGGAATCTTGTCGGTTATGGCGGCAAATTCGTACCGCAGGTAGTCGCGACTGAGATGTAGCTTCAGCTCATCATATATTGCGCTGGCTGCACCGTAGCTGTCCTTATAGAGCTTCGATTCGCCAAGCCAGAGTTCTAGTTCCCCGGAGGCTCCTGTATCGACAATGTGGGCACAGTCGAAACCTTTGACAGTGTCGTTGGCAGCGTCTTTGAAGTAGATCCGGGATATAAGTCGCGAACTTCCATAGAACTTGCGCAGAATCATGTGAAGGAGGAGTTCACCAATTTCTCCTCTTCTCTCAAAGTCGATGGTGGCGTAAACACGACTGAGAGCCTTCCCGAGCAGTGCTGTGCCAGTAGCGTGGTTGTACCCTTCCAGTTCTTGCGTAGGAAGAATCCAATCGGCTGCCCAATTGATCAGGTCGACGCTGAGGTCATCGGAGCGCCATGTTCCATCTTCGAAACCGGCGCAAAACGTTGCAGATGGTAAGAGACTGTCGGTGTGATCTACGACGAGTTCAAGGATCGTCTCAGGAACTGGGAGCTTCGTAGCCATTGCCGACAGTTACCTCCGTGGATAGCTGAAGACGCTCAACGGAGGTGCCCATGAGGTCGAAGTTGCTGTCATAGCTACGCGTGCCGCAGCCATGCGGTTGAGTCACATCCTATCCTCTTCGGCTGTAGCCAAGAGGTCCTCTGGCGTGAGTGTCACCAGATGTCACAGGGATCGTTCTTGCCTCCTGACGCTGACAGAACGTTGGGCGACAGAGTCTCCGGTCTGAGGAGTATCCGCAGCTACCCGACGTATGGCTGCCGCTGCGCGGGCGCGGTCAATCTTCTGCGCCGCGCTCTGGGGTGCCGGGCCGAGTGGGGTGTCGTCGCTGATTTGGTAGCGGTCGCGGTAGGCCGCGATGGTCCGGGCGTCACGTCGCCAGCGTGCCTGTTCGCGGTCACCGGACGGCGGGTCACCGAGCGGCTGGGTCCACGGTTCGCCGGTCTGGCGGGCGGTGTCGAGGATCGCGTCGGCGCGGGTCTCGATCAGCTCTCGTCGCTCGGTCAAGGCCTGGAGCATGTCTGCCGCGATCGGGCCCTGCACGTGCGGGATGAGGCCGGCGATCAGCCGCGGGGTCTTCCTCGTGCGCCCCGACCCGGCCGGCTGGGCGGTGGCGCGTGCGAGACGGTAGTGCATGACCTTGGCGATGTCCTCGGCGTCATCGAAGCCGCGAGCAGCCACCAGGCGCGGGAAGAGTGTATCGACGTCGTGGTGGTTGGCCTCGGCGCGGCGCAGCTCGGCAGTCAGCGCTCCGAACGCGACCGAGCCCAGCGTGGCGTCGGCCTGCTCTTCGGTCAGGCCTGAGTCGCGGATGAGGGCGGCCCAGCGGTCGTGTTGGGCGGCTGCGGCGATGGTTTCGTACTCGGCGGCGAGCTGAGCGATCGAGCCCCACTGGTCCTGCTCGGCGGTGATCGTCTCGTGCGCGGAGAGCTCGGCTCCCGAGTGCTGCAGCACTCCGTAGAGGACCGAGCGGCCGGTGGCTTCCTCGTTGTCCGAGGGGTGCGGTGCGGCGTGGTCGTCGGGGCGGTCGAGGACGACGTAGGCGTGGTTGGACTCGCGGCCGCGGGTCATCGCGACGTAGACGTTCTCACGGGTCGAGGACGGCTCGACCAGCACATGTGCGGCATCGACCGTGATGCCCTGCGCCCTATGCGCAGTGACGGCGTATCCCAGATCCACGTGCTCGGCCACGTAGTCGGCCGGCAGCACGATCGACCCGAACCTTCGGCCGGGCTTGCGGATCGTGATCGACCCATCATCGCGCACGTCAGTGACCTGCCACCGTTCGCCGTTGCGCACCCACCCCCGGCCTGTGCCGGTGCGCAGGCGCCGGTCGTTGCGGCGGGTGATGATCGTGTCCCCGACCCCTGCGGACGTGCGCTCGGCCAGCGCGACCTCTCTGGTGGGGCGGATCGTGCCGTCCAGGATCAGGTCGGCACGGGCCCTCGCGTTCAGCGCGGTCACGTCATCGCGGGTCTCGGCGATCAGCACCGACGCCCGTCCGGCGTCGCGGTCGGCACGCCAGGCGGTGTAGGCGGCGTCGATCATGTCCTCGGCGTCACCATCGCTGATGCGGCCGTGACCTGCGTAGGTGTCGATCACGCGGGTGCGGCCGTGGCGCAGATCGAGGGAGGCGGTCTTCTCCCATTCGTGGACGAAGCGGTGCACGTCCACGAGCTCGGGAGCGTCGTCGCGGTCGGCCACGAGCATCCCGAAACTCCCGCCCGCATCGACCGACTGGAGCTGCCCGTAGTCGCCGACCAGCAGCACCTTCGCACCCGCGCCGGCCGCCAGGGCGGTGATGCGATCCAGCGACAGGGTGCCGGCAAGGGAAGCCTCGTCGATGATGACGAGCTGACCTTCCTCGAACGTGGTGCCCTGGGTCAGATGGTTCTGCCACCATTTCGCCGTGTTCTCGGTCGCGATCCCGAGATCCTCACCGAGAACTTGCGCGGCCACCGCCGACGGCGCAAGCCCGACCACCGAGCCCTTCCCGTGCTGCTTCTCCCATGCCTGGCGCAGCGCTGCCATGGCGGTGGTCTTCCCGGCACCGGCCGGGCCGACCAACACGTCGAGAACCCGGCCGGAGACTGCGATCTGGGTGAGCGCTGCCGCTTGGTCGTCGCCGAGCAGGTGCCCTTCCCGGTCGGGCTTCGCGGTGATCTTCTCGACCGTCTCGACCTCGACCATCGGGCCGGTCAGGGTGCGGGAGCGTTCCAGGAGACGGTCTTCGGCCTTCAGCAGCACCGTGGAGGAGAACACGGTCGAGTGGCGGCGCCGGAACACGCTGGTGCCGTCTGGGCGGCGGAAAGCGGCCGGGCTGGTAGCGAGCTCGGGCGGCGTCAGCCGCAGTGAGGCCTGCTCGGCGGCATCGGCGATCATCCCCACGGTGGCCTCCCGGTCGCTCGCGGTCGCGAACCGCCATTCTATCGACTGTCGGCTTGCCTCGGCGTGGAGGTTCCATCGCCGCCAGGTCGAGCGCTTCTCGCCCACAACCTCGACCACCGAGGCGCCGAGCTTGGCGATCACCTCTAACGGCACATCATCAGTCCGCAACGGCCGCACCTGCTGCGCCGTGGCGAGGAGACCACCGGCCCAGCCGGTCGCGTCCTCACCCAGTAGACGGCCGGCCCGCTCGCGCCAGCCGCTCGTCAGGTCGGCCAGGGAGTGGACCTGCTTCTCGGGGCGGGTGGCGAGGGTGGCCTGGGCGCGCAGGCGCACGATCGTCCGCGCCGAGGGCCGGCGACCGTGCTCGGCGGTGTAGGCGGCGATGAGCCGGTCGGCCTCGGCATCGATATCGCGGGCGCGGGAGGAGAACTCCTCGATCAGCTCCTCGCTGACCCCGGTGATCTCCCACGCCGGGTTACGGTCCCGGCCCCGATCCCGCGCCTCCCACTCCACGCCGAGCGTGCCGGTGAGGCGGTCGGCCAGAACCGCGTTGTAATGCTCCGAGAGCGCGACCACCGCCGCATGCATGGGCCGCCCGTCCAGCGACCGCCAGCGTCCGTCCAACGCGGTCTGGACCTTGTTGGAGATCACGACGTGGGTGTGCAGCTGCGGGTCCCCGGAGCGGCTGTCGTAGTGATCGAAGGCCGTGGCGATCAGGCCGGTCACGTCGACCTGGGCGACCGCGCCATCGGCGGCGGTGTAGCCGGTGCGGGTCGCGGCGACCTCGCGCTCCATGAAGTCCACGACCTCGGCGACCGCGTCGTGATGCGCCTGAGCGATCAGGGCCTGCGTGCCGGCGTCGGCCACGCCCCACAGCACCGAAACGGACTTCGGCACCGAAAACGTGTAGTCGAAGCCCGCAACCGAACGGCGGTTGCCCCGCTCGATCTCCTCGGCCTCGATCTGGCTGATCTGCTCGGCACGCTCACCCATCCCCAGGCCAGGGTCGAGGTCCGCGACGCGCTGCTCGATCCGTTCCGCGACCGAGACGTACCGTGGGAAGGCCCGCCCGAGCGGGTCGCCGCTGACGGGGTCGCGGCCCATGCCGATCAGCAACTGCAACTGCGACTCTGAGACCTCATCGCCGTGAACGATCTGCCCGTCGCCGAGGCCGTGCAGAGCCGACCCCATCCAAGTGCCCGGTGGTGTTCCCTCCTCCGTGTAGTACCTGGTCAGCGGGGTCGAGAGGGAGCGATCGCCGTCGGCGGCAGCGATCGTGCGAAGCAGGTACTTGTACCCGTCACCCGCACTCATCACCCGCATCGAGACCGTCATGCAGATCAGGTGAACCGCGCAGTCACCATGCAGAACGGTGACAATGTCCGAGCGGCGTTCTTCTCTCATGCTGGTGGGGTGAGGATCAGCTGGATGGGGTGCTGGGTGTCGTGGGGTCTGGTGTCTGCTTTCGGCGGTGTCGGAGTCTGCGGTGGAGGCCGTTTGCTATCGCGACGGCGGCGACGACGATTCCAGCCCCCGTGAGTTGGAGCGCTGTGGGGTACTCAGCGAGGGTCACAGCGGCGAGGCCGAGCGCGAGCACCGGTTGGGTCAGCAGGAGTGTTGCGGTGGTGGTGGGGGCGAGGCGGATGCTGCCGTGGTGGATCAGCAGCCAGGCGATGACCTGCCCGAGGAGGGCGAGAGCGACCAGCAGCGTCCAGGATGAGGCGCTGATGCTGGTCAGGTGCAGCCCGCCGGAGAACGGGGCGATGAGCGTCGTGGTCATCGCGGCGGAGGCGGTCGCCCAGGCCAGCGGCTGGATCAGGCGGCCCGGTTCCTGCCGGGTGGCTCGGCGGGTGAGGAACAGGTAGGTTCCGTACCCGACTCCGGCGAGCAGGCCCAGGACTGTTCCTGTGACAGCGTTTCCGCCCAGTGTGGCGGTGTCCCACAGGCCGCCGACGAGACTGATCCCCAGCAGCATCAGTGGCAGGGCCACGAGGAACTGCGTCGTGATCGGTTCTCGGTCGACGGCCAGCGCCAGCAGCGGGAGCACGATCACCTGGACGTTGATCAGGACGGTGCTGATCCCGGCACCGACCTGATAGATCGCGGCGGTCCAGGCGGCGTAGTCGACCCCGAGCGCGATCCCGGCCGCGGTCGCCCAACCGATGCCCCGCCACGACAGACCGCCACGCCGGTTACGTTCGGCACGCGCCAGGGGAACGAGAACGAGCACGGCGATCGCGCAGCGCAGCATGGCGGTCGTCGCGGCGTCCACACCGGCGAGCTTGACCAGGATCGCCGAGACCGACAGGCACAGCGCTCCGGCGAGCACGCCCGCCGACCCGACCGCGGAGATTGGGCTTCCAGCCTGGTGGGTGTTGATCACACCCCGACGTTATACATCGCACACCGGTAAGCACTACTTCTGATATCTACCAAGTAGTGGTAAGCATGACGTATGAGTGTGGAATGGAACCGACTGCGGGTACTGGATGCGGTCGCGCGGGCCGGATCGGTGACGCGGGCAGCCGCGCTGCTGCACATGACTGGCCCAGCCGTGTCGCAGCAGCTGCGGCGGATCGAGGCCGAAGCCGGCATCCGCGTGGTCATCCCCGATGGTCGCGGGGTGCGCCTGACGAGCGAGGGGCGCGTGCTGGCCGACTACGCCGGCCGCGTCGCCGAACTCATGACGCAGGCGGAGAAGGATCTGCACCACGGCGACGAACTGGTCGGTCGCATCTGCATCGGCGCGCTCGCCTCGATCATCCGCACCGCTCTCACCGCACGCCTCCCCGCGTTTCAGCGTTGCCACCCGCGCGTGGAGCTGCGCATCGAAGACGGCGAAACGACCGGGCACCTGGATCGCCTCATCGATGGTCGCCTCGACCTGGTGTTCGCCGAATCCTGGAGCCCGTCACCGCTCCGGCTGCCCTTCGGCGTCGCCTCCCGCCTGGTGGCCAGCGAACCCGTGTGGATCGCGCTGCCCGGAACCCACCCGCTGCGGGAGAACGCAGTGCTCGACCTCACGGACCTGGCCGATGAGGTCTGGGCCACCTGCGCGCGCGATTCTGACGGGCACCTGGCCCTCACCCAGCTGGCACGCGCGACCGGGATCGAACTCGATATCCGGCACTACGTCGCCGATCACTCCACCCAGCTCGCACTCGTGAACGCGGGCCTTGCCATCGCCTGCGTACCTGCCTCCGCACGCCAACCCGACGATGCCGGGATCGTCTACCGCCGGCTGAGCACCGAGATGCACCGCGACATCCTGCTCCTGACCAGCGACAAGACCCCGCCACGCCCAGTTGACACCCTCGTCGCACACCTCACGGCCACGTCGCACGAGTAGGCTTAAGCCGCAGAAACTAGCCGATCAAGACGCGACTACTTTTGCGCCCCCACGGCGTGCGTTACTCTGCGTAGCACCTCGTCAACGTAACGGTATTGACAGCCGTCGGTCACGGCGTTCGCACGTCTGAGCGGAGTAGTTCCGCGCCGCGTTCGCCCCTCGACGATGATTTTTGGCTATGGTGGATGTGTAGACACGGGGTGCCCGACGCGGGCTGAGATCACACCCGGGAACCTGATCGAGTTCGGACTCGCGGAGGGATGTCGATGAACGACGTTATGCAGGCACACTTGCGGGTGCTGGCGCGCACTCCCGTTTCCAGGCTCGACACGAGCGAGAGATGGAGACGGGACTTTGATTCCGAACGTATTGACCATCGCGGGCACTGACCCCACCGGGGGCGCGGGGATCCAAGCCGATCTGAAGGCTTTCTCCGCGCAGGGCGCTTACGGGATGAGCGTGATCACGGCCGTCGTTGCTCAGAATACACAGGGTGTGCAGGGCTTCGTCGCTCTGGAGCCGGGATTCGTTGCGGAACAGATCGCCGCGGTGTTCGAGGACGTGCGCGTAGACGCAGTGAAGATCGGGATGGTCGCCAACGCCGCTATCGCCGAGGCGATCGCCGAGAGTCTGGACCGCTACACGAAGTGCCCGGTGGTGCTCGACCCAGTGATGGTCGCCAAGAGCGGAGATCATCTCCTCGAGCAGGACGCCGTCGACACGATCCGCGAGCGACTGGTGCCGCGATCCACCGTGATCACCCCGAACCTCCCCGAGGCCTCGGTCCTGCTCGGACGCGACACCGAGATCGGCGACCTCGCAGGGATGCGGGCGGCGCTGGATGAGCTGCGTGGCCTCGGAGCCGGCTGGGTGCTGCTGAAGGGCGGTCACCTCGGCAGCGGCGAGAGCATCGACATCCTCACCGGTGCCGAGACCATCGAGCTGACCGCACCGCGCATCGACACCGTGAACAATCACGGCACCGGCTGCACCCTGTCGGCCGCGCTCGCCGCCCTCCTCCCGGGCCAGGCCGTGCCCGTGGCGGTGCAACACGCAAAGGAGTACCTCACCGAGGCGCTTCTCCGCGCCGGAGACCTGGAGGTCGGCTCCGGTCACGGCCCCGTCCACCACTTCCACGCCCTCTGGGGCGACGCACTTGACCGAGGAGGAGAACGATGACCGAGAGATTCACCGACGCGCTGCGCGATCAGAACCGAGACACCTGGGAGCGGGCGGTCTCGCACCGCTTCGTGCGCGAACTGTTCGACGGCAGCATCGACGACGCCGTGATGGCTGGCTACCTCGTGCAGGACTATCGCTTCCTCGACGGCTTCCTGGTACTGCTCGGCTCTGCGGTCGCGAGCGCCGACGCGCTCGAGCCGCGGCTGAGGCTGGCCCGCTTCATCGGCGAAGTCGCGGGCGACGAGAGCACCTACTTCCTGCGCGCCTTCGACGCGCTCGGCGTGACCGAAGAGCAGCGTGAGCTGATCCCCGACACGGAGGCGACCACCGCGTTCACGGCGCTGTTCCGCGAGGCGGCCGAGACCCGCGAGTACGCGGTGATTCTTGCGGTGCTGCTCGTCACTGAATGGCTGTACCTCGACTGGGCCACGAACGCGCCTGAAGCGCTGCCGGAGAGCTTCGTGCATGCCGACTGGATCACGCTCCACGACTACCCCGGGTTCCACGACCTCGTCGCCTTCCTCCGCGCCGAGCTCGACCGGGTCGGCCCCGCGCAGCAGGCGCTTGCCGAGGACTTCTTCGCGCGGGCCGTCGCGATCGAGCTGGAGTTCTTCGACGCCAGCTATACCCACCCGTTGGAAGGAGTAGCCCGATGACCCTCTTCGCAGACCTGAAGACCGCGATCGGCCCCGAGTGGCGGACCTACACCGAGCACGAGTTCGTACAGAAGCTCAGCGAGGGCACCCTGCCGCTGCCCGTGTTCCAGGACTACCTGGTGCAGGATTACCTGTTTCTCGTGCAGTTCGCCCGCGCGAACGCGTTGGCCGCGTACAAGAGTCGCAGCCTCGCCGACATCACAGACGCGAGCGGAGCGCTGCGCGCGATCCTGCACGAGACCGAGCTGCACTGTCGCCTCACCGCGAGGTGGGGCATCCCGGAAGACGAGCTCGATGCGGCGCCTGAGAAGCAGGCGACGGTCGCCTACACCCGCTACGTGCTGGACACCGGCATGTCGGGCGACCTGCTGGACCTGCACGTCGCACTCTCCCCTTGCACGATCGGTTACGGCGAGATCGGCGTCGCTCTCGATCCGGCGCGCCGGGCCCGCGAGGGTCACCCGTACGCGGAGTGGATCGCCGAGTACGCCGGTCCCGAGTTCCAGGGAGCCGCAACGGCTGCGATCCAACGCCTTGACGCGTTGACCGGCGGCGAGGTCACCGAACAGCGGTTCGAGGCGCTTGTGCAGGTGTTCCGCGCCGCCACCCGGCTGGAGGCCGATTTCTGGCAGCAGGCACTCGACTCCGCCGCCTGATCAGCTGCTCAGGGCTTCGAGCAGTGTGCGTTCGAGCCGCGCGAACTCGGGGTGAGCGATGGTCTCGATGCCACGCGGCCTGGGAAGTGCGACATCGATCACCATGCGCACGGAGGCTGGGCGTGGGGTGAGTACGACGACGCGGTCGGAGAGCAGGATCGCCTCGCGAACGTCGTGTGTGATGAGCAGGGCGGTCCAGTCGTGCTCGATCCAGACCTGCTGCAGCCAGGCCTGCAGCTCCTGCTTGGTGAGCGCATCGAGCGCACCGAAGGGTTCGTCGAGCAGCAGGGTCTGCTGTTGCTGCACCACGGTGCGCAGCAGCGCCGCGCGCTGCCGCATCCCGCCGGACAGTTCGAACGGCAGAGCATCCTCGAACCCCGAGAGGCCGAAGCGAGGGAACCACTCGCGTACCTGTTGCTGAGCAGCACGGCGCTTGATCCCTTGCACTTCGAGGCCGAGTGCGGCGTTCTCGGCGATGCTGCGCCAGGGAAAGAGGAGATCCTTCTGGGGCATGTAGGCGGCGTGGTTGCAGGATCCAGCCGCTTCTCGTCCGTCGACTCGGATGCTACCCGAAGTGGCCTGGTCGAGGCCGGCGATGATGTTGAACAGGGTGCTCTTGCCGCACCCGGACGGCCCGATGATCGAGACGAGCTCGCCTGGTGACACGTGGAGCGAGACGGCGTCGAGCACACGACGGGTCTGACCGCGTCGCAGTTGGAACTCGCGGGTGATCTCGTCGAGTTCGAGGCGGGGCGCGGTTTCAGCGCTCATTCGCCGCCCTCCTTTCCTTCAGGTGCCAGGGGATGACGAGCCGTTCGATGAGGTAGGTGGAGAGGTAGAGGGTGATGCTGACGAGTGCCGTGACGGCGACTGCGGCGAGCACGAGGTCGGTGCGGAACGCGTTCTTCTGCACGCTCATGTAGATTCCAAGCCCTTCTTTCGCGCCGACGTATTCGGCGAAGATCGCCCCGATCACCGCGTAGGTGATCCCGATTCTGAGCGAGGTGAAGAACAATGGGAGTGCCGAGGGGAGCCTGACGAGCAAGAACTCGCGGATCCTCCCCGCCCCCATGCTGCGCAGCAGTGCGGAGGCTTCCCGGTCTGTGTGTGCGAAGCCTTCGACGAGGCCGATCGTGATCGGGAAGAAGGTGACGAGGGCGACCACGAGGATCTTCGGTAGCAGCCCGAATCCGAACCAGATGATCATGAGCGGCGCGATCGCGATGACAGGGATGGTCTGCGAGGCGACCAGCAGAGGGATGAGGCCTCGGCGCATGAGCGGTGAGAAGTCGATGGCGATCGCGATTATCCATGCGCACACCAGGGAGACGCCGAAGCCGACCGCTGTCACGCTGAGCGTGGCCGCGGCGTGATCGACGATCGCGGCGCGGTGCTCCCATCCCGACTCCGCGACACGGGACGGGGCGGGGAGCACCTGCGGGCGCGCCCCGGTCAGGTGCACGGCCGCCTCCCACACTGCGACGAGCACGGTGAGGAAGACGAGCGGCACCCACAGGTTCGCCCAGGAGCGCGCCCGCACGATCAGTCCTGCAGGTACTCGTTCGTGAAGAACTCCGACCAGTCCGGCTGCTCGTCGAGCGGCTTCCCGTCGCGGTCGGTGAGCAGCCCTGTATCGAAGAGGAACTCGCCCAGCTCGCTCCAGTGCTCCTCGGTCTGCAGGCCGAAGTCGCCGTTCTCATCGAGCATGTAGCCTTCGGAGAGCATCTGCTGCCCTGCGACCAGCAGGTCCAGCTCGGTGAGCAGACCGGAGTTCTCCTCCTGCAGGATCTCCGCCGTCGCCTCCGGATCGGCGATCGAGTCCTCATATCCTCGGGCCAGCGCCTGCACGAAGTCGCGCGCCACATCGGGGTTCTCCTCGAGCCAAGTACCGTTGCCGACGACGATCACCTGATAGGCGTCGGGGAACCCGTAGTCGGTGTAGGCGAAGTTCTTCAGCTCGATCCCGCGCTGCTCAGCCTCGACGCCCTCCACCGCGACGAACGGAACGGTGAAGTCCACGTCCCCCGAATAGAGCGCCTCGTATGCGCTCGTGCCGAGCACGACAGTCTCGAAGTCGCCTTGACCGCCTGCGGCCTGCACGACACCCTGCATGGTGATCGTTTCGGCGGGGTTGTCGAAGCCGCCGAAGACGAGACCGTCGAGGTCTGCGGGGCTAGTGATGTCGTCGCGGTCGCCGAGCACAGCGACCTCGGTCGCCCACGTCTGCTGCACGGCGAGCACCGATGTGAGGTCGGCGCCGGAGGCGATCGACATGGAGGCGGTGTCCTGGAAGCTGATACCGAACTCCGCCTGACCAGCGTCGACGAGCACCTCGGGGTTGCTGTTGTTGAACGGCAGGATCTCGACATCGATGCCGGCGTCTTCGAAGTACCCCTCGTGCAGGGCCACGTACAGGCCAGTATGGTTCACGTTCGGGGTCCAGTCGAGCGCGAAACGCACGGTCGTGCGCTGATCATCGGCCGGGGCATCGTTGTCGGTGCCGGCGCAGCCGGTGAGGACGACGGTGGTGAGCGCGATTGCGCTGGCTGCGGTCAATGCGCGTCGGAATCTGGGTGAGATGGTCACGGTTCTCCATGTTCTGTTCGGGGAATGAGGTTTGGGAATCAGGGGCGGTTCGTGCTCAGCCCCAGGCCCGCACGAATCGGCGCGCGGTCGCCTTGGGGTCTTCGGCGGCGCAGATCGCGGAGACGATGGCAGCCCCTGCGGCGCCGTCGTCGCGCAGCCGGGCGATATCGTCTATACCGATGCCGCCGATCGCGACCGAGGGCACCGACGCCGCGGCCGCCAGGCGTCGAAAGCCGTCGAACCCCAGCGCCGGAGGATGGTCCGGCTTGGTGGCCGTGGGGCGGATCACGCCGATGCCGAGGTAGTCCACAGTGCCTTCGGGTAAATGCGTCACCGCTGCGAGGTGCTCGTCACTGTTCGCTGTCAGGCCGATCACGGCATCGGGGCCGAACTCGTCGCGCGCCGATCGCACGGCGGGGTCACCCTGCCCAAGATGCACCCCGTCGACCGGGATGCCGCGTTCTCTCGCTGCTATCGCGACATCGAGCCGGTCGTTGACCAGCAGCAGCGCGCGGCCCTGGATCGCTTCCGCCAGACGTTCGAGCTCACGCAGATGTGCATCGAAGCCGGCATGCTTGTCGCGCAGCTGTACGGTGCGCACCCCGCCATCGACGGCTGCCCGCACGGTCTCCGCCACGCCCCGTTCACCGCAGAGCGCACGATCGGTCACCAGGTAGATGCCGAGGTTCACGCCCCACCGCCCGGCGCCGTCTCGGCGCGCACCTGCTCCGACGCGCTCACCTCCGCTGCGCTGATCGCGTACAGCGCGTCGAGCAGACGGGCAGCGAACGACCCGGGCCCCGCCGTCTCTGCAGCGGCCCGCTCAGCGGCGATCCCGTACACGACATGCGCAGCAGCCACCGCCTCGACCGGTGAGAACTCACCACGGATGGCAGCGAATGCCGCGATCAGCGCACCCAGCGCGCACCCACCGCCGGTGATCTTCGTCAGCAGCAGATCGCCGTTTGAAACCCGGAGGATGCGCTCACCGTCGGTGACCAGATCCACCGGCCCAGACACCGCCACGACTGTGCGCAGGTCTCTCGCCAACCGCATCGCGATCGGTGCGGCCGCCTCGGTCTCATCCGCACTTTCGACGCCCTTGCCACCCGTTCCGGCCCCCGCGAGCGCGAGGATCTCGGAGGCGTTGCCCCGGATCGCGAACGGGTGCTGGGCGGCGAGCTTCTCGGCGAGAGCTGTCCGGATGGGCAGCGACCCGATCGCGACCGGATCGAGCACCCACGGCGTGCCCGCATCGTTCGCCACGGCGACCGCTTCCTCGGACGCCGCACGCTGCTCCGGGATCGGCGTTCCCAGATTCACCAACAGGCCCCCGGCGACACGGGCGAACGGTCCGGCCTCGCCGACGATGTCGACCATCGCCGGTGCCGCGCCGATGGCCAGCAAGGTGTTCGCGGTGAAGTTCGTGACCACCGAGTTAGTGATGCACTGCACCAACGGGGTCTGCGCCCTCAGCTCACCGAGCAGAACCGCGGATGATGAGACAGACATGAACTCTCGCTTTCTTCCACTGCGAAAGAAAGTCGATCACCATGACGGCACGCCGAAAGCGGACACCTGGATCGGTATCTCGAACGCGCTGAAGTCATCCGGACATTCCCTTCGCCAGTACGAACTAGAGCAGGTTCGACGGGTGTGATCTCAGCCGCTGGGTGCGGCACCCCGTGTCACTGCCCACTACCCTAACGCATTCGGCCACAACTGGGAGCACTCCCGTGGAACGCTAGGGCCGCCGATGGTCAGGAGCACGGCAGATCCTGGCGGGGGCTGTCGACGGTGATTCGCCGACACTGAACCAGATCGGTGCAGCCCACGGTGTCAGGGACCATATAGAAAGATCAAATACCAACACGGGCAGCCGACCACGGCCCCATCCTGGTACAAAACCATGCGGTCGGCAGGAGCACGGAGACGCTGAGGACTACCAGCCTCTGAGGGGCTCCGGGTGAGATCGGCCGGCGGCATCGGCGCCCTCCACTCCTGCTGCACGGAACCCGCACCTCCGTCAGTACACGAAAAAAGCGGCGGGAGTGAACGCAAGACCTCGGATAAACGTTCCCTCGCAAAGAGCCAGCGACCGATGAGCAGCACAAATCCTCGGTAGACTGGTGTGACGTGACACGGGGTGCTGCACGGGATCTGCGGCTGAGATCACACCCGTCGAACCTGCTCTAGTTCGAACTAGCGAAGGAATGTCCAAGTGAGTGCTTCCACCTCTCCGTCCCGTCCGATCGTCGCGACGATCGCAGCAGTCATCCGTGGCGGCGACGTGCTGCTGGTGCGTCGCGCGAACCCGCCAGATGTCGGGCGGTGGGGCTTCCCTGGGGGGAAAATCGAAACCGGCGAAACAATTCAGCAAGCCGCCCTACGCGAGTTGCATGAGGAAACCGGCGTGCACGGTGAGGCACGCGAGGTGTTCACCGCTGTCGATGCCTTCCATCACGACGACTCCGGCACCCTCCTCCAGCACTTCGTCCTCGTCGCGGTGCGGTGCGACTGGCGAACCGGGGTACCCGTGGCAGCTGATGACGCGCTGGAAGCACGCTGGTTTTCAATCGAAGACCTCGAACACGGAGACCTTGCACTCAGTCTTGATGTGCGCGAAGTTGCCGAGACTGCCTTCCGGCTCGCGCAAAGCTCTTGAACTATCTCAATACGTTTGAATGATACCGAACGACGGAAAGAGGACAACTACTTTTGGAACCGCACGGGGTTCCTGGTAGATGCAGTGCGACACAATGCGGGTTCTGTCAGTTGATCGTTTCGTGACGATCCCAGAAGTCTCGCAGTCGCATAGCGAGAGATTCAGGGCGTTCTTCCGGTACGAAATGCCCGCAGTTCTCGATGATGCCACCTTCAAGGAGAGACGTGCTATCTCGGGTTTCTTCGACGTAGTCTCTCCACTTACTCAGCACTGGAGCTTGGGCCGCGAGCCCGTGATCTCCCCAAAGGGCCAACGTGGGAACGGTGACCCGGTACCCCACCTGATGGTCGTGTTCATCGTGATCGAGGTCTTCCCAGGTCGCTCGGTAGTCCTCGAATCCCGCATGCATTGCGGGCTCTTCGCAGTTGAGGGGGTAGTCGCGGGGTGTGGGGTGGGCGCGTCGGTGCGGGGATAGACGTCGAGGTCTCCCGATGATGGAAGTTCTGACGCTCGCCATCTGGAAGACCTCGACATGCCCAACGCTACCTTTGACGGCTCTTCGCAGCTGAGGGGGTGGATGCGGAACGCGGGGTGGGCGCGTCGGTGCCGGGATAGACGTCGAGGTCTCCCGAAGATGGAAGTTCTGACACTCACCATCTGGAAGACCTCGACATGCTCAACGCTACCTTCGATGACCCCGACCTGACGACCTTCGCCCGCCTCGAGGAGCTTGGCCTGGTCGTGGTCGGCCAGAGGCTCACTGCCGCGCGGGCGGTGCTGGAGTGCCGGCTCGCCGAGGAGGATCCGTGGTGCAGGGCCTGCGGAGCGCGGTCGACCTCGCGGGGCTCCATCACCAGGTCTCTGGCGCATGAGCCGTTCGGTCACAGGCCCACGACGTTGCTGGTGCGGATTCGCCGCTACCGGTGTGACCATTGCGGATGCCACTGGCGCGAAGACACCACCGCGGCGGCCGCAGAGCGGGCGAAGCTCTCCCGAGGCGGGATCCGGTGGGCGCTGGAAGCCCTGGTCATCGACCACCTCTCGATCGCGCGGGTCGCCGCCGGGCTGGGCGTGGCCTGGCATACCGCTAACGACGCCGTTCTCGCCGAGGGGAAGCGGCTGCTGATCGATGACCCGGCCCGCTTCGACGGAGTCCGCGTGATCGGCGTCGACGAACACGTCTGGCGCCACACCCGCCGCGGCGACAAGTACGTCACCGTGATCATCGACCTCACCCCCACCAGGGACAAGACCGGGCCGGCGAAGTTGCTGGACATGGTCGAGGGCCGTTCCAAGGCGGCGTTCAAGGCCTGGCTGGAGGCCCGCCCCGAGGCGTGGAAGAACTGCATCGAGGTCGTCGCGATGGATGGGTTCACAGGGTTCAAGACGGCCACCAGCGAGGTCCTCCCCGGAGCGGTCGCAGTCATGGATCCCTTCCACGTCGTCCGCCTGGCCGGAGACGCTCTGGACGACTGCCGACGCCGGATCCAGCAGAAGCTCCACAAGCGTCGCGGCCGCAAAGACGACCCTCTCTACAAGTCCCGCCGCACCCTCCACACCGGGACCAAGCTGCTGACCGAGCGGCAATGCGAACGCCTCAGCGCCCTGTTCACCCACCACCCGCACGCTGCGGTCGAGGCGACCTGGGAGATCTACCAGGCCATGATCGCCGCCTATCGAGAACCCGACCGGACCAGAGCCAGAACGATGATGGAGCAGGTCATCGCAGCCCTCAGAGCAACGGTCCCAGACACCCTCGTCGAGCTGGGAAAGCTCGGCCGGACGCTGACCAAACGCGCCGACGACATCCTGGCGTTCTTCGATCGCCCCGGCACCAGCAACGGGCCCACCGAGGCGATCAACGGCCGACTCGAGCACCTACGCGGTTCGGCCCTCGGCTTCCGCAACCTCACCAACTACATCGCCCGCAGCCTCCTCGAATCAGGAGGCTTCAGAAACCAGCTACACCCTCGGATGCGATGAGCCGCATTGCGCCCGGTTGCTTGAAGGACTCGATGTAGTGACCGATCATCGGTTCGAGACGGTCGCGCCGCAGTGTCCATCGATGGAATAAATAGCGAAGATACTCTTCTTCCCGACCAGATGTCATTGCCTCGGGGAGGTCGTGCTGCATATGGAAGAGCCAGTGGAAAAATCCGGCCGCCGTCGCGGTATCGGATTGGAACATCGCATGCGTGGGCACGACATCCAAGACCGCGAGCGTCCTGATCCGGTCAGCCTGGTCGAGCGCGAACCTGTGCGCTACTCGTGCCCCACGGTCGTGGCCGACCACATGGGAACGTTCGACGTCGAGTGCGTCGAGAAGTTCCACGATGTCGGCAGCCATGCGACGTTTGGAGTACCCGCCCTGGGGCTTGTCGCTGAGCCCGTAGCTGCGCAGATCGGGGGCGATGACCCGATAGGCGTCTGGCAGGAGCGGGGTGAGCTGATCCCAGCAGGCTGAGGTTTGCGGCCAGCCATGCAGGAGCACGACCGTCGGAGCATTCGGGTCAGTGTTCCCTGACAGCGTGTAGTGCAGGCGAATCGAAGGCAAGCTCAGAACATCAATCACAATTCGATACTAACCGCATAAAAGGGTTAGCTCATAGAATGAGGTCTGTGACTGCATCACAGCGTTTCGAGCCTTGGCTGTTCTACGGCGGATCAGTGGCGCTCGATTTCGTCAACACACTGCGAGACCGGGCTACGACGCCCCGCGAGACACTGACCTCCCCGGAAACACTGAGGGTGTGGGCAGGGCAAGCCCGGCTCGTTCCACCTGAATCTGGGTTCGGCGTCGAGACCTCCATCACGGACCAGGATCTGAGCGACTGCCTTGATCTGCGTGAGAGTATTGATGCCTTGCTTGTCCCTCAAACAGCGCTGCATTCGCGGCACATTTTGCTGGTCAACCGATGGGCTGCTGCGGCTCCGCGTCAGGAGATTGACGAATCAGACCCTGAGTTGGTCATAACCAAAATGGCATCGATAGAGAACGTGTTTGGAGTGCTCGCGGCAGATGCAATCTCGATTATTGCCCAAGGAGAACAGTCACGGATCAAGGTGTGTTCGCACCAGAGGTGCGGAATACGTTTTATCGATCGGTCACGCTCGCAGCAGCGCCTCTGGTGTTCCATGCAACGATGCGGCAACCGCGCTAAGGTCGCCCGCCATGCCGCCGGGCGAGACAACAAGTCTTAGCTCAGGCTGTCGGTAAGGTTGTGAACAGAAAGCACCGATCAGGACCGTGTTACTTTTGCAGGCCCACGGGGTTCCTTCCTCGGTGTAATACCGCGTCAACGGTGTCGAGAGAGAGCGGTCGTCATCGATCGCGTCGGTGAGCGCGCCAAGCTTCGCTGGCGGAGTAGCGGACGGTGGTTGGGGCTGGCGGTCAGGTGTACGTGATCGACGGTGGTCTGCCGCCCCTGATGAAGTTTCCGAGGTAGGCGACCACGCGGTCTGCTTCGGAGCCGAATGGGTTGTCGGTGACCATGTACGTCCAGGTCGATGACGGGCGGCGCAGGCCGAGATCCCCCAGGGTGGTGGCGTCGTCGGGTGCGTTGTCGAGAACCCGCCGGACTGCTGCGAGAGTGTCGCTGCCGAGGCTACGGAACGAGCCGCCGGCGATTCGATTGAACTCGTCCAGCGGGTTCTGCCTACCCAGAACTCGCAGGTGGATGCCCTCGCGGACGGCGGCGAGGTGGTTCAGGTGATCGGTCCAGGCGCGGTCGAGCTGGTAGAGCACGACTTCCATGGCGAGGCGGCGACGTTGCGCCGCCCATGCGCCCGCCCGGTCGGGAGTATCCGTGAAAACCTGCCGGAGGTAGTCATCGAGCGCGTCGGGTTCGGTGAGGAGGCGTTCGCGGGTATCCAGGATCGCCTGTCGATGCTGGTCGGTCATGGTGTGGTAGCTGCGGGTGGTGCGGTGCAGCTGCAGCAATTTGCCCTCGGCGACGCGCTGCGAGTGCTCGTAGAGACGCGCGAACTTCCGATCACCGATCAGCCCGTCAGGGGCGATGGAGCGGGGCTGGTCGCTGATGCGGAGCTGTTCGGTCACCACGTCGTCTTCAAGGCTGGTGTAGAACACGGACCTGCCGGGGTCGCCTTGCCTGCCCGACCTGCCCCGCAGTTGCCGGTCGAGGCGCGCGGAGTCGTATCGTCCGAGCCCGATGACGAGCAGGCCGCCGGTCTCGGCAGCTCCTGGACCGAGTTGGATGTCGACGCCTCGGCCGGCCATCTGTGTGGACACGGTGACCGCACCGTGCTCGCCGGCGCGGGCGATGATTTCAGCCTCGGCAGCGTCGTTCTTCGCGTTGAGCACCCGCGCTTCGACACCCAGCTCGGCGAGCAATCGGGCGAAGCGCTCAGAATCGGCCACGCTGCCGGTACCGATGAGCACCGGCTGTCCCGCATCATGGGCTGCACGCACGGCGTCGGCTGCGGCGGTGTCGCGTTGCTCGACGGTGGCGAACAGCCGGTCTGCGGCGTCCTCGCGGATGCAGGGGCGGTGGGTGGGGATGACCCCGGTCTTGATGTCGAGGTCTTCGGCGAGGCGCTCGGCCGCTTCGAGGGCGGTGCCGCTCATCCCGGTGAGGGTCCGATAGCCGCGGGCGACTGTCTCCACGAGCACCTGGTCGAGGATCTCAGCTTGCCCGGTCACCTCCAGTCCCTCTTTGCGCTCGATGGCGGCGTGGAGACCGTCCGGCCAACGCTGACGATCCGCGACCCGGCCACGGGCATCGTTGACCAGCTGCACCCGTCCATCGGTGACGAGGTAATGCACGTCGCGTTCGACCAGCGCGTGCGCGTGCAGTGCGACATGCGCCGCCGTCAACAGTTCGACATGCTCCTGCGCATATAGGTCATCGATGCCGAGCGCCGATTCGACACGAGCGATACCTGCCTCGGTGAACGCGACGCTGCGCCGGTCGCCCTCGACCTGATAGTGCTCCTCCTCGGTCAGTTCCGCGATGACCTGCGCCAAAGATGCTTCTTCTGGTTGCGGGTCGGCGTCGCCGGCGATCACCAGCGGCACCATCGCGTCATCGAGCAGCACGGCGTCGATCTCATCGACCACCGCGGCGTCCAATCCCGGCACCAGCCGCCGTGCCTCGGGGAGGCGCTGGCGGTCGCGCAGCAGATCGAACCCGATCTGGTGCACCGTCGCGTACACGACGTCAGCCCGGTACGCTTCGGAGCGATCCGGCTGACCCATTCCGTCGACGACCGCAGCGCAGGTTAGGCCGAACGCGGAGAACAACGGTTCTCCGGCATCGGCGTCTCGGCCCGCCAGGTAGTCGTTTGCCGAAAGCACGTGCACGCGCCGGCCGGCCGCGGCGAGACCGGCGGACACGAGGAACCCGACCAGCGTCTTGCCCTCGCCCGTGGCCATATCGACTACCCGGCCGCGTAGCATGCTCACGGCGGCGAGCAGCTGCACCTCGAACGGCTCCAACCCCAGCCGACGCCGCGCCACCTCACTCGCCACGCCGAGAAAGCGCGCCAGCTCGTCATCATCGTCCAAACTGATCGACACGGACCCAGCCGAACGTCTCAGAAGATCGTCGTCAGTGAAGCAACGCAGCGACGCGCGCTGGGAGACGATGCCCTCGACCAGCGACGCATACGTGCGCAGGTTCGCCGTGCCAGGATCCTGGCGGAAACGACTCACCCACCTCAGAGGGCGCTGCCACCACGCCCCCTGTTCACGCAACGGCTCGGGTCCGACCATCACCTCACGCTACCTGACCACCCTGACCGGGATCAGGGAACAGCTACTGGCACGGACTCGGCTCGACCTCGCTCAAGCCGCCTCCTGGAAGCGGTAAGTCCGCATCCGAGTAGGCTGAGCAGCGCAGAATCAGGCCAATCAGGACGCTCGTACTTTTGCAGGACTACGGGGTGTCTTTCTCTGTGTATAGACGGTTCAGTATCGATCGCATTATGTTAATCGGGGTCGTTCGCCTTTGCTGTCGCCATGATGAAAGCAGAAATGAGTAGTGATTATGTTCTCAATTGCGAGGAGACGTTGCCGATCCAGCGTCGTTGTTCCGGGGTTTCCACCGCTTGCGGATGGTAGTTCTTTCTTACCCAGGCCACGGCGGCATTGGCGGGTACCCCACCGATGATGGCGAGCGCGGCTAAGGCCGTTCCCGTTCGGCCTATGCCGCCGTCGCAGGCGATCTCGACCCGTTCGATTGCGGCTCGTTCGTACGCCTCATGGAGTGCTGCGACGGCGTCAGCCGTGGAGGTCGGGAGGGAGAAGTCCTGCCATAGAACCCAGCGGTGTGGCCAGAGATCGATACGCGGGGCGCGTCCCAGGAGATAGAACCCGAACTGAGGATCGAGTCCGTTGGGAAGCGGCGCGAGTAGGCCACGCCCTCGAACCCGGCGGCCATCGGGAAACTCAACCACGCCGTTACCAGTTTCCCATGTCTCGATCGCGTTCATGTCGCGGTGCCTATGCTTCATTTCGTCGGTCGATACAGAGGGTTGCGACGAGGTCTTCGTGGAGTTGGAACCAGACGCGGTGGCAGGAGTCGATGTCGGTCTTGTCGATCCAGTCAAGTTCCCCGCTCATGGCCCTGCGTAACGCCAACTCGTACCGCGCGACGTAGCCGTCGAACCTTGCGAGAACGGCAGATAGATTCTCGATCAAAGGAGCAAGTTCCGTTCCGAGGGCCGTCAGTTCTTCGAGAACCCGCCCATCCCATGCGCGATCGAAATGATCATTGGGCGCGAACTGATGCGTTTCGGTCGGTTTGATCTGCCAGTCGGTGACCGCTCGCAACAAGCGAGCGTTGAGCGGGAGGAAGACCCGGTAGGTGGACGCAACTACGCCATCGGGGTCGGCGCTCACGCGCTCTGCCGCGAGTTGGCGCTCGTTCTCCGCCTTGCCAAAGTCGGTGAGCGACCACCCATCGAGGTCGGCGAACGCGACGTGCTGCACCCACCCCGCATGTTCCGCGACGCTCAACTGGCGCAGCGCGTCGGCGTGGCTCGTTCCTGCACGCTCGGCAACCGCTTCGCTGTCGGCGAACCCCACGAGCCGCACGGCGTGCAGCACGAGTAGTGATGCCGCGGAATGATGGGTCATATTCGCTTGTCCTGCCGGGCGCTAAGGCGGTTGACGTACTGCTGGCACGCCTGTGGCGAGCGGAAGCCCATCGCCTCGGCGATCTGCGCCCAGGTCAGCCCCTCGTTGCGAGCTGCGAAGAGCAGACCGATCTCCACGCTCTCAACCTCGGCGCGAGCGGCCGGGAGCAACGAGAGCGCTCCCAGGAGTTCATCCGGGGTCAGTTCGGATGAACGCCACAGGGCGTACTGCGTCAGCTCGACCGCTGACGGCGGAGCCGGTTCAGGTCGCCACGGCCGCGGCTCCAACTGGTCTGCACCTTTGTCGAGAAGCATGCCTTGGGCGTTGCGCTCACGCTCGGCCTGCGCATGGTCGGCGGGGCCGGGTCGTTCGAGGTCGTGCTTGCGTTCCATGCCACCCATCCTGCTACGATCAACACACTGTTGTCAATACTTCATTGATTGGTGGTGTGATGCTCACAACGCTCTCCGAGGCGAGCCGGACGGACACGGGCGGGAAAGCGGCGACGCTCGGAGTGCTGCTGCGCGCGGGGCTGCCGGTACCCGATGGGTTCGTCGTGCCGAGCGGCATCCAGCGGACCGGCATCGAGGTCGGGCGCTCGTTGCGCGATGCGGTTGCCCGTGAACTGGCGCGGATGGGCGACCCTGTGGTGGCCGTGAGGTCATCGGCGACGGACGAGGACAGCGCAGAGGCGTCGGCCGCGGGCCAGTACGAGACCGTCCTCGGCGTGCGCGGCGCAGACGATGTGTGCCAGGCGGTCGCGACCTGCTGGGCTTCGGCCCGCGCCACGCGAGTGGGCGACTACTGGACTCGCTCAGGTGACACGTCGCCGCAGGCTTCGGGCATGTCAGTGCTCGTGCAGCCGGTCATCGAGGCCGATGTCTCAGGAGTCATGTTCACCCCTCAGCACGCCGATGAGCCGACGCGGATCGAAGCGTCTTGGGGGCTGGGTCTGCCAGTCGTGGGCGGTACCGTCGCCCCCGACGCCTACGAGGTCACCCCGGACGGGATCGTCGGCTTCTCGGCGGGAAGCAAGCAGACCCGTGTCGACCTGGATCACGAGCACGGCGGTGTCGCGACCAGTGCCGTCGCCCCCGACCGGCAATCCGCGCGCACCCTGGACGACGCCACGGTCACAGCCTTGGCCGACCTGGGCTGGATCGCGACTGCGCTTGGCGGGCCGCAAGACGTTGAATGGGCGGTTGCTGACGGCACTGTCTGGATTCTTCAAGCACGTCCGATCACCGCCGCGCTTCCGGCCCGCAAGGTTCATGATTCGTCCGATCAGGCCGGGGTGCTGAGCGGCACTCCGGGTGCTCACGGAACCGTCACCGCGGCGGCTCGTGTCGTGCGCGGGCCTTCGGACTTCCCGACTGTCCGCGCGGGTGACATCGTGATCTGCCCGTACACCGGTCCCGCTTGGACGCCGCTGTTCACTGTCGCCGCCGGGGTCGTCACCGAGACCGGCGGCGCGCTCTCGCACGCCGCGATCGTCGCCCGCGAGTACGGCATCCCTGCCGTGCTCGGCATCGACGGCGCCACTGCCCATATCGAGAACGGTGACCGAATCACGCTTGACGGGACAGCCGGAACTGTGACCGTTCTTTGACCCCAAACCCTACCCCCGACTGAAAGGAGAGCGGGAGCATCGTCATGATGCTCCCGACCCACTCATGGCAACCAGGTATCTCTACATTGCCCGGCACGGTGACGCCGACGCGTTCGGCAACCTCACTGACACCGGGCACGAACAGGCCCGCCTGCTGGGTCAGCGATTGGCGCATCTTCCCATCGACGCCGTGTACCACTCGCCTTTGCCACGAGCCGCCGATAGCGCCCAACAACTCAACATCTTCCTCACTGGCACTGCGCCCGTCAGCGGAGCACCCGAGCTGATCGACCACGTACCCTACGTGCCCACACCGGAAGAGACTCCACCGTCGTGGGTGCCGTTCTTCGACGGCTACGACACCAACGAGGCCGAGGCCGGGCACAAGATCGCCCGGAGCCTCACCGCGAGATTCGCCACACCGCCCGAGGGCGACGACGATGCGCACGAAGTGCTCATCACCCATGCCTACCCGATCGCGTGGCTCATCCGTCATGCCCTGGACGCACCGGCGGTGCGGTGGCTCGGCCTCAGCAGCGCCAACGCCGCTCTGACCGTGATCGAGAACCGGCCCGAGCTGCCGCCGAGCATCACCATGTTCAACGACATGAGCCACCTTCGCCCCGAACTGCAATGGACGGGTTTCCCCAAGACGCTGCGCCCCTGAACGCCGCGAGAAAGACAAGGAGATTCGAGTGAGTGACTATGTAATCGAGGCCGAGGGGCTGGTGAAGCGGTATGGCAAGCACACTGCGCTGGACGGCGTGGATCTGCGTGCCCGCCCTGGAACCGTTCTCGGCGTCCTCGGCCCGAACGGGGCCGGGAAAACAACGGCGATCCGCATCTTGGCGACCCTGACCGGCCTCGATGCCGGAACCGCCAGAGTCGGCGGCATGGACGTAACCCGCGACGCGGCCAAGGTGCGACGGATCATCGGTTTGACCGGCCAGTACGCGACGCTGGACGAAGAACTCACAGGAGTAGGCAACCTGATCCTGATCGGGAGTCTGCTCGACCTGCGCAAACCCGAGGCCGCCCGCCGAGCAGACGCGCTGTTGGATCGTTTCGGCCTGACGGAGGCCGCGGGAAAGCCCGTGGCTACCTACTCCGGTGGGATGCGCCGACGCCTCGATCTGGCGGCAAGCCTGGTCGGTCATCCTCGCGTCGTGTTCCTCGATGAACCCTCGGTCGGCCTCGACCCCGGCAAACGCGAAGAACTGTGGCGGATCATCCGCGAACTCACCACGGATGGCGTCAGCGTCCTCCTGACGACGCAGTACCTCGAAGAAGCCGACGCGCTGGCCGACGAGATAAGCGTGATCGACCACGGGCGCGTGATCGCCCACGGCACCCCGCCTGAACTCAAGCAGATCGTCGGTGGGCAGGCCATCGCCATTCGCCCCAAGAATCCCGTAGACGTGGAGAAAGCCGCTGCCATCCTCGCCGCCGTGTCCGGCCACCCGGTCGAGCACGCCGCTCAACAAGAGTTGGTCGCGCCAGTGGACAGTGACCGGGCGATGTTCGACATCGCCCGCCGCTTCGAAGCGGAGAGCATCGAGGTTGCCGAGTTCGCGTTACGGCTCCCCAGCCTTGACGAAGTGTTCTTCACCCTGACCGGCGCACCCGCCACCAGCGGCAAGACCGACGAGGCCGAAAGGAGCCACGCATGAGCACCGTCTCCATCACAGCCACCAGTTCTGAGAGACGCCCAGCGGGGCTACTACGGCACAGCCTGATCCTGGCCCGCCGGAGCCTGGCCAAGTCCGCCAGGAACCCCGGCGCACTGGTCAACGGAGTCGTCACACCAGCGATCTTCCTGCTGCTGTTCGTCTACCTGTTCGGCGGCTCAGTAGCAGGCTCCACCGACGACTACCTGCTCTATCTCTTCCCCGGAATCGTGGTCATGGGCGCAGGACTCTCAGGGATGCTGTCCAGCGGCCTGAGCATCAACATCGACATGAAGAAAGGCGTCTTCGACCGATTCCGCAGCCTGCCCATTGGACGATCAGCACCACTGCTCGGGTCGATCATGGCAGACATGGTGCGCTACGTCATCGCCATCGCTTTGCTGTTCGGTATCGGCTACCTCATGGGCTTCCGCGTCCAGACGGATACCGGATCAGCCTTGGCTGCAGTCGCGCTCGTGCTCGCGTTCGGATTCTGCCTGAGTTGGGTGACGGTGTTCCTCGGGGTGCTGGTCAAAGACGAGGGCGCAGTCATGGCGTTCGCGTTCATCGTCTTCATCCCACTCATGCTCGGTTCCAGTCTCGCGGCCCCCATTGACACGCTCCCTGAATGGCTCCAAGCCTGGGCGAACGTCAACCCCGTTACTCACGCGATGGACGCTGCCCGAGCACTGCTGGCCGGTGTGCCGACTGGAAACTCGATCATCCAGACCATCCTCTGGTCGGCTGGAATCTTGATCGCTTTCTGCCCGCTGGCGATCGCTGCTTACAACCGCAAACGTTGATAGTCGCACCGTTACCTCACCCGGCTGCGCTGCGGGCCATAGCCGACAAGCACTCACCCTTACCAGTCGCCCGACCCACCGCCGCGCCAGACTCGTCACCGATCTCAAACTTCTGGATGTACGGGGTTCTGCGGAGTCACAAAGCCAGCAGCTCTTGACTGGCGACTTCCTTGATTATGGACAAGAGGAAGAAGTCCACAGCGATCGTTGGACCCGTGCCGCCTTTGGTGACCACCGATGCTGAGCGAGAACTGTCCGACACCATCTCGTGCTTTCTGGCTCAGCTACGCGATCTGCCATCGGAGAGACGCCGTTGACAGAGGTCTGCATGACTTACAGGCAGTCGGATGAAAGCCGGAGGTAACGGCTTCCAGCCTCTGCTGGCGCGCACTCACACGATCCATCGCCCTATCGGGCCGCTGGCGTATGACTGCGTGAAGGTCATCATTGTCAGAGATGGATCAGCGATCTTGTTCAGTGAGTTCGGGCAGAAGCCGGTGCGCCCCGGCGACGTGATCCTGCTCGGACCGAACGTCCTCTGCGGTTCCGAGCCCGAAGGTCACATCACGGTCACCACGATCTACGCGGACACGGACTATGTGATCGATCAGGCGTTCTGGCAGTACGCCGGCATCGTCTACGACCGGCTGGATGCGCCGGTGTTCGTCAAGGAGACCTTCACCGAGCCGGCGCAGATCATCCGCCTCGGCGAGCAGCACGCGGGGCTGCTCATGCCGTGGCTGGATGAGCTTGTCGGGCTCAGCCTCGATGACGCGCACGCCCGGTTCCATCGGATGCAGGCACTCTGGTTCAACGTGATGGATCGCATCGCCCCGCACATCCGAGTGACCGACCATCGGGTCTCGCCCTCGCAGCGGGCGCGGAGCGCGGAGCCTGCCGGTGCATCCGCGAGTGCGGCGCTTCGCCCCGACACGGGCGGAGGCCGACATGGTGCGTGCCGCGCTCAGCGGCGCGATCGCCAACCCCTGGACGCTGGATGATCTCTCCGAGATGGTGCATCTATCCACCAAGCAGGTCGCACGGGTGTTCACCGACGCCTACGGGAAGACACCGCTGGCGTATCTGACGATGCTGCGGGTCGAGGAGATGGCGCGGCTGCTGCGGGAGACCGATCTGACGATCGAGCAGGCGGGCCGCAAAGTCGGATGGCAGTCACGCAACCGCGCCTCCGAAGCCTTCCGACAGGCGACAGGCCTGACCCCGAGCCGCTACCGGATCATGCTGGCTACGCAGTACCGCCGCCATCACGACCAGCCCCGCGGCATCGCCGGTTCGACTACAGCGTGCGTCCCAGGCCTGTCCCACTCGGGCGTCGAGACTGTCCAGAATCGAAGGTCGAGCTGAACGGGTTCGGGAGCCGTCTGCGCTTCCCGCCCTGGTTGCGCAACTGCTCGATTTGACGCTGCTGCGCCGTAACGCGCTCGTTCAAGCTCTCCTGGCTGCCGTGCAGTTGCACGAGCTGCTGGCTGAGTGTGGCGTTCACTTCTTCCAGTCGTTGCGCAAGCGCCGCTTCAGCCGGCGCGGTTGCGACGGGTTGCATCTCCGCATTGACCGCAACGGCCTCGTCCAGCGCATCCGCGGCAGAAGCCTGGGTCAGGCGGCGGTGCGCGATGCGGCAGAACATCGCCGTGCGCGCGACCTCAGGGGAAAGGCCATCGGGGTAAGCCTCTGACAGGGCGTCTTCGATGAGCTGGATGCTCGGAAGGGTCAGCAGAACCGGAGCGGTGCTCTCGAACGCGGCGGCGAGAGATGCGCAGTCCTCGCCGACAGTGATGTGACCGTCGATCATCTTCTCCACCTGCGGCGTGATGCCCGCTGGGTCGGGTTCGCCCGGCTCGGGGAGGACGTGCGAGTCCCAGAGGTCGGCGCCGATGTCCTCGCGGTAGTTCCCGTAACGGCGCAGCTCCTGAGCCACCGCGCTCCGCTCGTCCTCGGCCAACACGAGCATCATCTGCTCCGCCATGACGGTCTCCTCTACGCCCGCACGACGCGTGCCGGCACGACCCTTCGACACCCAGGTGATCGGCTCCCTCCCGACCAGACTGCACCGTGTCAACCTAGGTTTCCCGCGATCTGCAAGAGGTGTGATCCCTCGTGGAGGGGTGCTGGTCGAGCACGTCTGGAAGGTCGGTGCGGGCCGGCCTTCGGGGTGCGCGGGGCGGTGTCGCTGGGCTGCTGAGGCGCGGCGCGCTGGCGCTGGGCCGGCGGATTCGGGGATGCGTGCACCTGGCAGGTGTTCTCCCGGCGTGGGGCTCCGCGCGGGGCCTGGTGCCGGGTCTCCACCGACCTGCCGGAGCCCTCATGCCTCACGCTGCCACCCCTGCCCGCCGACGCTGGAAGATCGGTTCGCTGTTCAGCGGGTACGGCGGTCTCGACCTCGCCGCCGAGCACTGCTTCGACGCGGAGACGGTCTGGTTCTCCGAGCTCAACGACCCCGTCGCTGGCGTCTTCGCCCACCACTGGCCGGATGCCCCGAACCTGGGAGACATCACCGACGTGGACTGGAGCGAGGTCGCACCGGTCGATGTGCTCTCGGGAGGGTTCCCGTGCCAGGACATCTCGACGGTCGGGAAGATGGCCGGTCTCGCGCCCGGCACCCGCTCGGGGCTGTGGTCGTTCATGGCTGAGGCGATCGAGGCGCTGCAACCCGGTTCGTGGTGATCGAGAACGTGCGCGGGCTGCTGTCTGCCCGCGCGGCCCGTCCCGAGATGCAAGGAGCAACCCCCGATGAACGCAACCCCGCAGACGCAACCGTGCAGGACGCAACCGCAACCCTTCGCAATCTGGAATCCGACCGATGGGGTGTGGGAGACCAGTCAGCTCGACCTCTTCGGGCGCTCGGCGCCGTTCTCGGGGATTTGGCCGACCTCGGGCTTCATGCACGATGGCTCGGCCTACCGGCTTCCCGCGTCGGCGCTGCGCACAATCGCTTCCGGGTCTTCATCCTCGCCTACCGTGACGGCGCTGTTTCGGACGCCGCTGGCCTCGGACTCCTCGCGGGGCGGGGAGAGCCTGGACCAGGTGCGAGCGCGGCGGGGCACGATCGCCCTGTCGCATCAGATCATCGACTTCGCCCTGCACCGGCCGGATGGCTCGCCGGCCAGGCGGAACGAGTCGGAGACCCTGTTCGCGTTGATCGAGAGCATCTTCGCCGATGGGGGCGATACGCCTACGCCATCGCCCGGTGGGAGCACATCACCGGACGATGCGTCCCCGCGCCAGCGCTCGTGACCAAGGAGCAGATGCCGCGTCCAGCGCCGGAGTTCGTGGAATGGTTCATGGGCTTGCCGTCGGCCTGGGTCACGGGCCCCGAGCACGAACTGACACCGAATCAGCAGATCACCGCGCTGGGCAACGGGGTGCTGCCGCTCCAAGCGCTGACCGCGATCCAGGCGCTGACACCCGAGGGCGAATGACGCCGGACGCCGAGGGCTGCCCAGGTTCAGGACGTCGCCACCAGCCTTCAAGACCCCATCTCCGGGCTCCGTCACTGCGGCGCCCGGAGGGCTGGTAGGCCGGATTGTCCAAGGGTCAGGTGCAGCCGTTGTTCCTGATGGCCAACCTACCGATCTTGTTGTTCGCTGACCGTCTCGACTCGCCGGGTACGCCTGACTCACCTCGCAGGTGCAGGGCCAGCCACCGCTCCTGGTGGCTGGCCTACCGGGAGGAGGCTGCACGATGGCGACGAGGCAGGAGGAGGCCCGCCAGGCGCGGGAGGCGAAGCTCGACGCCCTGCATGAACAGCTCACCGGCGCGGTCGAGCAGCTGGTCACGGGTGAGGACTGGGCCGATGCGCTGACGTTCGCCGCGAGGTTCCGGTCGCGCTCGTTCAACAACGTGATGCTCATCTGGGAGGCTCACGGGGCCAACTACGAAGCCGGAAACGTGCCCTCGCCGTTCCCCACGTATGTCGCCGGATACAAGCAGTGGCAGCAACTCGGCCGGCAGGTCGAGAAGGGCCAGGGCGGGTATCAGATCCTCGCTCCGGTCACCGGCAGGTTCGCCTCTGCGAACCCCTCGGACCCCGCCTCGTGGTATCGGCTGAATCGTGGCGAGAAGCCCAAGCCGGGCGAGGTGGTGCGCTCGCGGATGGTCGGGGTGCGTCCGGCCTACGTCTGGGACCCGTTATCCCGAGTTTCTCGCCTCACGCCCCGCGTGGTTCCAGTCTCGCGCGGCCCGGCGCGTCGGCGCAACGGGTGGTCAGCTCGCGGCGGCTTCGAGTGCGTCGGCGGCATCGTCGGTGAGTTCCTGCGCGCGTTGCATCGCGGAGCGGATGCGTTCGACTTCGAGCTCTCGGGCGGCGATCTGCCCGGCGGGTTCGCCGACCTCTCTGGCCTTGTCGAGGGCTCGGGTGTGGCTGTGGAGCATGCGCCGGAACACGGGCAGGGCACTCTTCTTCGGTTGGGCGTGGCTGCAGCCGAGGCAGACCAGTCCGCGGGGGCAGTGCTCGCCGGTGGGCAGTGCGCAGACGTGGGTGCCCATATCGCGCAGCGAGCAAGCCGCGGTGAACTCGGCCCACTCGGTCTCGGTGGGCGTCTGGTTCGCGGCCTGGCCGTAGACGTCGGTGTAGAGGCCCCGCATCGCGGCCCGGTAGTCGGTGACGAACTGGTCGGGGTAGAGCTTCGCGTAGATCATCACCGTGTTGATCGTGGCATGTCCGAGCAACGCCTGGATCACGTGGACCGGGGTGTGGGCGTTGAGGTGTTCGGAGGCGAATACGCGCCGGCAGCCGTGCGGGGTCAGGATCAGCGGCGACCCGTCCGCGTGACGGGCGCCGGCCTGCTCGGAGAGCCAGCGCAGCCGGCCGCGGATCGTGTTGGTGTTGACCGCGCTGGGATGCCGCAGGGCTTGCAGCAGGTAGGGCGCCCTGGGCAGGGGCCGTTTCTCGTGCTCGTCGCGACGGTCGACCAGGGGCACCTCGTCGGTGCCGTAGAAGCCGCGGACGTGGCGGATGATCTCGGCGATCACGCGGCCGAGCTGGTCGCCGATGGGGATGACGCGGGCGCGGCCGAACTTGCTGGGCTTGATGTGCAGCATGTAGTAGAGGCGTCCGTCGGGCAGGGAGCGGCGCAGCACGTCGAACGTGGTCAACTCGCAGGCTTCCTCGATCCGCAGTCCGCTGGTCAGCAGCAGTTCCAGCAGGCCCCAATCCCAGAACGCGGCCCGCTCCGCGACGATCAGCGCCCGGTCGTCGGGCCGCTCGCGCAGGGCGTGCTCGGCATCGTGCCAGCGGCGCAGCGCGAACGCGCGGATATTCGGGATCTCGCGCTGCAAGTCCAGGACCGTGGAGGTCATGCGGGCCCGCTGGCGTTTGCGGGCCTTCACGAACCCGGAGTCGAGCAGGTCGTGCCGGGTGAGCACGACCGAGGACGGGGCGTGCTCTGCCAGCGGCGAGTCGGTCTCGGTCGCCCAGGTCGACAGATCCGCGAAGAACACGCGGACCTCGATCAGCCACGAGTGCGCCGTGGTGCGATCCGCGTCGCCCTTGCGAGCCTGGCCGCGCCGCTTCGTCCTCGCCAGTTCGACGGCGACGGGAACGAACCCGCGAGCCTGCGAGGGCGTGATCTGCGAACACGACTCCACCTCGGGATAGTGCTCGCGCAGATAGCGGAAGAAGTGGCCCAGAGCGCCGGCCTTGTGCCGCAGTGTCGCATACGAATCGGAGAGCCGGCGAGCGTAGGTCTCCAAGTAGAGTCCGACGACCTCGACAAACGGTTCGGGCACTCCCGCGACGACGGCGAGCTCCCGTTCGCTGTGCCGTCCGGCGGTGCGCCTGCGGGCGCTTCCCGAGCGCGGGGTGCGGGCGAACACGCCGAGCTGACACAACAGCACGTCGAGCATGTCGGCTCCCTTGATGCCCGTGGGCGGGATCAGCAGATCGTCCTCGGCCAGCGCCTCGAACCGGTCGGCTCCTTTGACGAGCAGCAGGCGGGTGCCCATGTTCAGGGCCGTCTGGTGCGACTTCGGCGACCCCATCGAGCAGGTGGCGGCGGCCTCGATCAATCGGGCCTGGGCGACGGGTATCGGATCGTCTGCGGGCAGCAGCTTCGTCCAGTCTCCGATGCGGACGGTGGAGATCGTCGCCCAGGCCGGTCGCACCAGGCGCGAGATCACCAGTGCCCAGACGCCGAACCCCCAACGGACACCGACCGCCGGCCGGTCCTGCCCGGCCTGCCACTGCACCCAGACCTCGGCCTCGAACCGCGTCCAACGCTCGGCGAGAGTCACGCCCTCGATGCGGTCGAGGACGTCGAGGGTGGCGCGGACGGCCGAGAGCATCCGCGAGTCGTCGTAGCGCTTCGCGAACCGCCAACCGTCCATCTGGGCGGTCAG
Source organism: Brevibacterium sp. FAM 24630 (assembly GCF_049804075.1). Classification (NCBI taxonomy): domain Bacteria; kingdom Bacillati; phylum Actinomycetota; class Actinomycetes; order Micrococcales; family Brevibacteriaceae; genus Brevibacterium; species Brevibacterium sp. FAM 24630. The sequence continues at coordinate 57,658 of NZ_JBNBZD010000010.1, forward strand.
GTGCCGCAAGATCGCTTCCCGGTCGTAGGGCTCGTGACCCAGCCGCCTCGCGTGGGCGATCCCGCCGGTCACGACAGGTCTCCCGGCATGCGGCGGGGCGTGGCGATCGCGTCCAGCTCGACCAAGGTGAGGGCGTCGTAATGGAACACGTACTCCTCGATTCCTCCGGCTCCCGGCCCAAGGCGGGCGGCCTCGGCAGCGGCCTTGGCGCGACGCTCGACCCCGGCGACCGCCTCGACCAGGGCCCGCTGATCGGCGTGCGCGTAAGTATCAGCAGTCGTCGAGACGTGCCGGTGCCCCAGCAGCTCCTGCGCCGTCGCAAGCCCCGCGGTCGCGACCACCTCGGAGGCGACAGTGTGCCGGAAGACGTGCGCCGTGACCTGGACGCCGGCTCGGGCAGCGATCTGCCGCAACGCGGCCTCGAACGCGCTGTAGGTCAGCGGTCGCGGCCAGCCTCGCCGCAGCCCGACCCAGACCGCCTCACCCGGCGCATCCCGCCGCTCGTGCATGAGGTAGCGGTCGAGCAGCCGCCAGAACTCGTCCGTCACGGGTATCCGGTGCTCGTCGCGGGCACCTTTGAGACGGACGACGACCGCGCCGCCACGCCGATCCAGGTCCGGCATCCCCATGCCGAGGACCCCGTGTCTGCCGTGCTCGGCGCTCCAATCGCCGATCCGCGGCCCCGACCGCGACAGCAACGTCAACAGCGCCTTATCGCGCCACGACCTCGCCGCCGCGACCAGCCGATCCACCTCGACCGGCTCGATGACCGCGGGCAACCCCCGCGGCTCTCGCCGGCGCAGCTCAGCACGCCGCTGCCTGGGCGGGGCATCCCCGCCACCGCCCATGCTGTGCGCGAGCTCGCCCTGCCGGGCCGGAACCGGGGAGACGCGCCCCGCCCAGACACCGCCCTCAAGATCGCGGTCGATCAGGTATCCGAAGAACGAGGCGAGCACGCTCAGCCGGTGGTTGACCGTCCGCGCCGCACGCCGCGCCCTGATCGGTTCGCCGGTCGCGAGATCGACCACGCCGTGGTTCATCCGCCCCTCGCCCGCGGCGAACTCGCTGATGTAGGCCTCGATATCTGCACGCGAGACCTCGACCAGCACACGGCCGCCGCGGTGCAGCCAACGCGAGAAGTCCTCCAACCCCAGCCGGTACGAACGCATCGTGTAGCTGCCTCTGCCACGGCGTTCCAGATATCCCAGGAACTCCGTGATCGCCTCGTCCGGCACGCCCGTCTGCTTCATCGTCCGACTCCTTCGTCTCACTACCAACTGAGCACTAGCAGAGCAGAACGAGCAACCCAGAATCTCGAAAACTCGAGACAAGATGTCTCGCAGACCGCCGGTGACCCGATCCCCGAGCCGCCGGAGCCGGCCCTGCTGGAGGGTGAGGCACCGGACGGGCTTTGGGAGGGGCTGGCCGGGCAGGTGGAGGCCGCCGGGTACGAGCTGGTGCGGGTGCCGCATGAGGGCATGATCGACGGCGCCAACGGGCGGACGAGCTTCACCGAGCGGTGGGTCGCGGTGCGCGAGAACATGGACCCCGCCGCACAGGTGAAGACACTGGCTCACGAGCTTGCCCATGTGCTGCTGCACGACCCCGACCAAGAGGACGCCCGCCAGCACCGCGGGATCGCCGAGGTCGAAGCCGAATCCGTCGCGCTCATGATCGGCGCTGCCCACGGAATGGACACCACCGGGTACACGATCCCGTACGTGGCCGGGTGGGCGGTGAACGTCGACGGCAAAGAGCCCGTCGAGATCGTCAAGGCCACCGGGGAACGAGTGCGCAAGGCCGCCGCCGGGATTCTCGACCAGCTCGACACCGCCCAGGTGCCCGATGGCACCCCGCCGGGTCTGACCCGCGAGATTCCGGACCGCAAGCTCCCGGAGCAGCGCTCGCCAGAACGAGGAGTGGAGCCGTTGCCTGAACCCGAGCGCGGCCGCGAGCGGTCTGGTGTCCAGGGGCGGGGGCTGTGATGGCCGCCCGGAGCAGGTTCACTGCCGCGGTGGCGCGGATGGATGCCTCCTGGACGCTGCCGCGGGCCGCGGCGGCATTCGCTGAGGCGGGGGTGCCGGTGTTCCCGTGCGCGCCGGAGGGCAAGCAGCCGATCACCCGGCGCGGGTTCCACGATGCGACCGCGGACACGGCGCAGGTGCAGGCGTGGTGGTCGCGGTTCCCGGCCGCGAACATCGGGATGCCCACCGGCGCCCGCAGCGGCGTGGTCGTCATGGACGTCGATGTGCACGGCGTCAACGGCTACGACGCCCTGCGCCGAGCGCGCCGGTCCGGGCTGGTGAACGGGTGGGAGACGATGGTGCGCTCACCGACCGGTGGCTTGCACATCTACTACCCGGCCGGGAGCGGCGAGCAGCCATCGTGGCAGGCCGGGAAAGCGGGGATCGACTTCCGCGGGGATCGCGGTTATATCATCGTCCCGCCCTCGCGCCGCCGGATCGACGGCGAGAGCGTGCTCTACCACCCCACCTCCTTCGCCCCGACCGACAGCCGGCCCCTGGACGCGCAGCGCCTGCGCGAGTTCCTGACCCCGCCCCGGCCCCGCCCGAAGGGGGTATGCCGGGATGGGGCGGCGCCGGTAGATGCGCAGCGGATGGCGTCATGGTTGGGCGGACAGAGCACGGATCGGAATCTCAAACTGTTCTGGGCCGCGTGCCGTCTGGCCGAGGGCAACGTGCCCGAGGACGAGGCACTGGATGCGTTCGTCCGCGTGGAGCAACCTGACTTCGGGGAGCGGGAGATCACCCGCACCGTCCAGTCGGCCTACCGCACCATCGCCACCGGGCCCCGAGGAACGCGTGGCCCCGAGACGCCATTGGCCGGGGCAGCCAGCGACCTCCTCACACCCGTCAAGGCAGACAGGCCGGCGTCGATGGGCAGGGGGCTGGGATGAACGCGCTCTGGGGCCGCCGGTGGGCGGTGGTCGCCGCGGCATCGGGCACGGTGCTGATCGGCGGCGGCGCGTTCTGGCTGAGCTTCGTCGCCCTGGCCGATCTGGCGGTGCGCTCGGGCATCGACGCGGGGCAGGCGTGGATATGGCCGCTGCTGGTCGATGGGCTGATCGTCGTCGCCACCGTCGCGGTCGTCGCCCTCGACCGGCACCGCTCGGCCTGGTATCCGTGGGCACTGCTCATCGCCGGCGCGCTGGTGTCGGTGACTGCGAACGCCGCCCACGCGATCGTGGCCGCCACCGCGTCCGTGCCGGGCCTGCTGGCCGCGACCGTCGCGGCCGTCCCGCCGCTGGTGCTGCTGGCGTCCACGCATCTGACCGTCGTCCTCACCCGCTCCACCAAGCCCCCCGAGGCCTCGACACCGCTGGCGGACGCGCTGGCCCGCGCACCGCGTCCGGCGCTGACCGAGGAGATGAGCGCGAGCCTCGTCGCACAGGTCGATCCTGTCCGGCCGCCGGAGCTGCCCGAGCGCGTTGCGCCAGCCGGCACCGAGCCAGAGACACCGCAGCCCCAGCCTCAACCTCAGGATGAGCCCGCCCTGACGCCGACGCCTGAACCGTCGGAGCCGGTGGGGGCCGGCCCGGGCCGTCGGGAGCGGGCAGAGGCGCTGCGTGAGGCGGGGTGGTCGAACAAGGCGATCGCCCGCGAGCTCGGCGTGCACGCCTCGACGGTTGGCCGCTGGTTCCCCCGGACCCCCGGCCCGGAGACCACGAAGGAAGAAGACAAGGAGAAGGAGTCTGATCATGAACCCCAACGAGTATGAGCATCCGGCCCGGCGCACACCGGCGCCTGAGGAGGCACGGCCCGACCCGGTGGAGGCGACGGGCGCACCCGATGCGATCCAGGCCGCCGACGTCGACCGCAAGCCCAACGCGGAGGCTGTTGATCCGGCGAAGCGGAAGGCCCGCGGGGTCGATTGGTTGCGCTCCTCGGACCTGCTGGCCCGTGGCAGCGGGGTCATCTCGCGCCTGGCCATCGACTTCGATGCCCATCTGGCCCACAAGGCCCATGATCCGCTGGCCCGCGGCGTCAAGGACGTGGCCTCCCGTGCGCGGGAGCTGCCGCCGATCTCGGCGTTCGGACGCGGCACCAGTCACGACAGCGCCGGGCGCGGCCCGGTCGGGATGAGCTGAGGTGACCGGCCATGACGACCACCGTGCCCGCCGATCTCGCAGGCCGCGCTTCGCGCGGTGGGGCGGGGTCGTGCACCTGCTCGCCAGGAGGTGCCTGAACCATGACGACCCCAACGATGACCGCCAGCGCCCCGGATGAGGGCGGCGGTGAGGACTACACGACCAGCGCCGGGTTGCGCGCCCTGCTGCGACGGCTCCACCAGGCCGGGGAGGGTGCGTGGGAGCACGACACCCTCGCCCGGGAGCTGATGCGGTTCGCCGCGGAGAAATACGGCGCGCTGGCCCGCAAGCACGGGTTGGACCCGTGGGAGGCCGCGTCCGCGGCGTTCGATGTGATGCGCACCCGCTCCGCCCGCGAGGCCGTCGATCCGTGGGGCGTGGTCACCCACGCGGTGCGAATCACCTGCATCGCCGAGGAACGCGCCCAAGGGCTGCTGTGCTCGACGCATCAGGCTCGCCGTCCGCACATCTCCGCGTTCCACGACGCCGAGCGCATCTCGGATCGGGAGACGCCGCTGTCGGAGTATCACCCGGCGTTCCAGGTCACCGACCCCGCACCCGAGGATCAGGCCGACCACGGCGAGGCAGCGTCGGCGCGATCATGCGTCTCGGCTGGCTCGGCGGTGAAGGACGCGATCGCTCTGGTGACGATGCTCGGCTGGGAGCCGGCAACCGCGCGGGCGTCGGTGGAGCACATCTGCGCAGCGCTGGCGAAAGCCGGGGCCAGGCACACCGCCTACGAGAACCTGCGCCGCGACAAGCATGCCCGCGCCTTTCTCGATCTGCCAGGCCGGTCGTGGACGGGGCTTCTCAAAGCGCTGCTGGGCAACCCGCACCCGGCGCTGGCGGCGACCAGCGCGGGCCGGGGTGTGCTGCTGCGGCTGCTGATCGGCGAGTCGCTGCCGATGCTGCTGTGCGATGACGACCTCGTGCTGACGATCTGCCTGGCCGCGCCCAAGCGCCGGAAGTAACACAACAAGGAAGGATCGGGGGTGAGCGGTAATGGGTATCGAGCTGGAACGCACGGTCGATTCGATCCAGGTCGGTGCCCGACACCGCACCGACCTCGGCGAGATCGAGGCGCTGGCGGCCTCGATCCACGAGCACGGCCTGTTGCAGCCGATCACCGTGACCCCCGAGGGGGTGCTGGTGTGCGGGCGGCGCCGGCTGGAGGCGATCCGCCGGCTGGGCTGGCGGAAGGTGAGCGTCTGGGTGCGCTCGGGCCTCTCGGACAGGCTCGGGCACCTGCTGGCCGAGCAGGACGAGAACCTGCACCGCAAGCCGCTGACCCAGCTCGAGGCCGCCGCCCTCTACCGGGAGCTCAAGCAGTTGATGGCCGAAGACGCCGCCCGGCGGCAGGCCGCCTCCCAGTTCAGCGCCGATCATCAGCCCGGAAGTGACGGTGGTGCAAAATTTGCACCACCGTCGAACGGGCCGGCAGGCAAGGCTCGCGAGCAGGCGGCGGCGATGATCCCCGGCGGTGCCTCGCATGCGACGTTGGAGAAGATCAGCCAGGTCCAGCGCATCGCCGACGACCCGCAGCAGCCCGAGCCGCTGCGGGAGCAGGCAGCCGCCGCCCTGGCGCAGATCGAGGCCGGCGGGCCGGTCGACCCGGCCTACCAGCGGGTGCGCGCCGCGGCGGCGGAGGCTGAGCAGGCCCGGCAAGCCGAGCTGCACGCGATGGCCGCCGACGCCGTCGCCCGCGTCACGACCTCAGGAGAGGGCAAACCTCGGAAGAAGCCCGGCTCCGCGGTGCCCGCGCAGGTGCCGGGGCGGTGGCCGGTGGCCGCGTTCGTGCAGACCTGGACCTCGTTGACCGGATGGTGGAACCACTACGACGCAGGCGAGCTCGCCGGAGAGCTCACAGAGGAGCAGGCCACGATCTTCCTGGATGTAGCCGAAGGCACGGCCGCGTTCGCCGCCCGCCTGCGCACCCTCCTCACCACCGACACCGGACAAGCCGAGGCAGGGCACGTCGAGGACAGCACCGATGCCGGTCCCGGCGGCGGGTCTGTCGAGACCGAGACCACTGCCGAGACCGAGACCACAGGCGAGACCGTGCCCTCGCGGCGGCATCTTCGCGCCCTCTAGATCGCGGACTCTCGCCCGGCGCCACTGTCGCGTGGGGTAGGGCCGGTGCACCTGGGCGGCATGAAGACTACCTCTGCCGACTCTCACTCACGTCAGCGTCTGATCGTGCTGCTGGCTGCCGGTCTGACCGTCCTGCTCCTCGCCGGGATCGGCGTCTACGGGCTGATCTTGGGGCCACGAACCGGGCCGCCCTCCGACGACGACGATGCGCCGGCGGCGACCGCGCCCTCAGAGCCTCCTCCCGCCTATCCCGAGCGGATCGCCCCGGTGCGAGCCAGCAGCGACCCGGACGTGTTCGCCCGCAACGTCGCCGAAGCGTTGTTCGCGTGGGATACCGGGGCGGGGTTCATGCCGCTGGACTACACCGCGGTGCTGATGGAGGTCGCCGACCCGACCGGCACCGAGCAGGCCGGGCTGGCCTCCGATATCGCCACCTACCTGCCCACGCGGGAGACATGGGGCGATCTGCGCCAGTACGCCACCACCCAGCACCTGGAGATCACCGACTCGTTCGTGCCCGAGGCGTGGGCGGACGCCGAGGCGCAGGCGCGACCGGGGCAACTGACCCAGGGCACCACGGCGATCACGATCGAGGGCGTCCGTCACCGAGCCGGGGTCTGGAACGACGAGGACGTCACCAGCGAGCACGAGGTGAGGTTCACCGTGTTTGTGATCTGTGAGCCCGCCTACGACACCTGCCATCTGCTGCGGCTGTCCGAGCTGGACAACCCCCTGCGCTGACCCGGAAGGAGAGGAGTGTCGTCGTGTTGAAGAAGCTCGCCATCGCCCTGCTCGCGCTGGTGCTCGCCGCACCGTTCATGTCGCTGGTGGGGATCGGGCTGCTGATGAACCCCGCCGCCACCGCGACGTGCACCGTCCCTGGCGGGAACATCATCGTCGGAGAGGTCCCCGACGAGCTCGACGTGGAAACCCGCGACGGGGAGACGTTCACCCTGAACCAGCAGCAGCTGACCCACGCGGCCACGATCATCGAGACCGGCTCGGGCATCGAGGGGGTCGGGCGCGACGGGATCATCATCGCGCTGATGGCGGCGCTGACCGAATCGACGCTGCGACAGCTGTCCAACACCAGCGTCTACCCGGAGTCGGCGGATTACCCCAACGACGGCGACGGCAGCGACAACGACTCCTTGGGCCTGTTCCAGATGCGGCCACAGGCCGGATGGGGCTCGGTCGAAGAGCTCATGGACACGACCTACCAGGCGGAGGCCTTCTTCGGCGGCCCGACCGGGCCGAATCATCCCTCGCCGCGCGGTCTGCTGAACATTCCCGGTTGGCAGGACATGGGCAAAGGCGAAGCGGCGCAGAGCGTGGAAGTCTCCGCGTACCCGGACAGGTACGACAACTACGAGCCCGTCGCCGAACAGATCATCGCCGCCCTCGCCGGCGCCGGCGGTCCCGCCACGGCCACCCCGGTCGCGCAGGCCGCGCCGGCGAACCCGTTGGCGGAGTCCTCGCGGGTGGTGTTCCCGTTGCCGGAAGGCACCTGGGTGCTCACCGACGAGTTCGGGCCGCGCACCCACCCGATCACCGGGGAGCAGTCCTTCCATACGGGAACGGACTTCTCGGCCCCCGACGGCACCGCGATCCTGGCGGCCGCGGATGGAACGGTGACCGTCGCCGAATACTCCGACCAGTGGGGCGGGCAGGTCGTCATCGAGCACCAGATCGACGGCGCGACCGTGGCGACGGCGTACATCCATTCCTGGGCCGATGGCATCCATGTCGCTGCCGGCGACCAGGTGACGGCCGGGCAGCACATCGCTGATGTCGGCAGCTCGGGCATGTCCACCGGCCCCCACCTGCATTTCGAGGTCCGCGACGGCGGCACCGACGGGGAGCACATCGACCCGGCGCAGTGGCTCAACGCCAACGACGCCGCCGATCTGCCCGAGGCCGAGGTCGGCCCACCCGAGAACGGCTGCGACCCAGAGGGCGAGGGCGGCCAGGGCGGCGAGCCGGACCCGTTCGAGGGCGAGAACCCGGACGAGCTGGTCGATGACCCGACCACGGACGGGCAGATCACCCGCCGCACCCTCCACCTGTATGAGCAGACGGCCGCGGCGTTCCCCGAGACGACGTGGGCCTGCTACTCACCCCGCCCCGGCACGGTCTCGGAGCATCCGCTCGGGCGGGCGTGCGACCTGGCTTTCGGCAATGCCATCGGCCAGATGCCCACCCCACAGCAGCTCGAATACGGATGGGAGGTCACGAATTGGATGAAAGACCATGCCGAGGCCCTCGGGGTGGACTATCTCATCTGGCAGGACAAGATCTGGTCCCTCGCCCGCGATTCGGAAGGGTGGCGCGACTACGCCCACGGCACCGATATCACGACCCGTCATGAAGACCACCTCCATGTGACCGTCGCTGATTCGGGCGGTGATTCCTGATGGGCGTTTTCCCCGATTTCGAGGGCCTGGCCGGGATCGGTGACCTGGAAGAGGTCATCGGAGCATTGTTGACGTTCGTGCTGGTGATCGCGGTGCTGATGCTCATCGTATCGGGCATCATCTGGGCCATCGCCTCCTCGACGGGGAACTACGCCGCCGCCGGCAAGTCCCGCACCGGCGTGCTCGTCGCCCTGGGGGCGGCGATCCTCGCCGGCGGCGGGGTCGCGTGGATGAACTGGCTCATCGGCGTCGGCCAGCAGCTCTGACCCCGCCACTTGGCGGCATCGCGCTCCTTCCCGGCTCGCCGGGGGCGGGCGCTTCTGCGTGTCTGGGAAGGCGGGTGCACCTGATCGCGAGAACCCCTCTCTCGCCGTAGCCACAAAGGAGCGCCCTGCCATGACCATCCTGACCCTCGTCACCGAAGCCGCCAGCCTCGTGCCGGTCATCCCGGCCGAGATCGACATCAACCCCAATGACTCGGGGCTACCCGGAATCGACCAACTGCGCACCATCGTCGGCGCGATCATGACCGTCGGCCTGATTCTCAGCGTCTTGGCATTGATCGTCTCCGCGATCGTGTGGGGTTTCGGCTCCAATTCCTCGAATCCGCATTTGAGCGGGAGGGGAAAGATCGGCGTTCTGATCTCCTGCGGTGCGGCGGTGATCTGCGGCGCGAGCGTCACATTGATCAATTTCTTCTGGAACGTCGGCCAAAGCGTCTGAAACCGACTCGCGTCGACCCTGCTCTGTAAGGGAGGTTTGCGATGGCGCTGTGCGATATCCCCGTCATCTCCAATGTCTGCGATTCCGCCGGTGAGGCCGCTGCGTCGCTGATCTCTGCACCGTTCGACTGGTTCGCCCAAGCCGTCGGCGGGGCGGCGGGTTGGCTACTGGAGGCGATGTGGACGGTGTTCGACACCACCACGATGGTCGATGTCACCCAAGACGGCTACGTGTCCGTCTACAACCTGCTGTTCGGGATCGGGGTGTTCATCATCCTGATCTTCTTCTGCTTCCAGCTCATCCTCGGCCTGATCCGCCGAGACCCCATCGCCCTGAGCCGGGCGGCACTCGGGGCGGGGAAAGCCGTGCTCGGATCGTTCGTGGTCATCACCCTGGCCGCCCTCGCACTGGAGATCACCGATCAGCTGACCACCGGGATCGTCCAGGCCGCCGGGGAGACCACCGAGTCGATGGGCGACAAGATCATCCTGCTGGCCGCCGGGCTGACCGCCATCAACGTCTCCGCCCCCGGCGTCGGCGCGATCGTCACGATCTTCCTGGGCGGGCTGATGGTCGCCGCGATCGCGATCGTCTGGTTCAGCTTGCTGATCAGAAAGGCGCTGCTGCTGATCGCCATCGTGCTCGCGCCTTTGGCGTTCGCGGGGGCGGCGTGGGATGCCACCCGCGGGTGGATCGGCAAATGGGCCGCGTTCGTCCTCGCCCTGATCATCAGCAAGCTCGTGCTGGTCGTGGTGTTCCTCATCGCGATCACCCAGATGGCGACCCCCATCGAGGCGGACCTGACCGCGATCACCGAGCCGATCACCGGGATCGTGATGCTCGCGATCGCCGCGTTCGCCCCGTACATGGTATACCGCGTCATCGCGTTCCTCGGCTTCGACCTCTACAACGCCATGGGGAGCGAACAAGAAGCCAAGAACGCGATGAACCGGCCGGTGCCGGTCCCCGCCAAGCCGCAGGGCGACGGACCGAAGAAGGTCCTCGACGACGGCAACAACAAGGGAGGCGGAGGCGGCGGTGACGATCCGCCCCCACCCGGCGGCGGTGGAGGCGGCGGGAACCCGCCCCCGCCCGGTGGCGGAGGGGGTGGCGGCACCCCACCACCTCCCGGCGGCGGCGCCGGCGCGGGAGCCGGCGCAGGGGCGGGCGCGGGCGCTGGTGGTTCTGCCGCCGGAGCCGGGGCCGCAGCAGGACCCGCCGCGGCCGTGGTGATCGGCGCGGAGGTCGCCAAGAAGGCCGCCACCGCCGGCCCGGAGGCCGGGAAGGCCGTCGGCTCTCAGGCCGAGGCCGCCACCGACGGCGCCAACCAGAACACCGACAGCAGTGGCGGCGGCAGCGGTGGGTCGCCTGCCTCGCAGGCGCCCCCGCATCAGAATCCGCAGCCCCACGCCCCGTCTGGCCCGAACCCGCCTCCAGCCGGCGGTGACGCTAAGCCGCCGGCGGGCGGGAAGGAGTGAGACCTGTGAGCACAAAACACAGCATCGAGGACGCCGGCACGAGCACGGGCACCGAGTTGGTGCCGGTGAAGTTCTCCCGCTTGACGCGCCGCGGCGTGTTGTTGGGACTGTCCGCCTCGCAGCTCGCGGCCCTGGGCGTGGGCGTCCTGGCCCTGGTGGGCGCGTTCTACGCCGGCGGCGGGATGCTTATCGCCTACACCGCACCGGTCTGGATGCTCTCGATCGTGCTGACCTGGATGCGCATCGCGGGCCGTCCGCTCGTGGAATGGATACCCGTGGCCGGCTGGTGGCTCTGGCGCACCACGGGCGGCCAGCTGCTGTATCGGCGCCGGATCGTGGCGCCCCGGCCGGCGGGAACGCTCGCGCTGCCCGGCGACATGGCCAGGCTGCGCGAACATCTGGACCCCGAGACGGGAGCCGGGATGATCCACGACCCCCATCAGGGCACGTTGACGGTGGTGTGCCAGGTACGGCATCCCGCGTTCGTGCTGCTGGACCCGGCCGAGCAGCATCGCCGGGTCACGTCCTGGGGGCGGGTGCTGGCGACCGTGTGCCGGTCGGGGCGGATCGCGACCCTCCAAGTGCTGGAGAGGACCCTGCCGGACTCGGGCACCGGCTTAGCGGAGTGGTGGGCCGCCCACGGCACGCAGGATGACTCGTGGGCCTCGACCACCTACCAAGAACTCATCGACCGGGCCGGCCCCGCCGGGGAACGTCATGCGACCACCATCTCGCTGTCGCTGGACATGAAGGCCGCCGCCCGTCAGATCCGGACCGCCGGCGGTGGCCTGCGCGGGGCCGCCGGGGTGCTGCGGCAGGAGATGGGCACCCTGACCGCCGCGCTACGGTCCGCGGACCTCACCCCGACCGGGTGGCTGACACCGGGCCAGATCGCGGTGACCCTTCGCAGCGCCTACGATCCTGCGGTCGCGGCCACGCTGGAGCGCCACGGCGAGCTCGGTCAGTCTTTGGCGACGGCCGGACCGGTGGCGGTGAACGAGTCCTGGACGAGCCTGCGCACCGATTCGGCTCGTCACGTCGTGCTCTGGATCAGCGAGTGGCCCCGCTCGCTGGTCTTCCCAGGATTCCTGGCCCCGCTGGTGCTCTCCTCCGGGATCGGACGGGCGCTGTCGCTGCTCTACACCCCGATGCGCACCGATCAGGCCGCCCGCGACATCCGCAAGAAGAAAGTGGAGCACATCTCCGACGCGGCACAGCGGCGACGGATCGGTCAGATCGAGGACGCGAGCCAGACCGCCGAATACGAAGACGTGCTGCAACAGGAGGCCGATCTGACCGCCGGACACGGGGTGCTGCGTCCTTCCGGACTCATCGCCGTCTCCGCGCCGACGACCGAGGAGCTGGACGCGGCGGTCTCGGCGGTCGAGCAGGCCGCGATCCAGGCCTCCTGCGAGACCAGGCGGCTGGTCGGGCAGCAGGCCGCGGCGTTCACCGCCGCCGCCCTGCCCCTGGCCCGCCGCATCTGACCCGGTCGCCGGGGTGCACCTGCTGGGCATCCGTGACCGTTCATCATCCGGGAGGCCCGTCATGCCCACGTTCTACGACCCTGTCGCCGACGCCAGCGAAGCATCGGAGGCGCTACGCGGCCTGGCCCACGCCAGCCGCGACTTCACCCACCCCGAAGACGCTTACGGGGTGATCGGCGACCTGCTTGCCGCGGCCCGCCGGTTCGAGCAGGTCCTCGACCAGCTCGCCCGCATCCATGCCGAGCCCGACGGCCGGGCCTTCGACGATCACGGCGACCAGGCCGCCGGCGTTCGTGACGCCAGCGAGACCGCGGTCGAGCTGAGCCGAGCCGCCCGCGTGCTCGGCCTGGCCGAGGAGCGGCTGAACGCCGCCTCGCAGGCTGCCGGACGCATCGCCTGGCACCCCGCCGCCGTGGACGCGGTTCAGGCGGAGGCCCCGGTGTCGCGGTGGGTGAACGTCGTGTTCCTCCAAGGCGGCGAGGCTGACGAGGTGCTGTGGCTGATCGACCGTGACGGCCCCGACGCCGCGATCGAGCACCTGGCCGGTTACGACTACGGCGCCGAGACCACGGACGCGGCGATGGAGAACGGCTACGTCTACGACACGCCACCGGTGGCCGCGCTCGACAAAGAGGCGACCTCGGGCGAGTACACGATGACCTACAACCCCGACATGGGGCATGTCGGCCTCTACCGCCGCCACCCGATCCCGCCCGAAGACAGCCTCGACGCCGAGACCCCCGCGCCCGCACCGACCGCCCCGGCCCAGGGTGCAGGCGGTGTCGCCGGTGGCGCGGCAGGCGCAGGAGCCGCGATGGGTGCCGGCGCGGCGACCGGTGCCGCAGCGGCGCTATCAAGACGGGCCACTGGGCCTCGCGATCCCGTCGCCCGCGGGCACCAGAGGCCCGCGCACACGGCGAAAGGCGAGCCGCCGATGCCGGAGACGGACGGGTCCTGGTTCGCCCATCCCGGAGTCGCGGCCGTCAAACGCGATCGCGGCCTCGGCCTCTGAGTCACCCCGGTTCGTGGTGCCGTCGATCCCCAGCGGGTCGGCGGCATCGCCGCGTTCCGGGGTCGGCCTGGTGCACCTTGGCCGCATCACCGTGTTCGCACCCGTCTGGGAAGGTCGCCGATGCCCACATACGAAAAGGAACGTCTGCATACCGCGGTGCTGGTCGCTCCGGCAGCGGAGCGGCGCCGGCTGCGCAAGCAGCGCCGCCAGGCCGCCGCGAAGCTCCAGGCCGAGCAGAAGCGGCAGGAGATGGCCGAGGCGAAAGCCAAAACCGCCGCCGAGCGTGCCGAACGCAGGGCCACCCGGTACCTGCCCGCCGCGGGAGAGCCCGGCCCGGCCGCGCTGAGATCGCCGGTCCGGTTCCGGCTGCCGCGGCACCAGGACACCTCCGCAACGCTCGCGGCACAGTACCCGTTCCTCGCCGAAGGCGGCCTCGGTGCTGCGGGCGTGTTCGTCGGCCAAGACCTCTACTCGGGAGGAAGCTTCGTCTACGACCCGTGGGTGCTGTACCAGGCCGGGGTCATCACCGCCCCGAACCTGGTGCTCGCCGGCATCGTCGGTTCGGGGAAGTCCTCGCTGGCGAAGTCGCTCTACACCAGGAGCCTGCCATTCGGCCGGCGCGTGTATGTGCCCGGTGATCCGAAGGGCGAGCACACCGAGATCGCCCGAGCGGTCGGAGGCCGGGCGATCCAGCTCGGCCACGGCCTGCCCACCAGGCTCAACCCGCTCGATGAGGGATACCGGCCCAGCGGGCTCAGCGACGCCGAATGGGAAACCACCGTCGCATCACGCCGCCGCGATCTGATCGGAGCGTTGACGGAGACGGTGCTGGCCCGATCGATGTCACCGTTAGAGCACACCGCGATCGACACCGCTTTGACCGAGACCGTGCGTGAGAACACGGTGCCGATCCTGCCGATGGTCGTCAACCATCTGCTGCACCCCTCCAACGACCCCGACGGGCGCCTGGCCGAGGACGGACGGATCGTGGGCCACGCGCTGCGCCGACTCGTCGCCGGTGATCTGTCCGGGTTATTCGACGGCCCCAGCACGGAGGTGTTCGATCCGACGCTGCCGATGGTCTCTCTCGATCTTTCCCGCGTCACGGAGAACTCCACCCTCGTATCGGTGCTGATGACCTGTTCGAGCGCGTGGATGGAGTCGGCGCTGCTGGACCCGAACGGCGGGCAGCGCTGGTGCATCTACGACGAAGCCTGGCGGCTGATGAGCGAGCCGGCGCTGTTGAAAAGGATGGATGCGCACTGGAGGCTTGCCCGCGCCTACGGCATCAGCAACATGCTGATCTTCCACAAGCTCACCGACCTGGAGAACGTCGGCGACCAGGGATCGGCCATGAGATCGCTCGCCAACTCCCTGCTCGCCAATGCGGAGTCGAGGATCATCTACCGGCAGGAGTCCGACCAGCTCGGCACCACCGCCAAGACCCTCGGACTCACCGGCACCGAACGCGAACTGCTGCCGACGCTGGGCACCGGGCAAGGGCTGTGGCGGATCAAGGACCGATCCTTCGTCGTTCAGCACCAGCTCCACCCGGCCGAATACGAGCTCTTCGACACCACCAGACGTATGGTCGAGAAAAGCTAAAAGTTCGCGCTATTTCTGAAGGTTTCGGCGGGAAATTTCTGCGGTCGATGATGTTGACAGACTAGTCGAAAGCGGATGTTCGGGGAAGGTGCTTTCTCACTTGCCGGGGCCGGCTATCGCGGCGGCGGCGAATCGTGAGCGGGTGCCGGGTCGATCTCGGCTGCGAGTACGGCGAGAAGCGCGGAGGCCTGTTCGGCGACGACGGTCTCCCGCTCGCGGGAGATGCCCTCGGTCTCCAGATCGGCGGGAGCCTGGTTCTCGGCGATCAATCGGGGAAGCTCCGCGCTGAGGACCGCAGCCCGGCGGAGCGCGCCAGGCGGGGAGCCCGCCTGTTCCCAGGCGCGGAGGACAGCCTGCCGGATCAGGTCCATCGCTTCGGCGTCGACTGAACCGATGGCGTCGAAGGCCATGTGCCGGGAGAACGCCCTGCTGGCCAGAGTGCGGGCTACTTCCTCGTCTCGGGTCGTTGCGACGTCCATGACTTCGACTCTAGGACGATCAACGCCCACCGGGTAGTGGCCCGGTAGGATCGCGTCCAGCGCGATGCCCAGCCTGGGGGCGGCATGCGCGGGCGCGGGCGGTGCACCTGGGCGGCATGAGACGACACGCCACCCAGCCCGAGTCTGCGCCGGTATCGATGCGCACCGTGATCCTCGACATCCAGACCGACGGGTCGATGACCGTCACCATCGACGGCGCCTCGTACCTGCCCGAGGAGGGGGCATGGGTGCGGGCGTCGTTCCCGCAGATCATCGACCACGCCAGCGATGAGCGCACCGTGCCGGTGCGGGTCGAGGTGCACGAGGCCGACGGCACGAGCTTCACCGAACTCCTCCCGGCCCGGTCACCCCGCCCCGAGCCGGCAGCCGAGCCCGCGCCGAAGCGGAAGAAGGACAAGCCGGCGTCGCCTGCGCTCATCGAGATCACCGGCGAGGGATTCGTCGCCGGCGAGGACGTGGCCTGCTGCGTCATCGTCTCGCACACCGACGCCACCCCGCACGGCACCGCCCGCGCCGTCCTTGAACCGAAGCAGGTCAAAGGGGTCGGTGAGGTGGTGCTGGTCGGGCGCATCTCCGGCACCGTCGTGACCCGGAGGCTGCCATGAGTACCCCGCAGGGCCGGCAGACCGGCAGCTTCGGCGACGAGCTGACCAACGCCGCGATGATTGCCCTGGTCGGGGTGTTCGGCCTCGCGCTCGTCCTGCGCGGCGCCGGGTCGGTGGCGACGTTCCTCACCGGCGTGGCGCAACCGGCGGCCGGGCCTGCCGCCGGGATCGGGGTGCTGTTCCGGCCGGGCGATCCCGCCGGCGCGCTCGATGCCCCAGGGTTGCATCCGTTCGCGTACTGGGCCGTGGCCGCGGTGCTGCTTGCCGGCCTGGTCGCCGGGGGCTGCTGGGTCTGGATGCGGCTGCGAAGGCATGCGCGCAAAGCCTCGACCGACCCGCACACCACCGCCGGCATCGCGACCCGCCACGAGGTCGCTGCCACCGCTTCCTCGACGGCTCTACTGAAACGCGCCCGGAACCTGCGGCCCTCGCTGGACAAGCCCGAGCCGGCAGACGTGGGCTACCGGATCGGCACCAGCCGGGGCCGGGAGGTCTGGGCATCGGTGGAAGACTCGATTCTGCTCATCGGACCGCCCCGAAGCGGCAAGGGCCTGCACATCGTGATCCCCGCGATCCTCGATGCGCCCGGCGCGGCCGTGGTCACCAGCACCCGCCCCGACAACCTCACTGCCTGTCTGCGCGCCCGCAAACGCGTCGGGCCGGTCGCGGTGTTCGACCCCCAGCATCTCGCCGAGGGATTGCCGGCGGGGATGCGCTGGTCACCCATCCGTGGCTGTCACGATCCGCTCACCGCGATGATCCGCGCCACCGGTCTCGCCTCGGCCACCGGTCTCTCGGCTGGCGGGGTCGAGTCCGGTGGGTTCTGGGAAGGCAAGACCCGCACCGCGCTCCAGGCCCTCCTGCACGCTGCGGCCCTGGATGGCCGCTCACCGGCCGAACTGTTCCGCTGGACGCTCGATCCCTCCGCCGCGGCGGAGGCTGTCGCGATCCTCACCAACTCACCCGATGCGGCGACCGGGTGGGCGGACTCGCTGGAATCGATGATCGATGCCGACCCCAGGACCCGCGACTCGATCTGGCAAGGCGTCTCCTTGGCGCTCGGAGCCCTGGCCGACCCCAGGGTGCTCGACGCGGTCAGTCCCGGCCCCGGTGAGGACTTCGACCCCGAGAGGTTCATCCGCGACAAAGGCACCCTGTTCCTTCTGGCCACCGGCGCCGGAGCCGGAGCCAGCGCGGCACTGGTGGCGGCGCTGGTCGAAGACCTCGTGGAGACCGCCCGCCGGATCGCCGCCCGGTCGCCCGGTGCGAGGCTGGACCCGCCGCTGCTGCTTGCCCTGGACGAGATCGCGAACCTCGCCCCGCTGCCCTCGTTGCCGATCTTGATGGCGGAAGGAGGCGGCACGGGGATCACCTGCATGCCGGTCTTGCAGTCGCTCGCGCAGGCTCGCGACCGGTGGAACGAGAACCAGGCCAACGCGATCTGGGATGCGAGCATCGTGAAGATCATCCTCGGTGGCGCCTCCAGCTCCAAAGACCTCCAGGACCTGAGCACCTTGATCGGCGAGCGGGATGAGTACACCGACAGCGTCACCTTGGGCGATCACGGCACCCGCCAGAACCAGCGGTCGGTGCGCCGAGTGGCGATCTTCCCGCCAGACCGCATCCGCACCCTCGCTTTCGGCACCGCGGTCACCCTGCTGCGCGCTGCTCCGCCCATCGTGACCGACCTGCGCGCCTGGCCGGCCCACCCAGATGCCGCGCGGTTGAAAGCGGATCGCGAAGAGATCGAGTCTCTGCTGCGCCGCCCCGACCGCCCCTGACAGGTCGGATCGGATCGCCGTCGTGCACCTGGCTGGCACAGCGGACGACACCACCTGTGACCGTCCCCATCAGACAGGAGCAGCACGATGGCCGAACAAGAACACCCTGGACCAGGCCGGGAGCCCGAGCCGCAGGCGGATGTGCGCGAGTCCTTCAAAGGTCGCATCACATCCGAGCCGACTCTGGGCACCACGCAGACGGGCAAGGCGAAGTTCTACGCGAAGGTCGAGCAGCGCCACTGGCGCTACGAGGACGACGGCACCTACACGCGGCTGCCGAACACCTATCACGATCTCGTGGCCTACAAGGGCGTCGCCGTCCGTGCGTACAAGAACTATGAAAAGAACGACTTCTTCATCGCCGAGGGGCGCATGGAGGACTACCGCAGCAAGAGCACGGGGCAGATGAAGCAGCGGTTCGTCGCCACCGCGTTCGGTCACAACATGGCCCACACCGACTACGAGGTCGACCGCACCCCACGCCGCGAGCAGGCCCAGCGCCCCGCCGCCGAACGCGAGGCCGCTTCACGCCGACTCGCCGGAGGCGAGACCCCCGCACAGCCGCAGGCAGCCGAGCGTCAGACGCCCGAGCGTGAGGCACCGGCCGCGTTCGCCCCGCCGGAGCACCGGTCAGATCGGCAGCCGCCGGCGATGGGCCTGTGAGGAAGGGAGCCACGATCATGACCGAACCGACGTTCAACCAGACCGATCCTGACCGGCCGCAGACCGACGAGACCCCCGATGACGACCTCGACCTCGACGACGAGTACGACGAGGAGGGATATGACGGTGAGGAGGAGGAAGAACCCGGCCCGCCGCATCCGGTGAACTGGTATCTGCTGCGCGCCGACGAGCTCGAAAAGGAGTGGTACGCGCTCAACCGGTGGGTCGAGACCATCCGCCGCACCTACGGGCTCCCCGCCAGCGTGATCCCGCCGTTCTGGCACCGACACGACGAACTGCTGTGGGAACTCAGCAGCCTGCATCTGCACTGGCTCTGCGCCTACCACCCCGAGCAGACCGGCTCCGCCCCGTTCGGCTGGCACCGCGACTTCGCCGACGCTCGACAGCGGCTGCGCGAATGGGTCGCCGCCTCCGGCACACGCCTGGACCGCGACCGACCCACGAGGCAGACGACCTGGCCCGGCGAGGACCCCGCCGACCCTGTGGAGGACGTGTTCGTCGCCGACCGCGACCGCGACTTCGTCGAGTACGTCGCCGAACAGGTCGCCGAACGCCGCGCCGCCGAAGACGCCTTCTACGCCGGCGCCGACGCACGAACCGGGGAACTGCCGTGAGCACCACGACAGCACAAGACGTGAACGCCGAGCTCTCGCGGCTTCGTGAGCAGGGGCGAGAGCTCGGCGCATCGTTCCTGCCGCCGACCGAGCGACAGGGCGCAGCGGTCAGGACGATTCTGCTCGCTTCCACTGATACGTCTCGGGAACCGAGTAGCGAGGCGTGATCTTGATCCGGTCCGGATTGAAGAACGGCCCCACCTGGGTGGCCTTCTCCACACGAATATCCAGCAGCATCTTCAGCAACCGCCGCTTCTCGACCAGCTCAAGACGCTCCCACGCCGCCTCCAGGTCGCTCTCCTGAATGAACGAGAGCAGCCCCTTGTCGGTCACGGGAGGAACCGCAGCCTTCGCCGCACGCTCGATCTCCGGAACAAGCCTGCGTTCGATGCTGGTGAGCATCGACATGCTGATCCGACCCTCGGCGTACTCACTCGCCGCCTCGTCAAGCCGCGCACGCAGCGCAGCGGCATGCTCCTCGGCCTCGCGGACCCGTTCATTCCAGTCCTCCTCCGGGCCGACGATCACCGCCAAGCTCTCCGGCTTCGACAACCATCCCAGCAGCACGCCCGTGACATAGGCGTCGGTGTTGCGCATGTCGATGCTGACCCTGCGGCAGCCGGGGCGTCCGCAGCTGTAGTTGTCAGAGCGCAACCCGGTGCGCCTGCGTACTTTCGTCCCGTGAATCCGCACCAGCGGATGCAGGCAGTACCCGCACCTCGCGACGAACGTCAGCAGCCAGCGCGGATGGCTGGGGTTGTCCTCGGGAACATAGCGGGTGCGCCGGGCCCGGTCATCGAGGAGATGATTGACCTTCTCCCACTTCTTCATCGGGATGATCGCGGGCCAGTCCGCCTCGCCGATCACCTCGCCCTGGTACATGCGCAGCCCGGCGATCGTGGGGCTCTTGATGATCTGCCGGATCGTGGCGGTTGTCCAACCACGCGAGTGCTCAGAAGTCGGCTTCATCGGCGTGGGCACGCCCGCCCGATTGAGGCGAGTCACGATCTGGTTGATCGACCCGCCATCGAGGATCTCGTCAACCGCTGAGACGATGATCGCGGCCTTCTCCGGGTCGATCTCCTGACGCACGAGAGCACGCGTCTGCTCGTCGTAGACCCTCCGGTACCCGTAAGGGAGCCGCCCGTGCGGGCGACCCTTCTGCGCGTTCAGCCGCACTGTGCGCAACTGCCGGTCACGGATGATCGCCGCATCCTTCTCGGCGCTCAGGAACTCCAGCCCCATCATGAAGCTGTCATCGTGGCGCGAGAAATCGTAGACGCGGCCCTTGGTCAGATACAGAACCCCCGCCTCCTGGCAGGCGGCGCGCAGCTGCACGTAGGCCAGCAGCTCACGGCCCGCACGCGAGGGCTCCCACGTCACGAACGCGTCGTACTCCTTCGACGCGATCAGTTGCAAGGCCTCCTCGAAACCCTCGCGTTCGCGGGTGCGCCACCTCGACGCGGACCGGTTGGCATCGGTGATGACCTTCGCGACTCCCCACTTCTCCTGAGCGCACCAGGCACGGCAGTCCGTCTCTTGGTCATCGGTCGATCGCATGAGGTAATGGCGATCCATCGAGGCTCGCGTGTAGATGAGCGCGTTGACCTCGGAGGCAGGCGGTCGGGTAAGTGATTGCGTCTCCATGACTGACAGGTGCTCCCTTGGCATCTGCCATCGAATTGCTGGGTGAGCCGACGAACCACCTCGACGTCGACGGCATCGCCTGGCTGGCGCGGCACATGAAGAACCGGTGGCCGAAGAATGCCGGTGCTCTGCTGCTGGTCACCCACGACCGGTGGTTCCTCGACGAGGTGTGCTCGAAGACCTGGGAGGTCCACGACCGCATCGTCGAACCCTTCGAAGGCGGGTATGCCGCCTATGTCCTTCAGCGCGTCGAACGCGATCGGATCGCCGCGGCCACAGAGGCCAAACGTCAGAACCTCATGCGCAAGGAACTCGCGTGGCTGCGTCGCGGCGCTCCGGCCCGGACCTCGAAGCCGAAGTTCCGCATCGAGGCGGCCAATCAGCTCATCGCCGATGTCCCCGAGGTGCGCAATCCCATCGAGCTGAAGAAGATGGCCACCGCGCGTCTGGGCAAGGATGTCGTCGACCTCCTCGACGTGTCCAAGAGTTTCGGCGACGACGTCATCCTCGATGAGGTCACATGGCGCATCGGCCCCGGTGAGCGCACCGGCATCCTCGGGCCCAACGGTGCCGGCAAGTCGACGCTGCTCAATCTCATCTCCGGAGAGGTCGAGCCCGATTCCGGTCGGGTCAAGCGCGGCAAGACCGTCCAGGTCGGCGTCCTCGACCAGCAGTTCAAGGATCTCGCCCGGATTGCGGAGTCCCGGGTGCGTGAGGTCCTCGCGGAGTCGAAGACGAACTTCACCATCGAAGGCAAGGACTACACACCGGCCCAGCTGCTCGAGCGACTCGGCTTCGCCAAAGAGCATCTCTCCGCTCGGGTCAAGGAGCTCTCCGGCGGGCAGAAACGCCGCCTCCAGCTTCTGCTGCTGCTCATGGCAGAACCGAATGTCATCATCCTCGACGAGCCGACGAACGATGTGGATTCGGACATGCTCGCGGCGATGGAGGATCTCCTCGATTCCTGGCCGGGCACCCTCATCGTCGTCTCCCACGACCGCTACCTGCTCGAACGTGTCACCGACCAGCAGTACGCGATCCTCGATCAGGGGCTGCGTCATGTCCCCGGAGGCGTCGAGGAGTACCTGCGGCTGCGGGCCGAGCAGGCCCGCACCGGTGGTGCGAGCGGTTCGGGATCGGCCTCGAACGGGGCCGCATCGGGAGCCGGCGGGACCGGTTCCGGTGGGGCCGCCTCGGCGACGGAGGGGTCGGGCTCCTCGGCGAAACTCACCGGTGCCGAGGCCCGCGCGGCGAAGAAGGAGCTCTCGTCGATCGAACGGCGGATGGACAAGCTCAGCGGTCAGGTCGCGCAGAAGCACGAGGAGATGGCCGCGCACGACCAGACGGACTTCGAAGGTCTGGCCGCGCTCACGGCTCGGCTGCGCGAGCTCCAAGACGAACTCGACGAGCTCGAACTGCGCTGGCTCGAGACCACCGAAGCGCTGGAGGACTGAGTGGTCGACCGGGAGAAGATGCGCGAACTGCTCGAGGCCGAACGGGCCGATGCGCTCGCGCTCATCGGCCGGCTGACGCAGGGCATCGACGAGGTCTCGGCAGCGCGCGAAGGCGACAACAGCGACGACGAACACGACCCGGAGGGGGCGACGCTGGCCTTCGAACGATCGCAGGCTGCGACGCTTCTCGAGCAGTCGCAGAACCGCCTCGAGGAGATCGCCGAGGCATTCGCTCGGCTCGATGCCGGCACGTTCGCCACCTGCGTCGACTGCGGTGGACCCATCGCCGAGGCGCGACTGGAGATCCGCCCCTACGCGGCGAAATGCGTCGATTGCGCCGCACGCGGCTGAGAGCCTCGACCTTTCCCGTTATCGAGTCATGTGCGGTAATGTATCGGCGTGTCTTCCCGTGATTATCGCATCGACCGCGCCAAGGGGATCCTCATCTTCACGGTGGTCCTCGGCCACCTTTTAGCGCGCACCTCCCCGTGGGAGTCGCCGATCCTGGGCGCACCGATGTACCTCATCTACTCGTTCCACATGCCGGCGTTCGTCTTCCTCGCCGGGATCACGGCGAAGTCGAACAGGTTGGCGGAACGGGTGCTCACCTACTTCGTCCTGCTCGCGTCGGTGCTGCCGCTGATGTGGGCGTGGATGTGGCTCTTCGGGCTCGATCCGGACTACAGCTTCCTCACCCCGTTCTGGTACACGTGGTTCCTGCTGTCCATGGCCTGGTGGATGATCACGGTCCCCTTCATCGAACGCTTCCCCCGCACGATGCTCGTCGCCTCCCTGGTTCTGGGACTCTTCGGCGGGATGCTGCCGATCCTCGACACCGAACTCTCCGCGGCACGAACGATGGCGTTCTGGCCCTTCTTCGTCATCGGCAAGCTCTACGGCAAGCAGATCATCGAATGGGCCGGAGGGCTGGCGATGTGGCAGAAGATCGGCTTCAGCGCCGCCGCCCTGGCCACGATCGGCTACTTCTACTTCGACCAGATCGACTACAAGTGGTTCTACGGCAGCCTCAACTTCGCCCACTTCCATGTCAGCGTCCCCGAAGGTGTGGGTCTGCGTCTCATCATGGACATCGGTGCCGTGCTCATGACCCTGGCGCTGCTGTCGTGGCTGAGCAACACCGAGGACACCATCGCCATGATCGGCAAGCACAGCTTGGCCGTCTACGTCCTCCACGGCTTCGTCGTCCGCGGTCTCCAACCGGTCCTCGACGGCAGCCGCGATGTCCTCCACGACGCCTTCGTCCTGCTCATCTGCCTGGCCCTGGCCGTGGTGTGGACGGGCGTGCTCGCGTGGACTCCGTTCGAACGCGCCCTGCGCTGGTACGCCTCGACCGCGACGGCACTGATCCTCGCACCTTTCCCGTTCCTGCGACCGAAGTCGGAGCGCACCGGCCGCAGTGATTCTGCCGGTTCCAGTGTTGGTGCCGGTGCCGGTGCTGGTCACGGCGGGGCCTCCCTCGAGGGTGCCGGTCACAGCGGCGCTCACCTCGAGGGTGCCGATCAGGGCGCGGCCGCCTACGGCAGCTACCCGGGCGACGCCTACAGCGAGGGCGACGGACCGGACCGGCAGGGCCTCGGCCTCCAGCCTCAGCCGGGCACCGGCTATGCGCATTCGGTCGGTTTCGAACAGTCCCCCGTTCAGCACTTCCCCGGCTCTGACCATCAGCCGGGACAGCACGACGGGCAGCCGCACGTGTATCAGGAGGTCTCCCCTCCCGCCGGAGCCGAGCAGTATCGGCTGCCGGGCTCGCACCAGGTTCCGCAGAACAACGCAACCTACGAATCCACGCAGGAAGTCCCCGCCGGCACCGCCCAGCGTGCCGTGCGCTACCGCCGCCTGCCCGTCTATCTCAGCACCCCTCCGGACGACGACCGCTGAGCGCCGGGTGCCGTGAACCCACCGATCACGCGAACTCCGCGGTCATCGGGAGGGCGGCACCGCCTCGGCGAGGGCAGCCCCGCCTCGGCGTGGGGACCATGTTCATTGACGTTTCGGGTCGTCGGACGTCGGAATATGTCGATGTGACACACGCCGCAGAGGCGGTTGATGGTGTGATACCAGAGTTCGGGTCGCCGCCCGGACGTGGACGATCCCCCACCATCGATTCGGAGTTCCCATGACCGCGACCAACGCCCTGACCCAACGCCTCGACGCCGGCCCCGTGATCTGCGCCGAAGGCTTCCTCTTCGAGCTCGAGAAGCGCGGATACCTCTCCGCCGGCGAGTTCGTCCCCGAGGTGGCCCTCGAATTCCCCGATGCCCTGCGCTCTCTCCACGTCGACTTCCAGCGCGCCGGCTCCGACATCGTCGAGGCCTTCACCTACAACGGGCACCGCGAGAAGATGCGCGTGATCGGCAAGGAAGATCTGCTCGAACCGCTCAACCGCGCCGCCCTCCAGATCGCCCGGTCGGTAGCCGACGCCAAGCCCGGGAACTTCATGGCCGGCAACATTTCGAACTCGAACATCTGGGACCCCGCCGACGAGTCCAAGCAGGCCGAGGTGCGGGCGATGTTCGCCGAAATGGTCGCCTGGGCGGTCGAGGAAGGTGCCGACCTCATCATCGGCGAGACCTTCTACTTCGCCGGTGAGGCCATCGCCGCCGCCGAGACCGCCAAGGCCAGCGGCCTGCCCGTCGTCCTCACGCTCGCCCCGATGGCCTTCCAGGAGATGGCCGACGGGGTCGGGATCGTCGAGACCGCGCAGCGGCTCGAACAGCTCGGCGTCGACGTCGTCGGCCTCAACTGCTTCCGCGGTCCCGTCACGATGCTGCCGTGGCTGAGGGAGATCCGCTCGGCCGTGTCCTGTCACGTCGGCGCCCTGCCGATCCCCTACCGCACCACGGAGGACGAACCGACGTTCTTCAACCTCTCCGATCCGCGCGCCGAGGTGCCCTCCCCACACGGGCGCACGTTCCCCACCGCGCTCGATCCGCTCCAGACCAACCGCTACGAGATCGGTGCCTTCGCCAAGGAGTCCTACGATCTCGGTGTCAACTACATCGGCGTGTGCTGCGGCGCGACCCCGATGCACATCCGTGAGGTCGCCGAGGCGGTCGGGCTGAGCACCGATGCCAGCCGCTTCTCGGAGAACATGGCCAACCATTTCATGTACGGAGACAATGAGCGCCTGGCCGACAACGTCGTCGCCCTCGGTGACACCGCCTGAGCATCCCTCACCGTCAGCGGCTCCACATACAGTCAGCGCCATCTCCTCTCGTTGCAACGGGAGGAGATGGCGCTGAATGTATGTCGTGCGGCGAGCTGCAGGATCGTGCCGACGGCGGTGAGGGATGCGGTCTCACCCGCCGAGGCGGTCCGTCGTGCCGAGGCGGTCAGGCTTCGGCGGTCACACCGATCGAGTCGAGAGCGGCCTCGAGGCGGGCGATGGTGCCGTCGATGTCGCCGAGCTTGTCGAGTCCGAACAGGCCGATGCGGAAGCTCGAGAAGTCCTCGGGCTCATCGCACTGCAGCGGCACGCCCGCGGCGATCTGGACGCCGACTTCCTTGAAGCTGGCGCCGGTGGCGAGCTTCGGGTTGTCGGTGTGGACGACGACGACACTGGGCGAGGCGAACTCCGGTGCCGCAACCGAGGGCAGTCCGCGTGCGGCGAAGACGGCGCGCACCCGTTCACCGAGTTCGTTCTGTGCGGCGGCGAGCTTGTCGAAGCCGCGCTCTTCGCTCTCGGCCATGAGCTTCGCGTTGTGTGCCAGCGCATCGGTGGGCATCGTCGCATGGTAGGGCGCGCGGCCCTCTTCGTACTCGTCGGCGATGAACAGCCACTTCTTCAGGTCCATGGCGAAGCTCGTCGACGTCGAGGCTTCGACGGCGGCACGGCCGGCGGAGCTGAGCATGACGTAGCCGGCGCACGGGGATCCGCTCCACCCCTTCTGCGGGGCGCTGATGAGCACGTCGACGCCGAGGTCGGTCATCGAGGCCCACACCGCACCCGAGGCGATGCAGTCGAGGACGAAGATTCCGCCGGCCTTGTGCACGGCTTCGGAGACCCGGCGGAGGTAGTCGTCGGGCAGGATCATGCCCGAAGCGGTCTCGACGTGGGGAGCGAACACGACATCGGGCTTCTCTGCCTCGATGGCCGCGACCACCTCGTCGATGGGCGCCGGTGACCACGGCGACTGGTGGGCCTCGGTGTCCGGGGAGGCCCTGAGCACGGTCGTCTCCGACGCGATGGCACCGGCGTCGAGGATCTGCGACCAACGGAAGGAGAAGAGACCGTTGCGCACGATCAGCGCCTTCTTCCCGGTCGCCACCTGGCGGGCCACGGATTCCATCGCGTAGCTGCCGCCGCCGGGGACGATGGCGACGGATTCGGCGTCGTAGGCCGAGCGCAGGATCCGGTTGATCTCCTGCATCACGGATACGAACCGCTTCGACATGTGGTTGAGCGATCGGTCGGTGAAGACCACCGAGTATTCGAGCAGGCCGTCTGGGTCAACATCTTCGTGTGGCAAAGTCATATGCCTAACATAGCCACAAGTCCGCCATTCGGGCCACCGTCCTCGCTCATTGAGACTCCTCAGACCCTCGCCGAGGCGGCCGGTCAGATCTCGATTTCGCTGCGGTCGCCCGACCACAGCGTGTGGAACGTGCCGTCCCGGTCGGTGCGTGCATAGGTGTGCGAACCGAAGCGATCGCGCTGAGCCTGGATGAGAGCGGCGCTGCCGCCTTCGGTGCGCAGCCCGTCATAGTAGGACAGGGTCGAGGCGAGACCGGGCACGGCGATGCCGCGCTCGATGGCCTGGACGACGGTGCCGCGCAGGGAGTCTTGGCAGCGGCCGGCGACCTCGCGCACATAGTCCGAATCGAGCAGGGTCGCCGGCGGGTTCGCGGTGCCGAAGGCCTCAACGATGCGGTCGAGCAGGCGCGCTCGGATGATGCATCCGGCCCGCCAGATCCCGGCGAGCTCACCGAGGTCGATGTTCCACCCGTGCTCGCGCGCGCCGGCGGTGATCTCGTGGAAGCCCTGCACATAGGCCATCACCTTGCCCAGCAGCAGGCCTTCGCCGATCTCCTCGATGCGCGCGGCACGATCGTTCGAGGCAGCGACGGTCGAAGCACTGGTGTTCGTCGCCGGGGTGGTGGTCCCGGGACGGGGCCCGGCCAGCCGGACTCCCTCAGCGCGCAGATCCGCGGCCGATGACAGCGAACGGGAGAAGACCGCCTCGGCGATGGTGGGGACCGGCACCCCGAGGTCGAACCCGGTCTGCCCGGTCCATGCACCGGTGCCCTTGGCCTTCGCGGCATCGGCGACGATGTCGACGAAGGGCCGGCCCGTGTCCGCATCGACGTGGGCGAGGACCTCGGCGGTGATCTCGATGAGGTAGGACTCGAGTTCCCCGGTGTTCCAGTCCTCGAACACCTCGGCGATCTTCGCCGGGGCCATCCCGAGCCCGTCGCGCAGGAGGGTGAAGGCTTCGGCGATGAGCTGCATGTCCGCGTATTCGATGCCGTTGTGGACCATTTTCACGAAGTGACCGGCACCGTCCTCTCCGATGTGAGCGACGCAGGCATGGCTCTTCGCACCTGCAGGTTCGGCACCAGCGGTTTCGACGCTGGCGGTTTCGACGCTGGCGGTTGCGACGCTGGCGGTTGCGACGCTGGCGGCGATCGGTTCGAGCAGCGGCCGCAGGCGCTGCCACGCGGCATCCGATCCGCCCACCATGAGCGAGGGCCCGAGAAGGGCACCGACCTCTCCGCCGGAGATCCCGACCCCGGCGAATTCGATGCCCGTACCCTGCAGCCGTCGGCCCCGGGCGATCGTGTCCTGGAAGTGGGAATTGCCGCCGTCGACGATGATGTCGCCGGCAGCGAACACCTCGGCGAGGTCACCGATCGCCGAATCCGTGGCCCCTCCGGCATTGACCATGAGGATCGCCACACGCGGTTCGGCGAGCTTGCCGGCCAGATCGGCCGGATCCGCAGCGACGAGGAGATCGGCTTCGGGGAATTCAGCGGCCACGGTGCGGGCACGGTCGACGTCACGGTCGTAGATCGCGACCCGTCGACCCGACCGGCGGGCGAGGTTCCGGGCCAGATTCGACCCCATCACACCGGTCCCGATCACTGCGACATCGGCCTTCATGAGCATTCCCCTTCCTCGGGAGGCGACGGTGTTGACAGTCACTCGCCACCAGCACTACGGTGCAATAAATCTGTTTTAATAGTCGATTATAGATATTTCTTCATATTTTATCGAGAGGTTTCGGACATGGGTCATCACCCTTTCCTTCCGCCGCTCGTCATCATGGGTGTCTCGGGAACCGGAAAAACCGTCCTCGGCGCGCAGGTGGCGCAGGCTCTCGACCGCAGATTCGTCGATGCCGACGATCTCCACTCCGCGGCTAACAAAGCGAAGATGGCCTCGGGTGTGCCGCTGACCGACGCCGATCGCGGACCGTGGCTGGATGCCGTCGCTGTCGAAGCCGCCCGCACCCCGGCCCCGGTCATCGCCTGCTCCGCCCTCAAACGCACCTACCGGGACCTGCTGCGCGCCTCGGCACCCGCGCTCGTGTTCATCCACCTCGACGGACCGCGTGATGTCATCGCCGCCCACCTGGCCTGCCGTGATCACGAGTTCATGTCCCC
Organism: Brevibacterium sp. FAM 24630; assembly: GCF_049804075.1. NCBI lineage: Bacteria > Bacillati > Actinomycetota > Actinomycetes > Micrococcales > Brevibacteriaceae > Brevibacterium > Brevibacterium sp. FAM 24630. The sequence continues at coordinate 86,485 of NZ_JBNBZD010000010.1, forward strand.
GGATCTGCTCGACTCCCAGCTGGCCACCCTCGAACCGCTCAGCGCCGAGGAGTCCCATGCCACCGTCGACGTCGACCGTCCGATTCCCGAGGTTCTCCATTCGATCCTCGACAGCATCGCACGGTTGAGACCGTGAACTGCCCGCCCACTGTCCACCCAACCATCTGACCTCAAGGAAGAGGAACCATGACCGACCTCGACCTGGCCTGGACTCTGTCCACGCCGGCACTTCTGGCAATCGCGGCAGCGGCGATCGGCCTGCTGCTCCTGCTCATCATCAAGGCACGGCTGCACGCGTTCATCGCCCTCGTCATCGTCAGCGTGCTCACCGCACTGGCCGCCGGAATCGGCCCCGGTGACCTCATCGACGTCCTCTACGACGGCTTCGGTTCGACCCTGGCCAGCGTGGCCCTGCTCGTCGGGCTCGGCGCAATGCTCGGACGCATGCTCGAACTCTCCGGCGGCGCCGAAGTGCTCACCGATGCCCTCATCCGCCTGTTCGGAGAGAAGCGGGCGCCCTTGGCACTCGGCGTGACCTCGCTGCTGTTCGGCTTCCCGATCTTCTTCGACGCCGGCCTCGTGGTCATGCTGCCGATCATCTTCACGATCGCGCGCCGCCTCGGCGGGTCTCTGCTGCTGTACGCGATGCCCGCGGCGATGGCGTTCTCCGCCATGCACATCTTCGTGCCCCCGCACCCCGGCCCGGTCGCGGCCTCCGGTCTGCTCGGGGCGAATGTCGGACTCGTCCTCATCTGCGGAATCATCATCGCGATTCCCGCCTGGTACCTCACCGGCTACCTCTTCGGACTCATCATCGGCAAACGCATCGACGTCGCCGTGCCCGATGTGCTCTCGGCCGGCCGGAACGACTCGTTCGCCGACTTCGCCTCCCGGCCCAAGCTCGGCCACGTGATCTTCCTCCTCGCCCTGCCGCTCGTGCTCATCTTCCTCAACACCGGACTCAACTTCGCCGGTGAAGCCGGCTGGGTCGATACCGACTCGACGCTCATCGCGTCCCTGCGGCTGCTCGGCGAAACCCCGATCGCGCTGCTCATCACCGTCGTCGTGGCCATGTGGCTGCTCGGCTGGCGGCAGAACAAGGACCGGTCGCTGGTCGAGACCGTCGTCGACTCCGCGCTCGGACCGGTCTGCTCGATCATCCTCATCACCGGCGCCGGCGGAATGTTCGGCGGCGTGCTGCGCGCCAGCGGAATCGGAGACTCGCTCGCCGACTCACTCGCCGCACTCGGTCTTCCCGTCATCGTCGCCGGCTTCGTCATCGCCGCGATCGTGCGCATCGCCCAGGGTTCGGCCACGGTGGCGCTGACGACCGCGGCCGCGCTCGTCCAGCCGATCGTCGTCGGCAACCCGGACTTCTCGAGCATGCAGGTCGTGGCCATCGTGCTCTCACTGGCGGCCGGTTCGGTCTTCGCCAGCCATGTCAACGATTCCGGCTTCTGGCTGGTCTCGCGGTTCTTCGGCATGGACACGAAGACGACGCTGAAGACCTGGACGGTCGCCGAGACGCTGCTGGGCACCGTCGGCTTCGGACTCAGCCTCGCCCTCTACGGGGTCGTCAGCCTGTTCTGAGCTCGGCTCGATGAGTCATCGTCGGCCGTTCGGGCCGGGTGCGCCGCCGTCAGCGGCCGGTGCGCCGGGGCTCGTCGGCCCACACGCTGCCCATCTCGGCATCGGCCTTCGCCACGATCTTCGCCATCGCCTCTTTGGCCCGGTCGGCATCCTGCCCGCCGATGGCATCGGCAACATCGAAATGCCACTGCAGCGCGTCGGGGTGCGGATACTTCGGCATCAGTCCCGCCCCGGTGCGACCGGCGAGGATCTCACCGATGACAGTGTCGAAGGCGGCGAAGAGTTCATTGCCCCCGGCCCCGAGCACGGCCCGGTGGAACGCGACATCGGCGTCGAGGAAGGCGTCGACGTCTCCGCGTCGGCCCGATGCCCGCATCCGGGCGGCGAGGCCCATGATCTCCTCGGCGGCTTCTGCGGGAGCGTGCTTGGCCGCCAGACCGGCCGCTTCGGGTTCGATGGCGACCCGCAGTTCGGTGAGGGAGCGCAGCTGCCCGGCCGGGGCCTCGGTCATCCGCCACCGGATGACGAGCGGGTCGAGCAGCATCCATTCGGACATCGCGAGCACGACGAGACCGACCCGTCGGATCGGCTGCAGCATCCCTAAGGATTCGAGGACGCGCACGACCTCGCGCACCACCGACAGCGACACGTCGTAGCGGGCACGCAGATCCTCGGCCTTGATGATCGTTCCGGCCTCCAGCCGACCGGCGACGATGTCCTGTCCGACCTGATCGCGCAGCTGCTCATGGAGGTTTCCCCGGTTGCCCGTGGCCCCCGCTCGCTCCGAAGCCGCTTCGGCGAAGCCCCTGCCCTTCTCCCCCGCCATCACGGAACGTCCACGATGTGCGCGCCGGGGGCGGGCCCCGTTGTGCGCAGGGCTTCGTTGACGCCGCGCGTGGCCTGCAGCAGCACGGCCAGATCGAGGGCGTGGTGGGCGTCGCGGGCGAGGAACCCGATCGTCGGCCCCGAACCGCTGAGCAGGGGCAGCAGTGCCCCGGCGGCGCGTCCGGCCTCCATCACTTCGGCGATTTCGGGCATGAACGACACGGCCGCCTCGGTGAGGTCGTTGACCGCGAATTCGGCGAGCGTGTCCGGTTCGCCGGCAGCCAGCGCCGTGAGCACCTCGTCGGGCACCTGGGCCGGGGCCGGGGTGTCGTTGAGTTCGTCGAAGCGGGCATAGACGTCGGGGGTCGGCAATTGCCGCGCCGAGGTGGCCATCACCCAGTGGAAGACCCCGCGGGTGAGGACGGGGCTCAGCTGTTCGCCGCGACCGTGGCCGATGGCCGTGCCCCCGCGCAGCAGGAAGGCGACATCGGCGCCGACCGAGACCGCGCAGTCGTGGAGGACCTCGTCCTCGACTCCGCCGAGGAGGTGGGCGGCGCCGACGAGGGCAGCGGCCGCATCCGCCGATCCCCCGCCCATCCCGCCGGCCACGGGCACCTGTTTGTCGATGACGATGTCGAGGTCGCGCAGCACGTCGACGTCACGATCGTCCTCGAGGGCTGCGATGAGGAGGTCGACGGCACGGCGGGCGACGTTCGAATCATCGACCGGCACCGCGGAATCCGCGTAGCGTCCCTGGACGAGGATCGATCGTGTTCCGCCCGGGATGAGGGTGAGCGTCTCGCCGAGGTTGAGCGCCTGGAACACGGTCGCGAGCTCGTGGTATCCCTCGTCGTTCGCGGCCCCCACGCCGAGGTGGATGTTGATCTTGCCCGGTGCCTGAACCTTCACTGGGGCCGGGGTCGTCGTCGGTGGGTGCAGCGGGGTGGTCATTGAGACGGATCCTCCGCGGTGGCCTCGGCGGGGTCCGGAGCTTCGGCGGGTTCCGGAACTTCGGCGGCGGCGAGTCGTTCAAAGTCGGTCACGGTCAGCGCCTCACCTCGGGCCTTCGGATCGATGCCGGCCGCGGTCAGCAGAGCCTCGGAGCGCTGCGGGCTGCCGGCCCACCCGGATAGGGCCGCGCGCAGGGTCTTGCGGCGTTGGGCGAAGGCCGCGTCGACGAGGCTGAAGAGGCGGCGCCGGTTGACCGGGTCACGGTCGGTGCGGGTGATGTCGATGCGCACGAGCCCGGAGTCGATGTTCGGGGCCGGCCAGAACACGTTCTTGCCGATCCGTCCGGCCAATCGCACGTCTCCGTACCACTGGGCCTTGACGCTGGGGACCCCGTAGGTGCGGGATCCGGGAGGGGCTGCGAGCCGTTCGGCGACTTCGAGCTGGACCATGACGAGCACGGTCTTCAGGCTCGGGAAGGTTTCGAGGAAGTGCAGCAGCACGGGCACGGCCACGTTGTAGGGCAGGTTCGCGACCAATGCCTCGGGCTGGTTCGCGGTCGCGGGCTGGTTCGCGGTCGCGGGCTGGTTCACGCTCGCCGTCGCGTCGGTGGCCGCGGCGGCAGCGGCTCCTCCGCTGTGCGGCAGCGTGGGCAGTTCGGTGACGCGGAGGGCATCGGCGTTGACGAGGGCGAAGGGCGCCTCGGTGCCGGCGAACCTCGCGACCGTCTCGGGCAGCTTCGCCGCGAGGACTTCGTCGATCTCGACGGCGGTGACGCTGTGCCCGGCCTCGAGCAGGCCGAGGGTGAGCGAACCGAGCCCGGGCCCGATCTCGACGACGTTCGAGGCGTCCTCGAGCCCGGCCGCGGCGACGATCGACCGCACGGTATTGGGGTCGATGACGAAGTTCTGCCCCTTCTGCTTCGTTGGGCGCAGACCGATGTCAGCGGCTAATTCGCGGATGTCGCGGGCGGTCAATAACGTCACAGCCAACAACTTACCGCACCACCCGGCCGGCACAATCACCCTGCGCACCGCGCGCCCGCCCGGCCCCGCCTCGGCGAGATGTCTGCACGTGGCCCGCGGACGATAGGGTGAAGGCTATGGATCCGCAGACTCTGACCGAACTGCTCGACGTCGCCGTCCTCGACCGGCTCGACCGCATCGACGACTTGCCCGGCGACGAACTCGCCCGGTCATCCGCCCTGCGGAAGGAGGGCTTCTCCGCCGAGGTGACCGCCGCGCTGCTCACCCAAGCACAGCTGCGCAGAGAGGCCGGTGCCAAACTCGGTCCCTTCGCCGATGACATGCTCTTCACCCGCGACGGACTCGCTCAGGCCACCCGTTTGCCGGTCGCCGCCCACCACGCGCGCCGCCTCATCGGCGAGACCGCGGACGGTGAGACCTTCCGCATCGCCGACCTCGGGTGCGGGATCGGCGCGGACTCCGTCGCCTTCGCCGGGATGGGAGCGCAGGTATCCGCCGTCGACGCCGATGAGGTCACCGCCGCCATCGCCGCGTTCAATCTCCGCCACCTCCCCGATGCCTCCGTCGACCACACCCGCGCCGAGGATGTCGACCTGTCCGATTTCGACGCCCTGTGGTTCGATCCTGCCCGCCGCACCATCGGCAAGTCCGACAGGCGCGGATCGACGGCTCGGATCACCGACCCCGAAGCCTTCTCCCCCTCCCTGTCCTGGGTCATCGACCAGGCGATCCGAGCGAAGGCGGCCGGGGTCAAGCTCGGCCCGGCTCTCGACCACGGTCTCGTCCCCGAGGAGGCCGAAGCCCAGTGGGTGTCCCACAACGGCGAGGTCGTCGAAGTCTGCCTCTATTTCGGTGCCGCCCGCCAGCAGCCGGGGCGCGGGGCCCTCGTCATGGGCGAGCGCACCCTGCTCGTCCACGAAGACGACCTGCCCGAATCAGATGAAGAGGGCATCGGGACGCTGGGGCGGTACCTGCTCGAACCCGATGGTGCGATCGTGCGCGCCGGACTCGTCGTCGCTCTCTGCGCGCCCCTGCAGGCCAGGCGGGTGCACCCGAAGATCGCGTACCTGACCACGGATGTCGAACCGAGCGGACCGGCCGCTGCCGGAGTCACCGCCTACACCGTCACCGATGTCCTGCCCGCGAAGATCCCGAGCCTGCGCAAGGAACTCGTCTCCCGCGGCATCGGCTCCGTCGTCATCAAGAAGCGCGGCGCCGACATCGTGCCCGACCAGGTCCGGCGCCAGCTCAAACTGCCCAAGGGGGACAAAGCCACGCTCGTATTCACCCGCCTCGGCGAGCGTCACGTCGTGCTGCTCACCCAACCCGTGTGACTGCACCGGTCGTGGTGTTGGCCTCACGGCATCGACCTCACCCCTCCGCCCCACAGAAGGAGAATCCATGACTCGCTCCGACGTTCTCATCAGTGCCGATGAGCTGCTCTCCCGGCTGCGGACCGCACCGGCGCCGAGGCTGCTCGACGTCCGCTGGACCCTGCCGAAACCCGATGGTCGCGATGACTTCGCCGCCGGCCACATCCCCGGCGCGCTCTACGTCGACCTCGACACCGAGCTCGCCGACCACGACAGCACCGACCCCACTGCCGGTCGGCACCCGCTGCCCACGGCCGAGGCGTTCCAGGCAACGGTCCGGTCATGGGGCATCGATGCCGACACCGAGGTCGTGGTCTATGACGACAACTCTTCGCTCGGTGCCGCACGAGCCTGGTGGCTGCTGCGGTGGGCGGGTGTGAGGGCGCGCGTCCTCGACGGCGGGCTGACCGCCTACCGGAATGCCGGCGGTGAGCTGGCTGCCGGCGACTCGGCTGAAGTGGAGCCGAGTTCCATCGTCCTGAGGCCGGGTTCCCTGCCGGTCATCGACGCCGGTGCTGCGGCGGCCTGGGACGGGGTCCTGCTCGATGCCCGTGCCGGTGAGCGCTTCCGCGGAGAGACGGAACCGCTGGATCCACGGGCCGGCCATATTCCCGGGGCGAAGAACGCCCCGGCCACCGAGAATGTCCCCGCGGGGACGTTCCTGCCCGAGACGGATCTCCGACAGCGTTTCTCAGCCCTCGGTGCCCTCGATCAGCCGGTCGGGGTCTACTGCGGGTCCGGAGTCACCGCCTGCCACAATGCTCTGGCGCTGGCCACTCTCGGTGTCGAGGCCAGCCTCTACCCCGCGAGCTGGTCCGGTTGGTCATCCGATCCCGACCAACCGGTCGAAACCGGCGACTGAAGCTCAGTCACCAACGCACTCGCGGTCACGCGCCGCTAGCATTCTTGGGTCGATCCACGGTGGTTTGCGCGCGAATAACGCCGCGGATCGCCCCGCAAATCACACTTCTCGAATGTCACGAAACGTTATTCAAGGCTGAGACTGCGCGCTGAATCACAGTCGCAATCGGGCGGAACCACAGCCTCTCACTTACCGTTTTCGTCAGAAATAAGCCTGTGACCTGCGATTATGCACTAGAATCTGCCTGAGAATACTTTTGTAACAAAAACGTGACATAAGATCACGAATTCGTTACAGTGGAGGACATCGTCACACTCAGACAGGCAACGAGAGGAAATCGTGGCATCCAAGCAGCACGGCCGCCGCGCCGCGAACGCCAAGGCCAAGACACCACTGACCGAGCTGAGCGAACTGCTCGCAGCGAACTCCGGCGCATTCGGCCGCCGTGCCGCAGTCGTCGCCGCCAGCGGCGGACTGCTCACCGCAGCAGTCCTCCCCGCCGCCGGGCAGGGGGCCGACGATGAGGCGCAGGTCGCAGCCGAGTCCGAGAAGCAGGCACCGGTCGAGTTCAAGAACCAGACACCGACCATCGACGCTGGCGGCGCGTCGAAGGAGGGCGATCAAGAGGCTGAAGTCACCGTCGACACGGACGTCGTCACCGCCGAGGCCGCGCCCAAGCCGAAGCCGAAGCCCGAGCCGAAGGAGGAGCCGGAGACGACCGTCGCCGAGCCGGCTCCCGCTGAAGAGCCGAAGGAGGAGCCGAGCGAGTCCTCGGATGATGATTCCGGCAACCCAAACGCGGGGTCGAAGGATGAGAGCCCGAAGAAGGATACCGGCGGCTCCGACGACTCGGGCCCGATCGATGGGTCCAAGGCCGAGCAGGTCCTCGGCTGGGCAGAGAAGGGCGTCGGTACCCCGTACGTCTTCGGCGGAACGTCGCAGAGCGGCTGGGACTGCTCCGGCTACACCTCCTGGGTCTACAGCCACGTCGGCGTCGACCTGCCCCGTCAGTCGGGAGCTCAGAAGGAATCAGGAACGGTCGTGTCCGAGTCAGAGGCGAAGCCCGGCGACCTCATCTGGCACCCGGGACACGTCGGAATCTACGCCGGCGACGGACAGATGTACGATGCCGGTTCGCCCGGATCCGGAACATCGAAGCGCAGCTACAGCTGGATGGGCGACGTCACGTTCATCCGCGTGCTCTGATCCCCACCCGGAACCGAACACACAGAGAACCCCTCGTCGGCACTGCGCCGGCGAGGGGTACTTCGGCTCACCCGCATTCGGGAGCCTTCTCGCTGCCGTCGTATTCGGCAGGCAGCTGACCCGATGCCTCGAGGTCGCCCTTGAGCCACTTCGCTACGGCCCGCAGAGCATAGGGGTTCGAGTCATAGGCGGTCACCGCGGTCTTCGCTGGGGTGCTGCGCATCGTCCACGGGGCGGCTGTTCCCACAGCCACCTCGGCGGAGGTGTTCGGGCTCAGGCTCACCGAGGTTCCACCGGAGCCGACCGTGAGCCCCTCGGCCTTCGCCGCTTCACTCAGCTCCGTCTGTTCCTTCTCGCTGCCGCCGACGATGGAGATCGCATCGGTGCCGGCGAAGGAGCATTCGCCCTTGAGCACGGTCACGGACTTCTCGGCCACCTCGGTGAGGGTCTTCGCCGCATCCTTCGCACCGGAATCGTCCGCATCACCCGAACCGGAACCGGACTTCTCCCCCGCCTTCATGCTCTGCTGCGCGGCCGCGGTGGCCAGCTGCTGGGCGACGACGCGTTCGGATTTCTCGACGAGATCCTTCTTCTTCAGCGTCCCGTCGCCCATCGCCGCGACGATCGCTTTCTGCGCAGCACCCGAGTCCGGTGGCATGAGCGCAACATCGGCACCGGCGGCGATCGCTTTGACGGACTCGCCGCCCTCGAGGTTCTGCGGCACGGCCTTCATGTTCAGCGCATCGGTGGTGATGACGCCGTCGAAGTCGAGGGTCTCACGGACCGCCGCATACGCCTTCGGGTTGAGTGTGCCCGGCGTCGTCTTCGCATCCGGCAGACCGATATGGCCCATCATCACCATCGGCACCCCGGCCTTGACCGCGGACTTGAACGGGAGGAGATCCGTGTCCTCGAGTTCCTCGATCGACTTCTCCGACACCGGCAGACTCTCATGCGAATCCACGCCGAGGCGGCCGTGCCCGGGGAAATGCTTCGCCGAGCTCGCCACCCCGCCGGACCGGTATCCCGTGACCGCGTCCCCGACGACCTCGGCGGCGTCCTTGTGGTCGGTGCCGGCCGAGCGGACGTTGATCGCCTTGTCCTTGGGTCCGACGGTGACATCGGAATCCGGAGCGAAGTCGATGGTGAACCCGAGGTCGGTGAGGTTCTCGCCCTGGACGCGGGTCGCCTCGGTGATGAGGTCGGAATCATCCGTGGCGGCCAGACCCATGAGCGGCGGGAACGGCAGCGCCGCGGTGCTGAGGCGGGACACGGGCCCGCCTTCCTGGTCGACGCCGATCGACACCGGCTGACCCTTCGTGCGCGCTTGCGAGATCTGCTTCGTCAGTGCCGTGACCTGGTCGGTCGTCGGGTTCTCCTGGAGGTTGTAGCCCATGACGATGACCCCGCCGAGGTGGTTCTGCTTGACCATGTCGACCGGGGTCTGCGTGTCCGTGCCGTCCCAGGTGCCGATGGTGAGGGAACCGGCGAGTTCGTCGTCGGAGAAGTCGCCGACGATCTTCTCGGCTTCGTCCTCGAAGTCGGCCGGGTCAGCATCGGCCGGGTCGTCGAGGGAGGGCTCGGCGACCGCTTGTGACTGCGATTGCGAGTCGGATCCGGCGGAGGGCTTCTGTCCGCCGGCAGAGGAGTCGGGGGCCTTCGCCCCGCCGGAACAGCCGACGAGCGCGAGAGTCGTGGTCAGGGCCAGGATGCCGAGGCGAGAGCGCAACATCCCTCCATGCTAAACGGTTGCCCGGCCCGGTGCCCTCACGCGCCCGCTGGTCTCACAGTGCTTCGTGGGCTGCCAGGCGACGTGCGGTCTCCTTCGCTCCCCGCTCGTGCAGCGATGTCAGTGCGGCGAGGTACGGTGCGGTGAAGCGGGGTTCTTCGGCGAGCTCGCCGAAGAACTGGTCCTGCCGGACGAAGGCCAGCGCGTCGGTTCCCTGTGTCGCGGCGACGGCCTGCAGCCGTTCGGCGTAGCGGTCGACGATGGTGAACCGACCACCGGTCTCATCATGGCCTTCGGCATATCGGGCCCAGGAGGCGCAGATCGCCGCGGACACGTCGACCGGGTGTCCGGAGGCCAGGTTGTCCTTGACCACAGGCAGCAGCCATTTGGGGATGCGGTCGGAGGATTCGGCGCCGAGGCGGGCGAGGGTGTCGCGAATCTCAGGGTTGCTGAACCGTTCGATGAGCGAGTCCTTGTACGCTTCGAGGTCGATTCCCGGCAGCGGGGCGAGGCTCGGCGTGCCTTCCTCATCCATGTATCGGCGCAGGTAGGCAGGGATGTCGGGGTTCGCCATCGCCTCATGAGCGAAGGTGTAGCCGCCGAGCAGACCGAAGTACGCCAGTCCCTGGTGTCCGGAGTTGAGCAGGCGCAGCTTCATGTGTTCATAGGGCTGCACATCGTCGACGACCTGCACGTGTGCGTCTTCGTAGGGCGGACGGCCGGAGGTGAAGGAGTCCTCTAGCACCCACTGGAAGAAGGGTTCGGCCACGACCGGCCATGTATCGGTCACGCCCGTATCGGCGAGCAGGTCCTCCCGGTCGTCGTCGGTCGTGGCCGGGGTGATGCGGTCGACCATCGAGTTCGGGAAGGCAACGTTCTCACCGATCCAGTCGGCGAGTTCGTCGTCGACGAGTCGGGCGAAGGCGGTGAACATCTTCGCCGCGACCTCACCGTTCTCAGAGATGTTGTCACATGACTGCACCGTGAACGGTGCCACGCCTGCCGCCCGACGCGCCCGCAGGGCGGCCACGACGTAACCGAAGACGGTGGCCGGCAGCCGACCGGCCCGCAGCGCCTCGACATCGGCGACGATCGTCGGTTCTTGCGCGATGAACTCCCCGGTGACGGGGTTGACGTTGTAGCCGCCCTCGGTGACGGTGAGCGAAACGATGCGGATGTCCTCATCCGTGAGCAGCTCGAGCAGCCCGTGCGGATCATCGGGTCCGAACCGGTAGTCGATGATCGACCCGATCACCCGCCGCTCCTTCGCTCCGTCCGGATGCTTGAGGGTGAGCGAGTAGAGGTGGTCCTGCCCGGCCAGAGCATCGCGCATGCCCGCATCGTGAGGCAGCACTCCGGCACCGACGATCCCCCACTCGAAGGCACGACCGGTCTGGAGCAGATCGTCGATGACCATGGCCATGTGTGCGCGGTGGAATCCGCCGACGCCGAAATGGACGATGCCCGGGCGCACCGCCGCCCTGTCGTAGGCGGGGACGGTGATGCCGGCTGCGGCGATGGCCGGGAGGTTGCCGGCGTTGAGGGTGAGTGCGGTTCGCGGTGCGGTCATTTGACGGCTCCCATCGACAGGCCCTGGACGAGTTTGTCCTGCGCGGCGATGCCGGCAACGAGCACGGGTACGGAGATGATGAGCGAGGCCGCGCACACCTGGGACAGGAACAGACCCTGCGAGGTGACGAAGCTGGTGAGGAACACCGGCGCGGTCGAGGCTGCGGTGGAGGTGAGCACAGTGGCGAAGAGGAGCTCGTTCCAGGAGAAGATGAAGCAGATGAGCGCGGTGGCGGCAAGGCCCGGTGCGGTCAGCGGCAGCAGGATCTGGACGAACACCCGCGGCAGCCTCGCCCCGTCGAGTTCGGCGGCTTCGAGGACCTCGACGGGCACTTCGGCGAGGAAGGACCGCATCATCCACACCGCAATCGGCATGTTCATCGCCGAGTAGATGATGATGAGCAAAAGCCAGGTGTCGAGGATGCCGGTTGATTTCGCGACGAGGTAGACCGGCAGGAGGCCGGCGACCATCGGCAGCATCTTCGTCGAGAGGAGGAAGAAGAGCACATCGGACCAGCGTTCGATGCGGCGGATGGCCAGGGAGTATGCGGCCATCGTCGACAGGACGAGGACGATGAGGGTCGACACGATCGCGGCCACGGCGGAGTTGATGAGGAACGGCCACGGGTTCGCCCCGTTGCCGCCGCCGAAGAAGTTCACATACGAGTCGAGTGTGAGCGGGGCGAAGAAGCTCGGCGGGTTCGTCGACGCGTCGGTCTCGGCGTGGAGGCTGGTCAGCAGCATCCACAGCAGCGGCGAGACGAAGAGGAGTCCGACGAGCCACGCGAGGAGGCCGAGCAGGATCTTGCCGACCCGACCTTGGCCGGGCCGCCTCGGTGTGTTCGCCTTCCGCCGAGGCGGCTCGACCGATCCGGGTCCGCCGGGTTCGGTCGGGGTGGGGGTCACCCCGGGTTCGGGCTGCGTTCCCACGGTCGTCGAGAGATCTGGGGTGCTCATGAGTTCTCCTCCTTGAGCAGGGTGGATGCGGTGCGCAGGGCGAAGGTCGCGATGATGAGGGAGGCGGCGACGACGATGACGCCGACCGCGGAGGAGACTCCGTAGTCCTGGGCGACGAAGAATTCCTGGTAGATGACGTACGGCAGGGTCGCGGTGCCCAGCCCGCCGGAGGTCATGGTGAAGACCATGTCGAAGTTCTGCACGATGTAGATCGTGCCCAGCAGGGCGGCGAGTTCGATGTAGCGCCGCAGGTGGGGAAGGGTGATGAAGCGGAAGGTCTGCCAGGGTCCGGCCCCGTCGACCAGCGCCGCCTCGTAGACGTCCATGGGTCGTGATTGGAGACCGGCGAGCATGATGAGCATCATGAACGGCGTCCACTGCCACACGAGCACGAGCCCGATGCCCAGCAGCGGCGAGGACGTCATGAGGTCCGGCTGCGGGGCGTTGTCACCGAAGACGGTGGTCAGCAGCCCGCCCAGCAGACCGTAGGAGGGGTTGAAGATCGCGTGTTTGAACAGCAGCGCCGCGGCCACGGGCACGACGAGGAACGGGGTGATCATCAGGGTGCGGACGAGTCCGCGGCCGATGAACTTCCGGTCAAGCAGCAAGGCGATGCCCAGTCCTAACAGCGCCGAGGCGAGCACCACCCCGACGGTGAGACCGACGGTGACGAGCACCGCCCGCAGGAGGTTCGCATCTGTGAACACGGTGATGTAGTTCTGCACGGTGCCGAAGCTGATGTCGTCCGGATAGGCCGCGTTCCAGTTCATGAACGAGATGATGATCGTGATCGCGAACGGGATCTGGGTGACGATGATGACGAAGATGAGCGCCGGCAGCATGGGCGCGCGTTTGAGCCATCGGTCCTTGGCACGGGGTCTGGGCGGCGTGATCGGCTGCGATGCACGCTCGGCGGCGGGTGCTGACACTTCGAACATCCTTCATCAGATCGGTGGTGGCCCCAGGCGGTGAGGCCGGGGCCGCGGGCGGAGGGTCCGCAACCACGGGACGGCCCGGGACGCTTCGGGGCGGGTTCTCACCGTCCGCCCCGAGGCTGCGCGGTCATTTCTTGTACTTGTCTCCGACCTTCTCGGCTTCCTTCTGGCCCTTGGTCAAGGCCTTGTCGACGGTCGTGCGTCCGGCGATGGCGGAGCTGACGTCTTCGGAGATGCCTGTGGCGAGATCCGCGAATTCCGGGATCGTCACGAACTGCACGCCGAGGGTCGGGCGCGGCTGGACACCCGGGCTCTCGGGATCGGCCGAGTTGATGGCATCCTCGGTCTGCTTGTAGAAAGGCTCGGCGGCCTTCTGGTAGTCCGCGTTCTCATAGGTCGAGGTCCGTTTTCCGGCCGGGACGTGCTGCCAGCCGAGTTCGGAGGCGACGGTCTCCTCGTAGTCCTTCGACGAGGCCCAGGCGACGAACTGCTTCGCGGCGTCCTGGTTCTTGCCCGCGGCCTGGATGCCCCAGGCCCAGGTGTAGAGCCACGAACTTGAGTCCGTCTCCTTCACCGGGGCGGCGACATAGCCGATCTTGCCCTTGACCGGGGAGTCATCCGCCTCGAGGGTGCCGGTGGCGGCCGTCGAGTCGTACCACATGGCGACCTTGCCCTGCTGCAGGTTCGTCAGGCATTCGGTGTACCCAGCCTGCGGGGCACCGGATTCTCCGTGGTCCTTGATGAGGTCGACGTAGAAGTTCGTGGCCGCCTTGAACTCCTTCGAGTCGACCTGTGCATTCCAGTCCTCGTCGTACCAGGTGCCGCCGAAGGTGTTGACCACTGTCGTCAGCGGAGCGAACATCTCGCCCCAGCCGGGCAGACCGCGCAGGCAGATGCCCTTCGTGCCCTTCTCGGCACCGTCGACCTTCGCGGCGAGATCGGCGACCTCATCCCAAGTCGGGTTCTCCGGCATCTCGACTCCGGCCTTGTCGAAGATGTCCGTGCGGTACATGAGGAACGAGCCCTCACCGTAGAAGGGTTCCGCGTAGACCGTGTCATCGACGGTCAGCGACTCGGCCATGGGGGTGAGGATGTCGTCCTGGTCGAAGCCCTCGGCATCGGCGACGCCTTCGTCCATGGGGGTCAGCCACTTGTTGTTCGCATACGTCGGGACTTCGTAGTTCGAAATCGACGCGACATCGTAGTTGCCGGCTTGGGCGGCGAACTCCTGTCCGATCTTCGCCCGCACCTCGTTCTCCGGCAGCACGGTGTAGTTGACCTTGATGCCGGTGTCCTTGGTGAAGTGGTCAGCCGTGAGCTTCTGCAGGTCCTGCATCTGCGGGTTGTTGACCATGAGGACGTTGACCTCATCGCCTCCCCCGCCGCTGGAGCTGCCTCCGGCCCCACCGCACCCTGTCAGTGCGAGCGCTCCGACCATGCCGATGGCCGCCCAGGTGGCGCCTCGGCCGGTGATCCTGTGTTTCATCGTTGTGCCTTCCCTCATCATCGCGGGATTGCCGCCCGCCATCGGGTTCGCTTCGAGAAATTCATATGAGCATCGGCGCTCATATGTGCAATACTGTGTCACGGAACACACAGATGTGCAAAACTTCACATATGAGCGAACACAATGCCGTCGACGCCGAAGGGAGGACGATGAGCACCGCGCCCACCGCCCGCCACCGCCGGTTCCTCGCGCAGCTGGCCCGCGATCACTACCTCGAAGGACGATCGAAGGTCGAGATCGGCAAGGCCAACGGACTGAGTCGATTCCAGGTCGCCCGCCTCCTCCAAGAGGCCGTCGACACCGGGGTCGTCACGATCACGATCGAGGCCGATGCGGGTGAGGACACGGATCTGTCAGAGCGCACTGCCGCCGCCCTCGGCCTGCACTCGGTCGTCATCGTCGACATCCCGGACCAGGCCGAGGCCTCCCAGCAGATGGGCCGAGCGGCCCTCGCGCTCGTCGGCCGCAAGGCCCGGGCGGGGATGCGCATCGGCCTGTCCTGGTCACGCACCCTCGACTCCGCGGCCGCCTTCACTCCGGCGCTGCCGAGGTGCACGATCGTGCAGCTCGCCGGTGCCCTGCGGCTCGAATCCCACCGTCCCAGCTCCGAAATCTTCACCCGACTGGGTCAGGATCCGGCCGTGAGCATGGTCCGTCTGCCGGCCCCGCTGCTCGTCACCGAGGCCGAAACCGCCGCCGACCTGCGAGCCCTGCCCGAGATCTCGGGCACGCTCGCCGCCGCCGACGACCTCGACCTCGCCGTGGTCTCCGTGGCTTCGTGGGCCGAGGGGCTGTCCTCGGTGTGGGAGAAGTGCACCCCCGTCCAGCGACGGTCAGGCATCGATGACGGCGCCGTCGCCGAGGTGTCCGGACGTCTGTTCGATGCCGCCGGTGAAGACGTGACCACGATCGATGACCGCGTCATCGCCGTCACCCTCGACCAGCTGCGCCAGGCCACGACGACCGTCGGGGTCGCCCGCGGCGCTGAGCGAGCCCGCGCAGTGCGAGCCGCGTGTGCGGCGGGCATCGTCGACGTCGCCGTCATCGACCGTGACCTCGCCGATGCCGTGCTCGCCGAGGCGGCTCGTGACGAGCCTGATCGTGACGACGTTGCTCTCGCCGAGGCGGCTCACATCGAGGCTGCACCCCACGAGGAGGAGTCATGACCGCTGCCCGCCGCTTCGTCGCCGGCATCGATTCCTCGACGCAGAGCTGCAAGGTCGTCATCGCCGACCCTGACTCCGGCGACATCCTGCGCACCGGTGCGGCCCCGCACCGAGGTGGACCCGCAGTATTGGTGGACCGCCCTGCAGGAGGCGATCGAGTCTGCCGGCGGACTCGATGACGTCGCAGCCTTGAGCATCAGCGGCCAGCAGCACGGGCTCGTCGCCCTCGATGCCGAGGGCCGCGTGATCCGCGACGCCCTGCTGTGGAATGACCTGCGCAGCGACGCCGCCGCCCGGGACCTCATCGCCGAAGTCGGCGCTGAGGACTTCATCGCCCGCACCGGTGTCCTGCCCGTGGCCTCCTTCACCGGCGCGAAGCTGCGCTGGCTGCGCGACGACGAACCCGCCAACGCCGCCGAGGTTGCCGCCGTCGCCCTCCCCCACGACTGGCTGACCTGGCGGATCCTCGGTTACGGAGCCGCCGATTCCTCGATCCACGGCCCCAAGCTCGAGGCCCTCATCACCGACGCCTCGGATGCCAGCGGCACGGCCTACTTCGACCCCTCATCGGGCGAGTACGATCTCGACCTCTTCCGCATCGCGTTCGGCCGCGATGCCCGCGCCGCTTTCGGTGCCGACCCCCGCGAGGCGGTCGGCGCTATCACGCTCGACAACACCACGCCGGACCTCGACCAGGCGGCGACCGACGGTACGGAACCGGAAGCTGCCTCGGCGATCATCCTTCCTCGTGTCCTCGCTCCCAACGAGGCGGCCGGGCGCACGGACGAGGGGGTCCTCGTCGGACCCGGGGCCGGGGACAATGCGGCGGCGGCGCTGGGACTCGGGGTCACCTCGGGCGATGTCGTCGTCTCGATCGGCACCTCGGGCACCGTCTTCGGCACCACGGACCTGCCCATCGCCGATCGCAGCGGCACGGTCGCCGGTTTCGCCTCCGCGGACGGCGGTCGCCTGCCGCTGGTCGCGACCCTCAACGCCGCAAGGGTCCTCGTCTCGGCAAGCACTCTGCTGCGCATCAGCCATGACGAGGTCGCTGCTCTGGCACTGGCTTCGAGGCCGGGGGCGAACGGGATCACGCTCGTGCCCTATTTCGAGGGCGAGCGCACCCCGAACCTGCCCGATGCCACCGCCCGGCTCGAGGGGATGACCCTGGCCAACGCCTCGGCGGAGAACGTCGCCAGGGCCTTCGTCGAGGGCATGCTCTGCGGACTCGCGGACGGACTCGACGCGGTCCTCGCACAGGGCCTGACGGCCCGCCGTCTGCTCATCATCGGCGGGGCGGCCAGGAATCCGGCGGTCCGCGAGGTCGCCCGGGACATCTTCACCGTACCCATCGACGTCCCCGAACAAGCCGAGTATGTGGCCATCGGCGCCGCCCGGCAGGCGGCATGGACGCTGACCGGGTCGCTGCCCGAATGGGCGGTCGAACTCGTCGCCACCCTGCACCCGAGACCGTCTGGGGTGCGGCAGCAGTACCGGTCCTATACGCACGACAACTCACTGCACGATCACCGTCGATCATCGGATGCGGACGCATCCGCGAAAGGTTGAGAACACCATGGCCACTGTCACCTTCGACAAAGCACTGCGTCGGTACCCCGAGGCGCTGGCACCCTCCGTCGACGAGATCAGTCTCGACATCGACGACGGGGAGTTCCTCGTCCTCGTCGGCCCCTCGGGCTGCGGGAAGTCGACGACCCTGCGCATGCTCGCCGGGCTCGAACCCGTCGATTCCGGGCACATCCGCATCGGAGACGACGACGTCACCTCACTCTCTCCACGCGAACGCGATATCGCGATGGTCTTCCAGAACTATGCGCTCTATCCGCATATGAGCGTGCGCGAGAACATGGCCTTCGCCCTCAAGATCGCGGGCGTGGCGAAGAAGGAGCGGGACGAACGCGTCGAGGAGGCCGCCCGGCTGCTCGACCTCGAGCCCTTCCTCGACCGCAGGCCCAAGGCGCTCTCCGGCGGACAGCGGCAGCGCGTGGCGATGGGCCGCGCCATCGTCCGGTCCCCGCAGGTCTTCCTCATGGACGAGCCGCTGTCGAACCTCGACGCGAAGCTGCGGGTGCAGACGCGTGCGCAGATCGCGTCACTGACCCGCCGCCTCGGCGTGACCACCGTCTATGTCACCCACGACCAGGTCGAGGCGATGACGATGGGCGACCGTGTCGCCGTCCTCGCCGACGGGCGTCTGCAGCAGGTGGACACACCGGCGAACCTCTACGACCGGCCGGCGAACCTCTTCGTCGCAGGCTTCATGGGATCTCCGGCGATGAACCTCGTCGAGGTCGGTCTCGAGGGGTCGACGCTGCGCCTCGGCGATGTGCAGATCGAACTCACCGCGGACCAGCGCGGGCAGGTCACGGGTGAGACGGTCACCGTTGGGGTACGTCCCGAGGACCTGCGCACCGAGGGCGAGCACGGGCTCACAGTCACGGTCGATCTCGTCGAGGAACTCGGTGCCGATGCCTATGTGCATGGGCGGGCGGGTCTGCCCGGCGAGGAGAGGACGGTCGTGGCTCGGGTCGCCGGACGGTCGACGATCCGCCGCGGTGACAGTGTGCGGGTCGTGCCGGATGCCGCGCGTCTGCATCTCTTCGACACCGATTCGGGACGGCGGATCGAGGACGGTGTGCGACAGCCCGCGTGAGGACTGCGCGGGATCGATGGCTGCCGGGCCCCGCTGCCGCATCGATGTCGTCCGAGGCCTGCGGGTGAGGACACGGGCCGAAACACAGTGCCGAATCAGGCGAAACGGGTACGCGCCATTATGATCGACCCATGGTCGATTTTGCACGCTCTCCCCGCTCCACCCTCGGTGTCGAGTGGGAACTGGCTCTGCTGGATTCTCGCAGCCTGGACCTGACCCCGGCTGCCGAGACCCTGTTGGCGGATGTGGCCGAGCACGCGCCCGAGTTCGAGAAGCACATCGTCGGTGAGATGCTGACGAACACCATCGAACTCGTCACCGGCGTGCATACCCAGGTGTCGACCGTCGCCGAGGATCTGGCCGCCTCGATCGGGGCGCTGCGGAAGCTGACCGAGGCGCGCGGGGTCGAGCTGATGTCGGCAGGCACTCACCCGTTCGCGCAGTGGCAGTCGCAGGAGGTCCGGGCCAAGGACCGGTACCTCGAGCTCGTCGATCGCACCCAATGGTGGGGCCGGAACATGCTCATCTTCGGAGTCCACGTCCACGTCGGCATCGATTCGCGAGACAAGGTGCTGCCGATCGTCAACGCTCTGCTCGCCTACGTCCCGCATCTGCAGGCACTGTCCGCCTCCTCCCCGTTCTGGGGCGGCACGGACACCGGGTACGCTTCGAACCGAGCGATGATGTTCCAACAGCTGCCGACGGCGGGGCTGCCTTTCCAGTTCGATGAGTGGGCCGACTACGAGAAGTACGTCGACGACATGCTCACGACCGGAATCATCGACAACATCAATGAGATCCGCTGGGACATCCGCCCCGCCCCACACTGGGGCACCGTCGAGGTCCGAGTCTGCGACGGACTGCCGACGCTCGAGGAGATCCTCGCGATCACCGCGTTCATCCAGTGCCTCGTCGATGACATGTCGGCCCGCCTCGATTCCGGTGAGACCCTGCCGACGATGCCCGACTGGTTCCACAATGAGAACAAGTGGCGGGCCGCACGCTACGGCATGGACGCGATCATCATCGAGAATGCTGCAGCCGACGAACGCCTCGTCACCGAGTGCCTGGCCGATGAGGTCGAACGCCTCTCTCCCGTTGCCGAACGCCTCGGCTGTGCCGAAGAGCTGCACTCAATCACATCGATCATCGAGCGCGGGGTGCCCTATCGCCGCCTGCAGAAGGTCTTCGGCGCCACGGGGTCGCTGACCGAGGTGACCCGTTCGCTCATCGGCGACCTGCGCAACTCCTACAGTTGAAGGGCTGCGCGGCGCCAGACTGCCTCCTCCCTCGATTTCCTGGTCGATCCCCGGCGTTCTGAGGGCTTGGGTCGCGGTGGATCGACCAGACAATCCACCGAGGAGACACTTCGGAGCGCCCAAGGTCTCCGTTGTTGACCACTATTCGGCGGGGCCCTGCCCAACCTTCATCACACTCACGCGCTCACAGGTGGGGGCGCAGCAGCTCCAGCAGCGTCGGCAGTGCGGCGGCGACTCCCGGGTGCAGCTCGTAATCGTCGAGCTCGTCAAGGGGTACCCACGTCAGTTGGATGCTCTCGGGGTCGTTGATGACTGCGTCGAAGCGCCGCAGGGTCTTCGCGATCACCGTCGTATACGACCAGGTGTCGAGGTCGAGGACGTGCGTCTCGACGATCTCGATGCCGGTGCCGTCCTGGTCCGGCACTCCGGCTTCCTCCCAGGACTCGCGGATCGCGGCCTCCACCGCGGACTCCCCTATGTCCCGGGCACCGCCGGGGAATCCCCAGGTCCCGCCCTCGACCGACCACAGCGCCCGATGCTGCATGAGCACCCCGCGCTCGGGATCGACGAGCATGAGCCCGGCGGCCCCGTTGAGCCCCCAATGCTTCTTCCCGTCCGATCCGTAGGTCCACCCGTCCCCGGATCGCCGAGGCGGCCGACCGTCGGGCAGGCGCGTGGACTTCGCCGCCTGGGCGTTTCTTTCGGCGGCGCTGTTCGGGTCGTTCTCAGACGAGGACATGATCGACATCCAATGAGGAGACTGCGGCGAAGGACAGATCGCTCGGCCCGATTCCGCGAGCGACGAGCTCAGCACCGAGGGCCGCGACCATGGCTCCATTGTCGGTGCACAGTGTCAAGGGCGGCACCCGCAGGGTCACCCCAGCCTCGGCGCAGCGTTCAGCGAGCACCTCACGCAGGTGAGTGTTCGCGGCCACTCCCCCGCCGAGGACGACGTGATCGATGCCGGTGTCGGCCGCGGCCAGCAGGGTCTTGGTCACGAGCACGTCGACGACCGCGTCTTCGAAACCGGCCGCGATATCGGCCACGCGCAGATCGGTACCGAGCGTCTCTGCCTTCGTCACCTCGCGCAGGGCCGCGGTCTTCAGCCCGGAGAACGAGAAGTTATACCGACGCTCCGGATCACGAAGGTCCTGCTTCTTCGCCAGTCCGCGCGGGAACGTCACGGCTTTCCGATCGCCGGGGATTCCGGTGCCGTCGAGAAGGCCGAGGGCCGCCTTCGAGATGTTCGGGCCGCCCGGGTAGTTGAGCCCCAGCAGACGCGCGGTCTTGTCGAAGGCCTCACCTGCGGCATCGTCGATCGTGGAGCCGAGGAGTTCGATATCGGTGACGACATCTCCGATGCGCAGGATCTCCGTGTGTCCTCCGGAGACGAGGAGCGCGATCGTCGGCGTGGTCAGCCCGTCGATATCCTCGGCGACGAGGTCGACGGCGACGTGTGCGGCGAGGTGGTTGACTCCGTAGAGCGGTCTGTTCAGTGCCGCTGCGAGCCCCTTGGCCGCGCCCACACCGACCATGAGCGCACCGGACAATCCCGGCCCGGCCGTCACGGCTACGGCGTCGATTTCGGACAGCTCCACCTCGGCGATCTCACACGCCGAGGCGATGGCCGGGCCGATGGCCTGCACATGCGCCCGGGAAGCGACCTCGGGCACGACTCCACCGAAGCGGACGTGCTCGTCCATCGATGAGGACACCGTGTTCGTCAGCAGCGTGCGTCCGCGGACGATGCCGACCCCGGTCTCATCACAGGAGGATTCGATGCCGAGGACGAGGGGGTCGCTCACGATTCGCCCTCAGCACCAGCCGAATCAGCACTGGCCGAGTCCGTGCCGTCCCCGGAGTCCGCAACCTCGAGCGCGAGATCGGAATAGGCAGCGACGAGTTCGGGTTCGGTCGCCTCTGCGGCGTCGAGGCCGAGGACCCGCACGAACAGACGCAGGTGGGTGTCCCACATAGGTCCGAATTCGGCTGCCTGGGTTCGAGCAGATTCGACGTCGGCGGCGGTGTGAGTGAACACGAGCAAGGTCTCGTCACCCGAATCACCTTCGACCGGCAGCAGCCGGATACCCAGCACACCGAAGGCCTCGAGTTCGAGCAGCACATGGTCGTATTCCTCGCAGCTGAGCACCGCTCCGTCCAAATCGGCGTCCTCGAGTTCGAAGGTGATCGGACGGGACGCAGGCACGTCGGGATCGTCCCCCGCATCTGACGATTCTTCGCCGAGGCGGAACGGCGCGAACCATGTGCCTGCGGTCTCGCTGTCGGTCAGGGTGTCCCAGACGGTCCCGACATCGCGGGCCACCGGCAGCTCGATGACGAGGTCGGTTCCGTTCTCCCAGGTGACCAGGCGCGGACTGGTCGCGGTCATGCTTCCACCCAGGCTCCGTCGAGGGCGGCCTTCTCCTCATCACTCAGCTGCATCTGCGTGCCGGCCAGCAGCTCGGTGAGCTGTTCGGGCACCCGCGCCGAGGCGATGGTCGAAGGAATGAAATCGTGGCTGAGCTGCCAGGCGATGGCAGTGGCCGTCATCGTCGCGTTGTGGGTCGAGGCGACATCGTGGAGGACCTCGAGGGCGCCGAGTGCATTCTGGTCCTCAACGAATCCTGCGACTCGTTCGCCGCGGACGCTGCCTGTGGCGTCTCCACCGGTGTGCTTGCCGGTGAGGAACCCGGAAGCCAACGAGTGGAAGGGCAGTTCGGCGATCCCTTCGGAGCGCAGGTATGCCTGCTTCTGTTCGTCGACGGCAGCGCGGGAGACGAGGTTGAACCGGTCCTGGACGACGCGGTAGCAGGCCAGGGAGAACTTCGTGGAGATCTTCCTCGCCGACCGCAGCCGGTCGAGACTGAAATTCGAGGCGCCGAGGTAGCTGACCTTGCCGGAGCGGACGAGAGCGTCGAAGGTCTCGGCGACGGCGACCTGGTCGACCTCGTCGTCATCGACATGGGCGTAGTAGACATCGATGTGATCGGTGCCCAGGCGACGCAGCGAATCGTCGACGCAGTCGCGGATGTTCGCCGGATCGAGGCCCTTGTGCTTCGGGTGCATGCCGACCTTCGTCGCGATGACCATCTCATCGCGGTTGCCGCGCGACTTCATCCATTCGCCGATGATCGTCTCCGACTCTCCGCCGGAGTTGCCGTCGACCCAGGCCGAGTACGCATCGGCGGTGTCGATGAAGTTTCCGCCGGCTGCAGCGTAGGCATCGAGGACAGCGAAGCTCTGATCTCGGTCCGCTCCCCAGCCGAAGGGATTGCCGCCCAGCTGAAGTGGATGGACGGAGAGATCGGTATCTGCCAATTGCACACGTGTCATATGCTCCAGCCTACCCTCCGAGGCATACGGGACTGGGCCCGGTTCACGGTGAGATCCACCGCGAACCGAGCCCTGCTCGACCGGTTACGCACCCTCAGACGAGGTCGGAGGGATCGAGGCCGATGTGGCGGCGGATTCCCGACCGGATGCCGAACCCGGCCACGACCGCGACCGCCAGACCGGTGCCCATGACGATCCAGGCGCGCACAGGCACCTCGGACGCGGCCCGGACCTCTTCGGCCTCCTCGGCGAAGATCGTCTCATCGTCGAAGTCGCTGCCCTTGCCCGACTTCTTGTCACTGGAGCCCTTGCCTGCACCACCGGCAGAACCGCCTCCGCCTCCACCGGCTCCCGGCTGACCGCCGGCGCCCGGGGCGTTCTGTCCGGGTGCGCCGTTGCCTGCTGCCGCGTTGTAGTCCCCGGCACCCGGTGAGTAGTCTCCGAGCGAGATGGTCATCGGTTCGGCCGGCTTGTAGGGATCGCGGACGCCGTCGGAGGTGAACCAGTACGAGTACTGGCCGGTCTTGTGCTGGAAATCGACGAAGTCCTGCGGGAAGGCGCCCCAGTGGTCGGAGTTCTCTCCGGACTTCTTCGCCTGCGCCGAGGCGTTCTCGTCCGAACCGCCGACTGCGCTGCCCGAGGACCCCGACTTGCCCTTGTTGTCGTACTTCACGCCGAGGTAGTCAGGGGTGGCCGTGATGTGACCGTCGTCGAGGAGTGCGTCGATGTCGATGTTCTTGAAGTTCGCCATCGTGATCGACTCGGGCTTGAGCGTGATCCACTTCGAGGCGTCGAACATGTCGGCTCCGTAACCGCTGAGGCTGGCGACGAGCCGGCCCTTGCCATCGGCGTCGACTTCGAGCTTCGGGTCGGTCGCCGACCAGTAGGTCATGCCGCCGTAGAAGGCGACGGTGAAGCTGCCCTTCCACTGCACGGTCACACCGTCATCGGATTCGCTGACTTCGCCGTCCTTGATCGCCACCCGCGACTGCGTCCATGAGTCCTTGCGGGTAGTCGACACGGCTTCGCCCTTGGAGTCCTGGCACCGAGAGTCCCAGGAGGCCTCCTTGAACGTCGAGCCCGTCGGCTTCTCAATCGTCACGTTCCCGGACTTCGACTTGTAGAAACCGCCACCTCCGGAGGGCCAGACGCGGGCACTTCCGGAGTCCTTGGCCTTGCCGGCGGAGAGGAAGTTGCAGCCGCCGAAGAAGGCTCCACCGTTGGCCTCCTTATTCAGTGACCAGTACAGAGTAGCCGTGCCGTCGGATCCCTTATCGCCCTTGCCGTCATCGCCCGGGTCATCGGGCTGTCTCGGATTGTCATCGGGGTTCTCTGTGTGGTCTCCGTCATCGGGTTCTTCGACCGGCTGGGAGTAGCTGACCTCGAGGTCGTTCGTCTTCTTGCGCGGTTGGATGGAGGTGCTCGCTCCGGCGGTGGTGTACCAGTACGAGTCCTGACCGGTCTCGACGTTGAAGTCGATCCAGTCCTGCGGCATCGCGCCCCACCAGGATTCGTTCTCCGCGGTCTTCTCGGACTGCAGATTGCGGCCGTCGGTGTCAGTCGACACACCGAGGTAGTCGGGGGTGAATTCGAAGCCGTCGTCGGTGACGTCGACTTCGCCCTGCTGGATTTCGACGATATCGCCGTCGCGAGCATCGAGTTTCTTCCAGATGCTCAGGTCGTCCATATCGGCGCCAAAGCCCGAATAGGTTCCCGTGATCGTGCCCTTGCCGTCCTTGACCTCGAGCTTCGGGTCGGAGATGGTCCAGTAGGTCATGCCGCCGTAGTAGGCGAAGGTCCAGGAGCCCTTCCATTGGATCGAGGCGTTGTTGTTCTTCGGGTCGACTGTTCCCTCACCATTGGTGATTCTCACCGTGTCGCCGGTGTGGTTGTTCTCGGCTTCGGCGTTGACCTTGCCGTTGACCAGCTCGCCTCCGCCGGTTTCGCACCGTGATTGGAATGTCGAGTACTTCCCGTTCTCCTTGACGATGGAGACGTTTCCGTCGGTGAAGTTGCCGGCTTTGTTCGTCTTGAACAGTGTGCCCGCGTCCTTGTCCGTCCAGATCCGAGCCATACCCGTGTCCCCGGCTTCACCGGCGGCCAGGTAGTTGCACCCGCCGAAGTAGGACCCGCCCGTGGATTCGTCGTTGACCGACCAGTCGAAGACCGCATCATCGATGTCGAGGGGACCGTCCGTATCCGGCGCATCATTTCCGGGATCCGCAGTCGAGGTCTCCCCTGGCACCGAATACGGCGCGGTCACCGCTTGTGCGGGACCGGTGAGCCCGAATCCGAGCAGTGCCAGGGCCGCGATCCCGGCCGCGGTGCGTGTGAATATCCTGCCCCTGCGGGTGGATGTGTGAGTGTGCATCGTGGTTTCTCGTCCGTTCTCGTCCCGCAGGACGGTCCGTGCGCGTGTCATGAGTTCGTCGTCGGGATGGTGGTGGTCTCGGCGTCGCCCGCGGCCACCCGGGTGAGAACCCGCGTGTCCTTGTGATCCTCCGGATCGCTCTCCCCCGCCGAGGCGGTCCCGCCGTCCCCCGAAGCCGTGCCGTCGGCGACCGGTCCGGCGGAGAGGGCGCTTCCGGTGTAGAAGCTCGGCGCCGAACCGACGTCGTCGCCTCCGCTGCGGTTCCCCGAGGACTTCCGGTCCTCGTCCTCGAAGAAGGCGATGACCTGCGGCGGGAGCTTGCCGTTGCCGGGGCCGAGACTCTGATGGTTCGCGTGCGCCACGGCACGGTCGGAGCCGCGTTCGAGCTTGGCCAGCTGCAGCTTCTTCTTCCGTTGGATCGCGAGTCGGCGTTTGGCCAGCTTGTGCTGGGTCCGGATCCGTTTGCGCTCGCGCCGGTCGCGTTCCTTCTCCATCGCCGCCGGGCTGACTCCCAGCAGCAGACTCTTGGCCGCGAGGTACCCGCCGATGCCGAACCCGAGGCCGATCGCGATGATCGAACCGAGCACGAGCACTCCGGCGAGGATGGCGAAGAAGATCAGCCATGAGGTGCTCATCGGCGGTTCACTGGCCACCGGTGCCGCATTCGGGTTCTGCGCGGGGTCGACGGCCGGAGCGTCGCCCCCGCCGGAGCCCCCATCGTCCTTCTTCTCATCCTTGTTCTCGGACGACTTCCTCTCGTCATTCTCGTTCTTCTCCGCATCCTTGCCGGCGGCGGCACCGGAAGCGGCGAAGTCGACGGGGGTGAAGGATTCGTTGTTGGCGTTGTCGACGCCGTGGGCACCGATCGTGATGATCCCGCACTGGACCTCGCCGCAGTCGACCTCGGTCTCGTTCTGGGACCGGTCGTAGGTTGTGAACTTCTGGCCGGGGATCTTGATGGTTCCGCTCCAGGTGCCGTTCGCCGCGACTTCACCGCCATTGGCGGCATACGCCGTGCTTGAGCCGGGGAAGGTCACGAACAGCTGGTATCCGGCCGGTTTGGTCTCATCGTCGTACACGTAGCGGTAGTTCGACCCTGTGACTCCGCCCTTGCTCGGCCGCCATCCGCCGGAAGCGTCGTCGACCCAGCCGAAGAGGACGTAGATTCCTCCGAACCCGCCTTCGACGGATTGGAAACCCGATCCCGAAAGCCCCAGTTCGGACTCACCATCGGCCTTCGGGGTGCCGGACACGGACACCTTCGGGGCCGCCTCGGCGGGGGTGGGGTTGAGCATCGTCGCCGTCAGGCCCACGGCCACGGCCAACAGCGCGGAGATCGTGATGAGCGCGAGGATCCGCTTCACCGGTACCGAGGCGATGGTCCGGTTGAGTGCGTTGTCAAGCATGGGTCAGTCTTCCTTTCGGCCGGCACGAACGGGCACGACCAGCGGTGCTCCGGTGTTCGGGTCGGCCAAGATGGATACGGGGTAGTCGTAGACGTCGCTGATGCGGTCGGCGGTGAGCACCTCGGCGGGTGGACCGTCGGCGATGATCGATCCGTCGGAGATCATCGCGATCCGGTCCGCGTAGGCACCGGCGAGGTCGAGGTTGTGGACGATGATGACCACGGCTCCGCCGGTGGAGGCGTAGTCGCGGGCCTGCTGGAGGACGAGCTCCTGGTGGCGGATGTCCATCGGCGCGGTCGGTTCGTCGAGCAGCAGCGCCGGGGTCGCCTGCGCGAGCACCCGGGCCAGGGCCACGCGGGCCTTCTCACCTCCGGACAGGGAGGTGAACTTCCGGGCCGCGAACTGCACGGTCTCGGTCCGCGACATCGATCCGGCGACGATGAGGTCGTCGTGCTGGGATTCGCGCATGCCCGCCCACGGGGAGCGGCCCATCTCGACGACCTCGAGGACGGTGAACGGGAACGCCATTCCGATGTCCTGGAGGAGGACCGCCCGGCGCATCGCCAGTTCGCGGGTCGACCAGGAGTACTCCACCTCGTCGTCGATGAACACCTTCCCGGCTTCGAGTTCGACGTCGGCGGTGATGACGTTGACGAGCGTCGATTTGCCGGCACCGTTGGGGCCGACGATGGCGAGCACCTCCCCGCACCGGATGTCGAGGTCGATGCCGTCGAGAATAGTGCGTTCGCCGAAGCTGACCTCGGCTCCGCGCACGGAGATGATGGGTTTGCCGGCGACGGGGAAGTCCGGGCGGCGGACGGCTGATCTGCCTACGGTGATGATGCTCATGCCCAACCTCCGGATTCCTTGCGGCTGCGTCTGATGAGGTAGAAGAAGAACGGTCCGCCGACCAGCGAGGTGAGCATGCCGATCGGCAGATCGGCGAACTCGACGAGGGTGCGGGCGGCGAGGTCGGCGATCGAGAGCAGCACGGCACCGCCGAGCACGCTGGCCGGCAGCAGCAGCCGGTGGCCGGGGCCGATGATCATGCGGATGATGTGCGGGACGACGAGGCCGACGAAGGCGATGATCCCGCAGAATGCGACGGCCGCGGACACGAGCAGGGCGACGACGGCCATAACGATGATGCGCAGCCGTTCGACGTTGATGCCGACGTGGCGGGCGCTCTTCTCCCCGAGTGAGAGGATGTCGAGTCCCGGTGCCAGGGTCTGGGCGATGATGATCCCGAACACGATGAGCGGGAGGATGAGCCCGACCTGCGACCACAGGCTTCCGTTGAAGCTGCCCATCTGCCAGAACACGATCTGCTCCCTCGCCGAGGTGGGGGCGGCGAAGGTGATGTACGCGATCGCGGCCCCGGCGATCGCATTGACCGCGACACCCGTGAGCACGAGCGTGATCACCTCCGTGCGTCCGCCTGACCGGGAGACCGTGTAGACGATGAAGGTCGTGATCAGGCCGCTGACGAAGGCGAAGGTCGGGGTGGTGAACGCGCCGAGGAAGGACCAGCCGAAGAGGATCGAGGCGCTGGCCCCGACCGCGGCTCCGGAAGAGACTCCGACGACTCCGGGTTCGGCCAGTGGGTTGCCGAAGACACCCTGCATCATCGCCCCGGCCACGGCGAGCGCGGCACCGACGAGGACGGTCATGACGACGCGGGGGAAGCGCACCTGCCACAGGGCCTCCTCACCGAAGTCATGGCTGGGTCCCGGCAGCCAGTCGAGTCCGACCTTGTTCAGAAGCGAACCGACGACTTCGAGCGGTGGGATGAAGAGCTGACCGATCGCAGCTGAGAGCACGCAGGCGGCGATGAGGGCGATGATGAGGATGAGGAACAGGGTTCCTGCCCGCGCGGTGCGCTGACCGCGGATGCGTCCGAGGTCGAGGCCGTCGCCCTTTCCTGCGGGATTGAGACGGCTCGTCGGTTCAGCGCGGTTTCCTGCTGCGGAGTCGGCAGAGCTGTCACCACCCTCGCCGAGGCGGTCGCGGCGGGAGCGACGCAGTGAGCGGTCCCGTATCTCGGTGGACTCACTCATGCCTCATCCTCTTCCAGTTCCTCATTGATCTCTTTCAGACGCTTTTCGATGGACTTCGGCGGATGGTCAGGGTGGTAGGCGAGCTCGGGGGCGTAGATCGCGGTGCCGAGTGCCGCGAGCACCTGTGCCGAACGCGGGCCGAAGCTCATCACCTCGTAGTCGCTCATGTCGACGAGCCGACGGTTCTTGCCCGCCGGCGTCTGTTTGATGCCGGGCAGTTCGAGGGCCTTGTCGATGCCTCCGACCGAGGCCAGTCCCAGGGTCATGACGATGATGACGTCCGGTGCTGCCTTGATGAGGGCCTCTGAGTTCGTCGGTGACATGCCTTCGAATCCGACTTCGGCGGCGACGTCGCGGGCGGAGACGGACTGGATGAGCGAATCTGCTCCGGAGCCGACCCCGAACCAGTAGTAGATATTGCCTCGCAGGTAGAGGAAGACCGTCCGCGGGCGGTCGGCAGGATCCTCGGGAGCAAGCTTCGCGACTGCCTTCTGCGTGTCGTTGATCTCACGGACGGTGCGTTCGGCGAGTTTGTCACCGAGCTCGGGCACACCGAGCGCCTCGGCGACCTCTCGGACCTGAGGACCGGCCGAGCGCACGCCCTCGGAGTAGGACGAGGAGATGAAGATGACGGGGATGCCGGCGTTGCGCAGCTGCAGCTGTGCATCATAGGGGCCGATCGTCGTATCCGTGAGGATGACGTCGGGCGAGAGCGCGAGCACCGCCTCGGCGTTGATCTCGTGCCCGCCCTGGGTGATCAGCGGCAGCTGCTCGGCGCCGGGCACGAGCTGGGAGAAGTCGGTGGCGATGTCGCGGCCGACGAGGTTGCAGCCGAGGCCGAGGCCGACCACGGCGGCGGCGATCCCGCCGTTCTGGTTCATCGCCAGGATCCGGTCGGTCTTCTTCACCGTCTGCGCAGGACCATCGTTGCTCTTCACCGTCACCGGCAGATTCGCTTCGTGTGCGGCGGTGTCGGAGACCGGCGGGATCTCTCCGGCCTGGGTGTAGGCGGTCGTCTGCCCCGTGATCGCCGTCGGGTCCGGCAGCGCCGAACGGTCGACTTCGGGAACGTCGGGCATGTCCGGCGTCGATCGGGCGGGAGGCTGCTGACAGCCGCCCTCACTTTGGGCGTTGATCGATCCGATGTTGTGGATTCCGTTGTTCCATAACAGGATCGCCAGCACCAATCCCCCGGCGAACCAGGCGGTCCGGCGGAACGATCGGCGGCGCACAGTCCTGCGCAAAGACCACTTCTGCATGAGTTACTCGAACATTCCTGAAAGTCATTTAGTTAAGGCAAGGCTATACATTCATAAGTGAGGCTTACCTTGGCTTTTTAGGTTATGTCTGTGTAGTCTATATACCGTTCAGCGAATCCACAACTTCGGCTGATGATGAATCCAGGATCTTTTCGGATGCCTGGCGGCACGCGGTCTTCGCCGTGTACGACGTTGAAAATGAGGAGAATCTATGACGCACAAGAGTGCGCGCGCACGGGCCGGGAAGGCTCGGCGCTTCACTTCGCCGCTGGCGGCGGGGGCGGCGATCGCGGCCGCCACCGGCCTGCTGGGAATGGGCATGAGCGCCCCGGCGTTCGGCGCAGTCGACAAGACCGTCGACGACGCCGTGTTCAATTGGTCGGTCAACGACGAATCCACCGGCGGCGCCTACTTCGGTGGGTGCAACTTCCTCATCGCCGGTGAGGCCGGAGACACGGGCATGGCCCGGATCTGGACAGCCGACGATGCCGGAACCATCTACCCGGTCGACGATGACGGCAACTTCACCGACGGGAACACCTCGATCGTGAAGACGAACGGCAAGGCGTCGAACTTCGCCGACCGCTGCACCGATGGTGACGGAAACTCGGTCAACGGCAAGGTCAACGCCGAAGCAGAGAACAACCACACCGGTGACCACATCGAGATCGCGAACGGCACGGGTACTGTCGACCCCGACAAGGACAGCGCTTCGATCCAGTGGGAGGGCTCCTGGTCCTTCGCCTACTACGGCGGCATGACCTACTGGACGATCTCGGATCCGAAGCTCGAGGTCAAGGACGGCAAGGGCACGATCACGGGAACCTATTCGGGCTTTGGCGCCGATATGGACGACCTGAGCATCTGGAAGAAACTCGATGCTCGCGACGGCGATATCGTCGAAATCCAGCAGGGCGAAGTCGACGTCACCGACGACGGCTTCGAATTCACCCCCGACTACCTCGGCGTGGAGACCGACACCGACGGCCGCAACCTGCAGTCCGAGAAGACCGCGGAGAACGAGTCCTGGTGGGGTGCGATGCCACAGGACTGGATCGACTTCAACGTCGAGACCGGTCAGGACTCGTACTGGTACACCACCGCCGGAGCGAGCACGTCGATCCAGCCGCGGAAGAAGACCAACCCGCTGACGGTCGAATACACCGCGCAGGCCCCGGCGCCGAAGGTTTCGACCTCACATTCGGTGAAGTCGGCCAGCGCCGATGACGGTCTCACCGTCAACGTCACGGGCGACGGCTACGACAACCTCCCCGAGGCCAGCACCGGCAAGCCTTCGGCGGGTGCCTACGCGGCGATCGTCGACCGTGACCTGGCGAGCAAGGACGTCACGGCCGGCAACACGACCGCCGTGCAGTACGTGATGCCTCCGCAGATCAAGGACGGCACAATCGACGTCGACGTGAACGCGAAGGCGACCGACCTCGACGAGTCCAAGGACTACGACGTGCTCACCTGGGTCGCCCATGGCCTGCCCACCGGTGACGCCGAGCTCTACCGCGAACCCATCGACCTGACCGATGAGCAGAAGAACGCCTTGTTCCCCGGTGAGGATGATGAGGATGACGCCGCAGCCGACGGTGCCGAGGCCGGTGACGACGGCGCTGCCGACGGTGCCGAAGGCGACAACGACGGTGCAGAAGGCACCGACGAAGGCGCCGCCGACGCAGCCGAAGGTGAAGCCGATGGCGCCGAAGGCACTGACGATGGTGCAGCCGACGCTGCTGAAGGCGAGGCAGACGACAATGCCGCCGAAGGTGACACCGACGGTGCCGAGTCCGACGATGAGGGTGCTGCTGACGCCGCCGAGGGCGATGACAACGGCGCTGCCGATGCTGCTGAAGGCGACAACGACGGTGCAGAAGGCGCCGCTGATGCTGCGGAAGGCAACGATGACGG
Organism: Brevibacterium sp. FAM 24630; assembly: GCF_049804075.1. Taxonomy (NCBI): domain Bacteria; kingdom Bacillati; phylum Actinomycetota; class Actinomycetes; order Micrococcales; family Brevibacteriaceae; genus Brevibacterium; species Brevibacterium sp. FAM 24630. The sequence continues at coordinate 118,414 of NZ_JBNBZD010000010.1, forward strand.
CGCAGCCGATGCAGCCGAAGGTGATGCCGACGGTTCCGATTCGGATGCCGGTGGCGCTGCCGACGGAGATGATTCCGATGGCGGCTCCGATGGAGACGAGGATAAGCCTGCCAAGCCTGTCGTCAAGGACCAGACCGTCGGCAAGGACCGACTCGTCAAGGGCACGACCACCCCGAACGCCGAGGTGAACCTCGCGTGGACCCCTGTGGTCGACAAGGACGCCGGAAGCCAAGTCAAGGCATTCGCCGCGACTGTCCCGGCCGAGGACAACGTCACGGTGACCGCCGATGGTGAAGGCAACTTCTCCGCCAAGGCGCCGAGCGCCAAGGGCACTTACGCCTACTCGGCCATCACCACAGTCGACGGTGTGCCCTCCGACCCCGCCGAGTTCACCGTCACTGTGAACGAGGACGAGGCCGCCGATGACGACGCCGGCAGCGCAGGCGACTCGGACGGCGGATCAGCAGACGGAGCCGGAGACAACGCTGCGACCGATGGCGCCGAGGCCGGTTCCGACAGTGGTTCGAGCGCGTCTGAAGGTGCGGCCGACGGTGCCGAGGCCGACGCTTCCGGCTCCGACGACAGTGCCGGTTCGGGATCCGCAGGTTCGGGTTCGGCGGGATCGTCTACCGGAGGATCCGCTTCCGGCGGCTCCGACGGGTCGAACCTGCCGCGCACCGGTGCCGATCTGATGACTCTGCCGATCGCGCTCGGTCTGATCATCCTCGGCGCAGGTTCTGTTCTGTTCTCGCGGATGCGCAAGCGCTAAACTGGCCATAGACAAGTAATGTAGTGAGCCAGCGAGTCCGTCCCGGTTCGAAACTTGAGTTCCGAACCGGGACGGACTCACCCCTAAGACCCGCTATCGCGAACCGTCATTCGGATCGACGATCTCTCAAGGAGGAAACATCATGTCTGAACCGTTCTCCGCTCGCCTCAAGGCCAGCACCGCCACCATCCACGACGAGGTCGAACACACCACTTTCATGGTCGACCTCATGGAAGGACGGCTCGACTCTCGGGCCTACGCTCTCCTGCTCAAGCAGTACGAGGTCATCTATCCCGTGCTCGAGTCCAAGTCGCGGGAGTTCGCCGACGATCCGGTCTTCGCGCCCTTCCACGACGCCGGCCTCTTCCGCTCCGAGCGCATCGCAGCCGACCTCTCCGCCCTCGACGGTGCGGAACTGCCTGTGATGCCCAGCGCTGCCGCCTATGCCGCGCACCTTGCCGGACTCGAACGAGCCGACCAAGTCATCGCCCACCACTACACGCGCTACCTCGGGGATCTCTCCGGCGGCCAGGCGATCGGCGCCCTCATGGGCCGTCACTACAGCCTGCCCGCGACCTCACTGACGATGTGGGACTTCGCGGCACTCGGCAAGACGAAGCCGTACAAAGATGCCTACCGCCGCCTCCTCGACGAAGTGGCGTCGACCGGCGGCGACGAGCAGATCGTCATCGACGAGACCATGGAGGCCTTCCGCCTCAACGGTGACCTCCTCGTCGACCTCACCGACGCCACCGAACAGCGCGCGGTTCCGGTCGCCTAGTCACCGATCCGCAGACGCATGAGCACGGCCGCGGCGCCCGGATAGTAATCCGGGCGCCGTCCCCATTCCACGAATCCGAAGGACGCGTACATCGCCAGCGCCGAGGTGTTGCGTTCGTCGACTTCGAGGTGGACGACCTCGGCGCCGCGGTCCTTCGCCCAGTCGATCCCCGCGTCGAGCAGGACTCGACCGATGCCCTGCCCGCGGGCCGCCTCGGTGGTGGCGATGGTCATGACATCGGCTTCCGCACCGGATGCGGACATGACGACCCAGCCGGCCAGCTCCCCCGCCGAGTTGGTGTTGCCCTGCGTCGCGGTCGAACCGTCGAAGGTCCCGTTCTCCCCCGCCGAGGCGGTCCTGGCGGCGAACATGATCGTGCCGTTCTGTGCCTTGACCGACCAGTAGTAGCCGAGAGTCCACGCGGTGGGCCCGAAGATCGCCGCATCGTGGTCGGCCACCTCGGCGAGGTCCCACCAGGGCAGCTCGGCGATGGTCACGGAGGTCATCTCAGTGAGCTCTCGCGCACCGGGGTCGCCTTCGCATCGGGTTCGCGCAGGTATTCCGGGATCGGTTCGCTCAGTTCTCGACCCGCGGCGAGTTCACGTGCTGCGGCGAGGGCGAGGTATTCGGCACGGGGGTCGGTGATGGACTCAGTGGTCGTGGCTCCGAGGGTGTCGGGGTAGAGGAGGAACCCGCGGCCGAGCTTCTCGCCGATCAGGGCCGTTGCTGCGGTCGCCGACTCGACGGATGCGGCCTCGTTCCCTGCCTGCTCGGTTCCGAACGGGTCGAACCGACAACCGTTGGCGGCGAGGACCGAGGCGACCTCGAGCGGTTTCGCTACGAATGGTCCGGCGCTCAACGAAGCATCGGCGGAGTCATAGACGCTGAAGTAGACCTCCTTGCGGCGGGCGTCCGAGGCGATGAGGACGGGGCCCGGGCCGGTCGAGCCGGCTGCCGAGGCACTCTCCGAGCCGGGTTCGGGCGAGCCCCCCGCCGAGCTGCGAACGAACTCTTCGGCGATCGCGGTCTGGGACAGCAGGCCCTTGACCGGGATTCCGCGGGCCTGGCCGACGGCGATGCCGGCGGCGATGCCCACTCGCAGTCCCGTGAAGGGACCGGGCCCGATGCCGACGACGACGAGTTCGGGCTGGGCCTCCGCGGCGAGCACGTCGGCGAGCGCGGGACCGATGAATTCGACGTGTCGACGCTGGTCGTCGGCCTGCTCGGCGGCGATGACCGAACCGGTGTCCGTGTCGACGAGGGCCACGGAGGCCGACTGCGAGGTGTCGATGCCCAGAATGATCATGATTCGTCTCCCTCATTCGCTGAGCCCTCGCCGGGCAGGTCCGCGGAGGCCGGGTTTTCGACGCTCACGTTCGCAGCTGCCGAGATATCAGCCTGGATTCGGGGCATGCGCGCGGCCCAGGCATCCCCGCAGCCGGTGAGGTCGACGGTGCGCCGTTCGTCCTCAGACTCGTCTGCGCCGTCGACCCCGATCAGTTCCTCGTCGTCGGACTCGTCCCACACCGGGGCGATGGTGATGTCTAGATGGTCGCTGCTGAGCTGCTCGGCCATGCCGGCGCCCCATTCGACGACCGTGATCGACTCATCCAACTCGGAGTCGAGGTCGAGGTCTTCGAGCTCCTCCCCGTCGGCCAACCGGTACGCGTCGACATGGACGAGCGCAGGGCCGCCGCTGCGCGACGGGTGAACGCGCGCGATGATGAACGTCGGCGAGGTGATCCGCCCGGCCACGTCGAGAGCCGTCCCCAGAGATTGGGTGAACGTCGTCTTCCCCGCACCGAGGTTGCCTGTGAGAATGAGCAGGTCGCCGGCTCGCAGATGATCGGCCAAGGCGGCGGCGAAAGTGCGCATCTGCTCCAAGGATTCGAGATGGAACCTCATCGTCCGTCTCCTTTCCGTACTGTGCGGTCGACACGTGCGCTGAGCTGGGTGACGATCTCGTAGTTGATCGTATTCGCCCAGGTCCCCCACTCGGCCGCGCTCGGACCGTCTGGCCCGAAGATGACGACCTCGTCGCCGATGGCCACCTCGTCGTTTCCAGCGCCGATGTCGATGATCATCTGATCCATGGCGATCCGCCCCACGACGGGGTAGCGACGACCGCGGATGGCCACCTCGGCCCGGTTCGATGCCGACCGCGGCAGGCCGTCCCCGTACCCACCGGGCACGAGCGCGAACCGGGTGTCGGTCGCAGCGGTGAACGTCAGTCCATAGGAGGCGCCGTGACCAGCGGGAATGTCCTTGAGATTGATGACGGCGGAGACTAGCCGCATGACCGGTCGCAGCCCGAGGACCGTCGGATCCCCGTCCTCGAGTGGGGACAGTCCGTAGAGCGCGAGCCCCACCCTGGCCGAGGTGCCCGGACACGGTCCCAGGGTGAGCGCGCCCGGCGAGTTCGCGATATGGACGTCCAGGTCATCCGATTCGCCGAGGCAGCCGTCCGCGGCGTCGAGCACTGCCCGCAGCTGCCCGTGGGCGGAGGAGAAGACCGCGCTCTGCGCTGCGGTCTCGGGGCGTTCGGGTTCATCGGCGACAGCGAAGTGGCTCATGATTCCGACGATGCAGATATCGGTCGTGGCACCGGGGCCGCGGGTGGGGTCGGTGTCGTCGGTGACAGCGCTGCGGCTGTCTTCGGCGTGGCGGCGCAGCCAGTCGAAGGCGCGGACGACTGCTTCCGGTGACAGGCCGTTGCGGCCGAGGCCGGTGTCGATCTTCAGATGGGCTCGGGCCGTGGCGCCGGTGCGGCGGGCCGCCTTCGTCAGTCGGTCGAGGGATTCGACTGTCGACACGCCCAGTTGGATGTCGGCGCGCACCGCCTCGTCGAGGTCGGTGGTGGGTCCGTAGAGCCATGCGATGATCTCGGGCTCGGGGCCGAGCAGGCTGCGCAGGTGAAGGGCCTCGGGGATCGTGGCCACACAGAACTCACGCCATCCGGCCGTGAAGAGGACGGGAGCGATGAGGTCGACGCCGTGGCCGTAGGCGTTGGCTTTGACGACGCATTTGAGGCGGGCGGGTGCGAGGCGATCGGCAAGGACAGCGGCATTGTCCCGCAGGGCCGCCTCGTCGATCTCGGCCCGTACAAGAGCCTCGGGGATGTCGAAAGATGTCACTGGATAAGACTACCGCCGACACCTGCCGCCGAGCAGTATCGGGACGGTCTGCCGGAGCCGGATGGGGTCGATCTCGCAGAGGCGGCGCACCGACGAAATCTTCAATGTGAGAATGCACCGTCCCCGGTCAGCACCTTCGCTACGCTGTTTCCCCGCGACCGTCGGCGCTTCCGGTGACGGCGTCGCGGTTGCAGCCGACGAGGCGTTCGGCGAAGAAGAGTTCGCAGAACCGTTCGATGAAGAAGGAGACATCATGCACACCACATCAGGTCGCACCATCGCGATCGTGATCGCAACCGTCATGTTCGCGGCGGTCCTCACGGTGACCGGACAGACCGGCCCCGCTGAGGCGGCCGCGAAGCACTGCACCGGCGTCGAGGCGAACGAATCGGTCACGGCGGCGAAAGCCATCGAGGTCAAGCAGCGGTCGACGATCACCGCCGATATCTACCTGTGCAGTAAATCCGGCGACCGGTACGTTCGCGACAGCGGTCCCTACAAGGCGCGGCTCGGCTCTGACGGAACGACGTCGAGCAAGAGCGAAGGCGACGGGAAGACTCCGAAGGGAGTGTTCTGGATGCGCGACGGATTCGGCACCTCGGCGAACCCGGGCCTGCAGAAGGCCTGGACGAAGGTCACCCGTGATCATGTGTGGGTCGACGGCGACGCGACGAAGGCCGAGGGCTACAACACGATGCAGCTGAAGTCGGAAGGATACGAGGGCGAATCGCTCTACCAGCCGAAGCCGTATAAGTATGCCCAGGTCATCGGCTACAACGAGGCCCGCACTCCAGGCAAGGGGTCGGCGATCTTCCTGCACGCGAACACGGAGTCGATGAAGACCGCCGGCTGCGTATCGATGTACGAGTCCAGCCTCGTCAAGGCGATGAAGTGGGAGGGATCGACGGAGACGCAGATCCTCATCCACTGAGACGGAGGCCCACGGTTCAGTCGGTGCCGTGGATGAGTTCCTCGACCACCTCGGTGAGGGCATCGGCGAACCCGGAGGCGGTGACGGCCCGCCCTCCGGCGGCGTTGTGCACGAGCACGCCGAGACCGGCCAGCCGCGCCCATTCGCGGTTCGGGACGGGCAGGTCATCGCCGTCGTAGCGGTGCCGTGCCGATGCGGTCGCGGTCAGCGTGCCGAGGATCCCGGCCAGTACGTCGCCGGACCCGGCGGTGGCGAGGCTCGCCGGACCCGGCTCGGGCAGGACGACCAGACCGTCGGGAGCGGCGATGACGGTGTGGTGGCCCTTGAGGAGCACGATCGTTCCGGTCAGCTGCGCGGCCTGCCGGGCCCACCCGACCGGGTCCTGTCCGATGCGGCCGGCTGTGATGATTTCGCCGAGGAGTCGGCTGAGCAGTCGGGCCAGCTCGCCGGCGTGCGGGGTGATGATGATCGGCCGCTCGGCCATCCAGGTGCCGACCATCGCCTCGGCTCGCCCGATCATCTCGAGTCCGCCGGCGTCGATGACCACGGGAATGTGTGATTCGCCGAGGGCGTCGACCGCGGCCTGGACGAATTCGGTTTCGGGGTCGCCGGGCCCGAAGACGAAGGCGTTGACCCGTCCGGAGGAGCTGACCACCTCGGGATGGAGGCCGAGGACGTACTCGGCGACGAGCGGGGAGCCGAGATAGCGGACCATACCTGACCCAGTGCTCACCGCCGAGGTGGTCGTGAGCACGCCCGCACCCGGATAGTCTTCGGAACCGGCAAGGACCCCGACGACGCCGCGGGAGTATTTGTGGCCGCTCTCCTGCGGCCGGGGGAAGTCCGATCTGAGGTCACCTGAGTCGAGCAGCTCGGCGACAGCGAGATCTGTATCGAGTCCCAGGCCGATGTCGATGACGTCGATCCTGCCGGTGAACTCGTGCACGCGCGGGTCGATGAGTTCGGCTTTCAATCCGCCGAAGGTCACGGTGCGGTCGGCATGCAGGCGGGTCTCGGCGTCGTCGGGATCCGGGTCGAGATCGGAGGGCACATCGACGGCGATGAGGCTCCCGGTGCGGTGCGGGGCCCAAACGGCGATGAGTTTCGCGATGTGGTCGGGCAGTCCGCGCCTGCCGCCGGTGCCGAGGATGCCGTCGAGGACGAGATCGGCGCGGGAGAGTTCGCGGTACGCGTCCGCGCGGGCAGACTCGGCGGAAGTGGGGCCAGCCGCCTCGGCGGAGGTGGAAGCGGCGCTGGTGGGAGCGGCGCTGGTGGGAGCGGCGCTGGTGGGAGCGGCGCTCGCCTCGGCCGTCGTAAACGCGATGACCTGTGCTCCGGCACGGCGTGCGGCGGTCAGCCCCTCGTCGTGAGTGCGGTCGAAGAGTGTGATGGCGGTGACGGCGGCACCGCGCCTGCTCAGAGTCGATGCGGCGAAGAGCGCATCCCCGGCGTTGTTGCCCGGACCGGCCAGCACGCACACCCTGGTTCCGGCGACCTGACCGAGGTGGGTGGTGAGCGTGTCGATGCCGATGTTCGCCAGCGCCCGGGCCGCACGGGCCATGAGCGGGACGCCGGCCTCGAGCAGAGGCACCTCGGCTTCCCGGATGATCTCGCTCGGGTAGGCGAACACGCTCATCGACTGCTCCTCTTCATGACACGGCTGCTGATTCGACGTCGCCCTGCATAGGACCTGTCCCTGCACCGTATGCCGTTTCCACTTTCCAGACCAGACTGCCGGGTCAGTTTTCGGCCAGCTGTGCCAGCCGGCGACCGGCCAAGTGGGCGAGGAACAGTGCCTGGTCGGCCAGGCCGTCATCGCTGTGGCGAGCGCGCGGTGAATGGTTGGCCTCTCGTTCGTCGACCGGCAGGTTCGGCAGCGCGACACCGAAGTGCCCATAGGCGCCGGGCACGGCGTCGAGGACGCGGGAGAAGTCCTCGGAGCCGGGCAGCGGGTTGGCCTTGCGCACGGTCCGCTCCTCACCGAAGAGTTCGGTGAAGGTAGAGAGGAAGAATTCGGCTTCGGCGTCATTGTTGATCGTCGGGGGAAGGATCTGTTCGTATTCCACCTCGGCGGACAGCCCGTGGGCGGCGACGAGGTCACGGACGAGGTTGGGCAGCTCTGCCTCGGCGCGGGAGGTCACGGTTTCGGAGAACGTGCGGACGCTGACGACGAGAGTCGCGAAGTCGGGGACGACGTTCGGGGCGGTGCCGCCGTTGAACTGGCCGACGGTGACGACGAGGGGAGCGAAGATGTCGAAGCGGCGGGTGACGTACTCCTGCAGCTGGCCGACGAGCATCGCTCCGACCTGGATGGGGTCCTTGCCGGTGGCCGGGCGGGAGGCGTGGGTGCCTTTGCCGTGGACGGTGATCGTCATCTTCGAGAACGCCGCCATATAGGACCCAGGGCGGGAGCTGGCGACTCCGAGGTCGGCGTCGGCAGAGACGTGGATGCCGAAGGCGGCTTTGACGCGGGGTCCGGCGGCGTCGAGGACGCCTTCGTCGATCATCTTCCCGGCCCCGTCGAAGCCCTCCTCGCCGGGTTGGAACATGAACACGACGTCACCGGGCAGGGATTCGCGGTCGCGGTGGAGGAGTTTGAGTGCACCGACGAGCCCGGCCGTGTGCAGGTCGTGACCGCAGGCGTGCATCCTCCCCGAGGTGGCTGCGAAGTCGAATCCGGTCGCCTCGTTCACGGGCAGCCCGTCCATATCCCCGCGCAGCAGCACGGCGGGCACGCCCCCGGTCGAGTCGGTCTTCCGGGCGCCGCCGCGGAGTACGACGATGATCGAGGACAGATTCTCTCCCGTGCTCACCTCGATGTCGAGGCCTTCGATGGCCTCGAGGACGAGCTTCTGCGTGACCGGCAGGTCGAGTCCGACCTCGACGTTCTCATGGAGTGCGCGGCGGAGGGTGACGAGGCCGGGCGCGATGTCCGCGGCGTCCTCGGCGGTGGGCAGGTGGATGGGGGCGGCCGCCTCGGTGGGAGCCGGGATCGGGTGGGTGGCGGCGTCGGCGGTGGTGGTGGCAGTGGCGGCGTTGTTGGGAAGTGAGCTCATGTCCCGAGTCTATTGCCCTCGCACAGATCGCGGTTCCTCGCCCTCCACCGCGATCACGTTAGGCTTGTGGCGATGAGGCAACGATGGAGCAGTCCCTCGCCACCTGCTGGCTCACCACCCAGCGGGCACCGTCGCTATGACTCCATCAGATCGTGGTTCGACGCTCATCCGTTCGTCATCAACTCGATCATCGTGTTGGTCGTCTTCGTCTACAACCTCCCGATTCAGTTCTCATCGGTGCCCGAGGACATGTGGCCCGGTCTCGGCTTGCTCTTCTCCGTCGGACTCTGCGCTCCCTACCTTCTGAGGCACAGGCGCCCGCTGACGGTGTTCGTCACCATCAGCCTCGTCGCCGCGGTTCATCTCGCAATCGGCGTCGAGATGATGATCGCCGATGTCATGGTCCTCTTCGCCCTCTGCGCCTTGTCTTCGCGATTCCGCTGGCACATCTCCGTTCCCGCGACGACTGCCGTCATCATCATCCTCATCTTCGCCACATCCGCCCCGGTCAACGCCGGGTACATGTCGGTCGGAGACGTTGGCGTGCTCATCGCCATCACCGTGTGGACTAGCACGTGGGGTGCCCTGGTGAGAGTCCGACGCGACCATGAGCACACCCTTCGTGAACGCGCCGAGCAGCTCGAACGCGAAGCACAGGTCCAGCAGCAGATCGTTGCCGCGCAGGAACGAGAGCGCATCGCCCGCGAACTACATGATGTCGTCTCGCACAGCCTCAGCGTCGTCTCCGTCTTGGCCGATGGAGCCGCGGCGTCCGTCGATTCCCAGCCCGCCAAGGCGAAGACCGCCATGGAGGACGTCCGGGACACGGGACGCAGCGCCCTCCGGGAGATGCGCACCATGCTCGGAGTGCTTCGCACCGATGATTCCGCCGATGCGGCTCCCCAACCCGGCATCGACCAGCTGAGACAGTTGGTCGCGGAGTCGCAGACAGCAGGGTTTCCGGCCACACTCGATCATCGAGGCGAACGTTCTCCCCTGCCTGAGGGCCTGAGCCTGGCTGTGTACCGCATTGTCCAGGAGGCGCTGACCAATGTGCGCAAGCACGCCGGCACTCAGCTGACCGAGGTGCACGTCCGAGTCGATCAGACCAGCGACCAGGTCGCCATCCGCATCACCGATAACGGGAACTCAACATCGGCGAACCACGAACGTCAGAAGAACGGACACGGCCTCGTGGGCATGAGGGAAAGAGTCAGCGCCTACGATGGCACTCTGCACGCGGGATTCCGAAGACACCACGGTTTCGAAGTCCACGCCGTACTGCCGATCGGAGGTCGTCGGTCATGACCATTCGCATCCTGCTCGTCGATGATCAGGAAATGATCCGCAGAGGCTTCGAGATGGTTCTGGGCGGCCAACCGGATCTCACCATCGCCGGATCAGCTGAGAACGGCGCCGAGGCTTACGAGCTGGCGCAGAAAGAGGATTTCGACGTCGTCGTCATGGATGTGCGCATGCCATCGATGAACGGGGTCGTGGCCACCGAACTCATCTGCGGACTCGACGCCCCTCCCAAAGTCCTCATACTCACGACATTCGACCTCGACGAGTACGTCTACGATGCACTCCATGCTGGTGCCAGTGGCTTCCTCCTCAAAGACGCGAGCACTGAGGAACTTGTCTCCGCCATCAGACACGTCCACGCCGGGACGCCGTCGTGGCTCCCAGCACGACGCGCCGACTGCTCGAACGCTTCACAACCGCGGACGAAGACAAGACGATCGACGAGGGAAACGACGCTGCGCTCTCGGAACTGACCTCCCGAGAGAAGGACGTCGTCCGCCTCGTCGCCCAGGGACTGTCCAATGGTGAGATCGCCGAGGAGCTCGTCCTGGCACCGGGCACAGTTAAAGTCCACGTCAGCAACATCCTCACGAAGCTCGACGCCAGAGACCGGGTGCAGATCGTCATCGCCGCCTTCAACTCCGGCTTGGTGCGTGCTGCGACGTACTGAAAGTCTCCGCCACTGACGGCAGCGGTTCGGCTCCCTATGCCGTGAGACATAGGGGCAGAATATGTCTCCCGGGCGATGTGCTGCTGCGCCCGTCTTCGCGACGGTTGAGTCATGAGCAATGTGATCGAAACAGCGCACCTGACCAAACGCTACGGATCCCGTACCGTCGTCGACGACCTCAGCCTCCGCGTACCGCACGGCTGCGTCTACGGCTTCCTCGGACCCAACGGCTCCGGCAAGTCGACGACGATGAAGATGCTGCTTTCGCTCATCCGCCCGACACACGGGGACGTGCTGATCATGGGACAGCCGATGACCCGTACCTCGCGGCGTCGTCTGCTGGCCCACGTCGGATCGCTCATCGAGGCCCCTCCGGGATACGGGCACCTCACGGGTCGGGAGAACATGCGGATCATGCAGCGCCTCCTGGACCTGCCGCAGCGACAGATCGATTGGGCTGTCGACACCGTCCGCCTTCGCAGCCAGATGGGAAAGCGCGTCCGCAACTTCTCCCTGGGAATGAAGCAGCGCCTGGGCATCGCACTCGCATTGGCCAGACAGCCGCAGCTGCTAATCCTCGATGAGCCGACAAACGGCCTCGACCCGGCCGGCATCGAGGAGATCCGCGAACTGCTGAGGAACCTCGCCGCCTCCGGGGTGACGGTCATGGTCTCCAGCCATCTTCTCGGAGAGATCGACAAGACGGCGACCACGCTCGGAATCCTGTCGGAGGGACGTCTGCTCTTCCAAGGAACCCGGTCCCAGCTCATGGCCGCCTCGAGGCCGGACGTCATCATCGAAACGTCCGATCCCCGCTTTGCGCAGTCGATGCTGCGGCAGTCTCTGGATTGCCGCACCGACGGCAGGGCGACACGAATCGCTCAAGCCGATGATGCTGCGACGGCTCGCGCAGTCTCGACTCTCGTCCACGCCGGCGTCGACGTCTTCGAGGTGCGCCGCGATGACCAGACACTCGAAGACGTCTTCATCGATCTGACGAAGGCTGGTGGGCTGTGAGAATGAGACTCGTCGTCAACGAATTCGCGAAGATGCGTCATCTCCGGGTGGGCGCTCTTGTCCTCGTCCTCCTCACCGGAGTCGTCGGCCTCACGGCGTTTCGCGGCCTGGCATCGGGCATGACGGCTCAACTCGGCGATCCTGCCGGATTCCCGTGGAAGATCCTCCTGGCCGGTCTCGGATTCTCAGCTGGCCTCATCTCACCCTTGGTCATCGCGGCCATCGCCAGTCGTCAGGTCGAGGCCGAACACGCGGGCAATGGTTGGCTGCTGTCGGCAACGTCGGGGGTGACTCCAGGCAGGATGTGCCGGTCGAAGTTCCTTGCCCTCGGTGCCCTCGTCACCGCAGCGACCGTGCTCCAGAGTCTCATCCTCATAGCCATCGGGTTCGGGCTCGGGATCACCTCACCGTTGCCGCTGGAGCATTGGCTCGGGTATACGGCTGCTGTCATCGTCGTCAATCTGGCAGTTCTCGCTGCGCATCTGCTGCTGTCGTCGACGATCGAAAACCAGCTGGTGTGCATGGGAATCGCCGTCATCGGCCTCTTCATCGCGGTATTCGGTTCGGCTCTCCCGGACTGGCTGGCGATGCTGACGCCGTGGGGGTACTACGCTCTCACAGCACCGGCCGACTACATCGGCACCGATCTCGTCTACCTCGATATCCCCTACCTCCGGGTCATGCTGTTGGGGCTGGTCGGGGTCTGCCTGTTCTCACTGATCACCGCCCGATTTGACCGCCGGGAGGAATGAGCCATGAGGTACGTCAACATCGAATTCATCAAACTCCAACGCTCTCTGGCCTGGGCAGTCGTCATACTGCTGCCCGTCATCGCTGTCGCATCGGGGTCGATGAGCTCCCTTGCCGCGGACAGTGGCCTCGATGACGGGTGGCACACTCTGTGGATCCGGTCGATCGGCTTCTATGGGATGGCGCTTCTCCCGGTCGGCATCGCCATCCTCGCATCGCTGATCTGGCGGACCGAGCACCGGAACGGCAATTGGAATGCCCTCATGAGCACCTCGGTGCCGACGTCGACGACGGTGCTCAGCAAGACCGCCGCGGTGGCCGTCCTCTCCGCACTCATGCAGATCGTGCTCGTCCTCACCGTCGTGGGATTCGGAAAGATCCTCTTCGACCTCCCCGGGATGTTGCCACCCCAATATCTCATGAGCAGCGTCCTCGTCATCATCGCCTGCGTACCGGTCGCAGCACTGCAGTCGGGCCTGTCCACGTTCTTCCGTTCGTTCGCCGCTCCAGTAGCCATCGCCCTAGTCGCCACGGGAATCTCGACAACCGCCCTGCTGGTCGACATCTCGGCAGTCATTGCGGTGCCGTATGCCACTGCGACCTATGCGACACAGTTGGGCACGTCACTGGTCGAGGCGAGCAACACCTCGTTCGACGCTGCAGGCATCTCAGTCGGCACCGCCGGACTCGTCGCGGCGGTCTCGAGCGCAGCCACGGCAGTGATCGTCATCGTGACCACCTGGATTCTCAATCGTTCTGACACCAGAGCATGAGCCGGTCGAATCGTCGGGGCTCCTGTATTCCGGAAGCGATCAGCGTTCCGATGCCTCGCCCAGGCGCGCATCCTTGCCGTACATCGAGTGGGTGAAATGCTCGGCGACTCCCTCGATGCCGGGACTCAGCGACGGCCCCTCCCCCTCGGCGATGACGAACGTCATCGTCAGGTGCGCATCGTGGGTGATCGACAGGTGGATGTTCGTGCCGCCGATGGCCCGGAAATGTTCGAGCACCAGCCCGCGCAGACGGAAGCTCGGGGCACCGGAGCGGGCAGGGACCACCTCGGCGGACTGCCACGGTAGCCATCCGGGGAAGCCGATCGCCTTCTTCAGCGCCTCCTTCGCGGAGAACCGGGCAGCCAAGGAGGCATCAGTGCGACGTTTGCCGTTGCGTTTGAGCTGCTCGGCCGGGGTGAGCAGACGGTCGAGGAGTTCAGGCACCCGTTCGATGTGCTCGGCGAAGCGCGGCACATCCGCAATGTCAGTGCCGATCCCTAGAATCGCCATAACCGAACCTCCTCAGAGAACACCAACCTGCTCAGGTGCCGGACCGGACATCGTCTGGTCCGGCACCGAGGCGGATCACTCGACCGTAACCGACTTTGCCAGGTTGCGCGGCTGGTCGACGTCGAGGCCCTTGGCCGTGGCGAGCTCCATCGCGAAGATCTGCAGCGGAACGGTCGTCAGCAGCGGCGCCATGAGCGTCGTCGTCTCGGGCACGAAGATGACCTCGGAGGCGAACTGATCGACCTCCTCGTCGCCTTCCTCGGCGATGACGACGGTGTTCGCACCGCGAGCGCGCACTTCCTGGATGTTCGAGATGACCTTCGCATGCAGCGAATCGCGGCCGCGCTTGGACGGCACGACGATGATGACGAGCTGACCGTCGTCGATGAGTGCGATCGGTCCGTGCTTGAGCTCACCGGCGGCGAAGCCCTCGGCGTGGATGTAGGCGAGCTCCTTGAGTTTGAGTGCCCCCTCCATCGCCACCGGGTAGCCGACGTGACGACCGAGGAACAGCACGGAGCCGACCTCCTGGTTGCGGTCGGCCAGCGCCAGCACCTGCTCCTTCGTCTCGTCGAGGATCCGCTGGACCTTCTCCGGGATGGTCTGCAGTTCGGACAGGATGGTTCCGATCTCGTCGCGGAACTTGTTGCCGCGCAGCTGTGCGAGGTAGAGGCCGAGCAGGTAGCAGGCGACGACCTGGGACAGGAACGCCTTCGTCGAGGCCACGGCGATCTCCGGGCCGGCGTGCGTGTACAGGGCGGCATCGGATTCGCGTGGGATCGTCGAGCCGAAGGTGTTGCAGATCGCGATGACCTTCGCACCCTGCTGACGCGCGTGGCGGACGGCCATGATCGTGTCCATGGTCTCCCCCGACTGGGAGATCGCGACAACGAGGGTCTTCTCCGTCACCACCGGATCCCGGTAGCGGAATTCGTGGGCGAGTTCGACCTCGGTGGGGATGCGGCACCAGTGCTCGATCGCGTATTTCGCGACCTGGCCGGCATAGGCGGCGGTGCCGCAGGCGATGACGACGATCTTGTCCACGGATTTGAGCACCGACTCGTCGATGTGCATCTCGTCGAGCGTCAGGCGACCCTCGGTGTCGAGACGGCCGAGCAGCGTATCGGCGACGGCCTGCGGCTGATCGTGGATCTCCTTGTCCATGAAGGACGCGAAGCCGCCCTTCTCCGCCGAGGCGGTGTCCCAGTCGACCTCGAAGCGCTCACCCTCGACGGGGTTGCCCTCCGTGTCGGTGATCGAGACCTCGTCGGGGGTGATCGTCACGACCTCGTCCTGACCGATCTCGACGGCCGTGCGGGTGTAGTCGATGAAGGCGGCGACGTCGGAGCCGAGGAAGTTCTCCCCCTCCCCGAGGCCGATGACCAGCGGCGAGTTCCGACGGGCGGCGACGACCTGACCAGGAGCGTCGGCGTGGACGGCCAGCAGGGTGAACGCGCCCTCAAGCTCGGTCGCTGTAGTGCGCATGGCGGCGGTGAGGTCACCGGTGGCCCGGTAGTTCTTGGCCAGCTGAGCGGCGGCCACCTCGGTGTCGGTTTCGGAGAGGAACTCGACGCCCTCGGCCACGAGGTCCTTCTTCAGGTGGGCGAAGTTCTCGATGATGCCGTTGTGGATGAGCGCGAGCTTGCCGTCGTCGGCCAGGTGCGGGTGGGCGTTGAGATCGGTGGGTCCGCCATGAGTGGCCCAACGAGTGTGGCCGATGCCGGTCTGAGCGGCCGGCAGCGGGTGGGCCTCGATCTCCTCGGTCAGGGCCGAGAACTTTCCGGCCTTCTTCGCCGAGGCGAGCTGCCTGTCGTCGGTCACGAGCGCGACTCCGGCCGAGTCGTAGCCGCGGTACTCGAGCCTCTTCAGGCCACCGAGCACGACGTCGAGCGCCAGATGATCGGCATTGTCAACGGGGGCCTTGGATACATAGCCAACGATTCCACACATGAGGGAGATTTTACGCACTCACGGCCGATCACGTGTATTTCGGCGAGTCACGATCGGGTCAACGTGACGAACTGCACGTGCGACGGAGACCTCGGCGCCACCTCGGCGCGGGTGGGTGCGGAACGGCGGACCACCTCGGCGCGGGTGGGTGCGGAACGGCGGACCACCTCGGCGCGGGTGGCTTTCATGACCCATGACACAATGGGCGCATGAGCAAAGTCGATCCTCAGCTGGACCGCGCGCGGCGGCTCGCCGGCCTCTACACCGCCCGGCGCAGCGAGCCGGATACGACGTCCCCGTTCTGGGAATTCGATCGCGAGGTGTGGGGCACGCTCGCCCAGGCCACCCCGCTGCCGCTCAAGCAGCGCGATATCGAACGTCTGCGCGGGCTCGGTGATCGGATCAACCTCGACGAGGTGGCCCAGGTGTACCTGCCGCTGTCTCGGCTGCTCAACCTCTACGTCTCCGCCCGCCGGGCGAAACACGACCTGACCCGGGAGTTCTTCTCGCCGTTGCACGAACTCGGTTTGGAACCGCAGGAGGCCAAGCGGACCCCGTTCGTCATCGGCGTCGCCGGATCCGTGGCCGTGGGCAAGTCGACGACCGCGCGTGTGCTGCGTGAGCTGCTCGCCCGCTGGCCCGACACGCCGCGCGTCGAACTCATCACCACCGACGGGTTCCTCTACCCCAACGCCGAACTCGACCGGCGCCGCCTCAACGGCCGCAAAGGATTCCCCGAATCCTACGACCGGCGCAAGCTGCTCAAGTTCATCTCGGCCGTGAAGTCCGGTGCTCCCGAAGTCCGTGCGCCCGTGTACTCGCACCACACCTACGACATCGTCCCCGGCGCCGAGGTAGTCGTCCGCTCCCCCGATGTGCTCATCGTCGAAGGGCTCAATGTCCTTCAGCCCGCCCGTCCCCGCCAAGACGGAGCCGTAGGGCTGGCGATCAGCGACTACTTCGACTTCTCCGTCTACGTCGACGCGCGGTCGCGCGACATCCGACAGTGGTACATCTCCCGGTTCCTCAAGCTCAAACACGGTGCGTTCCAGGACGAGGACTCCTACTTCCACCGGTACTCACAACTCAACGACGACGAAGCGATCACCCTGGCCACGGAGATCTGGGACTCGATCAACTTCCCGAACCTGCGCGAGAACGTCCAGCCCAGCCGCGGCCGCGCCGACCTCGTGCTCCACAAATCCGCCGACCACACGATCCGGAAGGTGCAGCTGCGCAAGCTGTGAGCCGCGGTGTTCGGGCGGCCACCGGAGTGGGTGCTCGGGCGCCTCGAGGTAGGTGCTCGGCTCGCCTCGAGGTAGGTACTCGGGCGCGGCTCTAGGCGGTGCTCGGGCGCGGCTCGCGACTGGTGTGAGCGGGGTCGCCGGCGGGTGAGGAAATAGTTTCACCCCTCGCGCAGTTGCACTGTGTGCACTGTTTTACTCTCCGCCGGAGGGCCACCCGCCCTCAGCGACGACCGGATGCGGGCGATCCCCGCATCAGCGTAGGTGCGGCGCAACTCTGCGGGATCTCTCGACCCGTTCGAGTGCCTCGTTTCCGATCGGCTGCGTCCTGCGCAGTCTCGGTCGCTTCGGCAGCAGAAAGGGACCCACTATGAGTATGCCTTCCGCGCACCGTGTGATGTACTCCTCGGTCAAGAACCAGAAGACGCCGCAGACGACCATCCAGCCGGGCATCTACCGGAGGATCGCCGCGTACGCGACCCGGCACAAGCGCAAGCTCATCGTCTTCCTCGTCCTCTCCGTCCTCACAGCGGGAATCGGCGTGCTCAACCCGGTGCTCGCCGGTGACGTCGTCAACGCCATCACCGGCGGCGGGCCCGTATCGACAGTGGTGTGGCTGGCTGTGGCCATCGGCGGTCTGGCGATCGCCGACGCCGCGATCTCGATCACGAACAGGTATCTGTCCTCCCGCATCGGTGAGGGGCTCATCTTCGATCTGCGCACGGCCGTGTACGACCATGTGCAGTCGATGCCGATCGCCTTCTTCAACCGCACCCGCACCGGCGCCCTGGTCTCCCGGCTCAACACCGATGTCATCGGCGCGCAGCGGGCGTTTTCGAACACTTTGTCGGGAATCGTGTCGAACTTCGTGTCCCTGGCGCTGACCGTGGGTGTGATGGTCACGATCTCCTGGCAGGTGACGGTGATGTCGATCCTCCTGCTGCCCCTGTTCATCATCCCCACCCGTATGCTCTCGGGGAAGCTCGCCTCTCTGCAGTTCGAGGCCGCGAACAACTCCGCGGACATGTCCACGCGGATGACCGAGAGGTTCTCGGCCGCCGGTGCGACATTGATCAAGCTCTTCGGCAATCCGCGCAAGGAGAACGAGGAGTTCGCCGACCGTGCCGGTCAGGTCCGCGACATCGGCGTCAAGGTCGCGATGCTGCAGTCGACGTTCGTGTCCTCGCTGACGCTGGTATCGGCTCTGGCCCTCGCCCTGGTCTACGGTGTCGGAGGTGCTCAGGCCGTCCTCGGCAACCTCAATGCCGGGCAGGTCGTGACCCTGGCACTGCTGCTCACCCGGCTCTATACTCCACTGACCATGCTCGCGAACGCACGCCTGGACATCCAAAGTGCCGTCGTGTCGTTCCAGCGCGTGTTCGAGATCCTCGACCTCGTGCCCTACTTCAAGGAACCCGAGAAGCCGCGTGCGCTGCCGGCCGGCGGGTTGGACGTGTCCTTCGATCACGTCGACTTCGCGTATCCCAGCGCTTCTCAGGTCAGCCTGGCCAGCCTCGAAGACGTCTCCGTGCTCGATTCCCGCGGCGGCGACGAAGTCATCCACGACCTGAGCTTCACGATCCCCGCAGGACATACCGTCGCTCTCGTCGGTTCTTCGGGTGCCGGCAAGTCGACGATCGCCTCGTTGTTGCCGCGCCTGTATGACACCACCGGCGGGTCTGTCCGGATCGGCGGGGTGGATGTCCGCGACCTGTCATTCTCCGATCTGCGCGACGCCGTCGGCGTCGTCACTCAGGACGGTCATGTCTTCCACGAGTCCATCCGGGCGAACCTCGCGCTCGTCAACCCCGACGCGACCGAGGAGCAGATGCTCGAGGCGATCGACCGGGCGCAGCTGTCAACCGTCATCAATGCGTTGCCCGACGGCTTGGACACGGTCGTCGGCGAGCGCGGGTACCGTCTGTCCGGCGGTGAGCGTCAGCGACTGACGATCGCCCGGATGCTGCTCGCATCCCCGGAGATCGTCGTCCTCGACGAAGCCACCTCGGCGCTGGACTCGACGAACGAGGCGGCGATTCAGCGGGCGCTGGCTCAGGCGATGCACGGTCGCACGGCGCTGGTCATCGCGCACCGGCTGTCGACGATCCGGCAGGCCGATACGATCCTCGTCGTCGAGGCCGGGCGCATCGTCGAATCCGGTTCGCACGCGGAACTCGTCGGCCGCGGCGGCCGCTACGCCGAGCTCTACGCCACCCAGTTCGCGTCGAGCTGAGCGTCGACGGCCCGCGCGTCGGAGCGACTCGCCATCACTCCACAGGCACACTCCAACGCAGCCGTCGACAGCTCGCTGATGGCTGCTCGTCGACAGCTCGCTGATGGCTGCTCGTCGATCGCTTGCTGATGGCTGTCACATGGCAGTGATCGTCGTCGTATTCTTCCTCTGCCTCGCTCCGATCATCGACTGCTGAGATAGGAAACCGGCGGACGACGGGACAACGAACAGCCCGAAAGCTCGTGAGGTTCGTCGAGGTATTCCTCCTGGTGTCTTATGCCTCTACGCTGATCGGATGGAATTGCGCGTAATGGGGCGCGTGGAGATTCTCCATGATGGTGTGGCCCGAGGGGTACAAGGGCGCACCCAGCGAGCCCTCCTGTCTCTGTTGGTTCTCCGGCTCCGGGCATGGACGCCGGCATCGCTCATCGTCGAAGCCCTGTGGCCGGACGGATGGTCCGAACGTGCTCACACGCGCCTCCACGTCCAAATCCACCGACTGCGCCGGCAGTTGGGAGACGGCGTTCTGCTGAGTTCGGCATACGGCTATCGCCTCGATCTCGCACAGTCCGCCGTCGATGCATGGCGCTTCGAACACAGCGCTCGATCCGCTCTTGCCGGTGACCTGCCCGATCACGATCTCGAGACCCTCCGCCACCTTGAACGCGTTGCGTCCCTGTGGGAGGGCGAACCGTTTCCCGGCGTCGACCTGCCCGAGACCGCAGCCTGGCAGTCCGAGCTCAGGGACCTGTACACACAGGTGCGGGAGAAGTGCTCCGAATTCCATCTGGAGTTCGGCGACGGTCGCACGGCGCTCAGGCTGCTCACTCTGCTGACACAAGAACAGCCGGAGAACGAGCACGCACAGGTTCTGCGATTGTCGGCACTGCAGCAGACGGGGCGGGCCACGGAACTGCCCGAAGCATTCACGCAGGTCAACCGCGCTCTCGCGGACCTGGGGCTCGATTCGGCCCCGGACCTGTGCGCCCCTCACCAGCCGCTCTCGCGTCTGCGGGAAGAGGCGATCCGCTCCGACCTCGCCATCGTCGACCCGGCCGGTGAGCTCATTCCCTGCAGCGAGGACGAGACCGATCCGACGATGCGCGGATCGGTGCTGCGTCGAGAACTCGCGTACATCCTTATGGCCACAGGTCGACCCCATGAGGCACTGACCGTGCTGGAGCGTTTGGAGGCCCTCCACTCGGGGCTGGGACACGAGAATCAGTGTGCGATCCTGCTCCGGGACATGGTGGCAGTCATGGCGCTGATCGGCGACCTGCGCCGGGCTCTGCGCCTCCTCGGTGAGGCGTCGAGGCTCGACGGGCGAACGACGGGAACCGACGCGATGCTGCGGATCATCCGGGCCCTGGTCCTCACCCACATGTCTCGACTGAATCGAGCCGAGGAGTCACTGACCGCCGCAGGCGAGCCGACCGGGCCTATGGCACGCCAAGTCATGTGGTGGCGGACCCGAAGCCAGATCGACAGGAGGGCCGGTCGACAGCACGATGCCGTGGTCGGAGCTCTCACCGCTTTGGACATCGCCCGACGGGCCAGTGCCGAAACCGATAAGGGGCCGCTTCTGCTCGATGTCGCCTGTTCGAAACGTGATGCGGGCGATGTCGAGTGCTTCGACTGGTACCGAACCGCTCTCCTGTGCGCTCACGAGACGATGCGCATCCCCTTGGCCGCCGGTACCCATGCGTCGATGGCCAAAGCCCAGTTGATGTGGGGGCGGCCGAAGACCGCGATCGTGCACGCCCGAGCCGGACTCGAACTGGCACAGTGGTCCGGTTACTGGCTCTTCGCCGGTCGAGCCGCCGCACGCCTCGCCGAGGCGGAAGAGCAGATGGGGGATACACCGTCCGCTCTCCGCCACCGACGTGAGGCGCAGTCTCACTACCGCCGCATCGACTTCCCGGTACCGTTCACACACCGCACCGCGGCGAGTCCGGGTGCAGGCACCGGGATCACCTGTGAGCCAGCGGCACTGGGTGATTAGCTGCGAACAGATTCTCAGGATCGTAGGCGCTCTTCACCCTCGTCAGCGTCAGCCATTCGCGTTCACCGTAATTGTCACCGACGTCGACCGGTTCTTCGGCGAAGTTGAGGTACCGACGCCCCGTGCTCCATGGCGACATCGTTCGAACCAGACGGGAAGCGTCCGAATGTCCGCGCGCTTCGTTCTCCGCAGTGTCGGCGATCGCCACACCGAAGAGCAGGAAACTCCCGTCCAATCGGCTGAGCACACCGCCGTCGGGATTTCGCCGTGATAGGGCTCCCCCGAGCTGACGCAGCTCCGCCGAAAGCAGAGCGTGCTCGGTTCCGGGTCCGACTTCGGCAAGGAACGCGTCTACCGCCTCATCCGTCAGGCGCCCCAGCAGGGCCGTGTCGCCGGTGACCGGGGTCGGCCCCAAAGGATCCATATGGAGGCGGGCGATCGCACTGGGCGGCACCTGGTCGAAGGTATCGACCCGCGGGGACAGTGCCCTGAGCGGAGCGAGAATGCTGTCGGCCTGATCTTCTCTTCCCAGGACGGCGCCGTCCATGCAGACGACCGGGCGACCTCCCACCGATTCCGGGATGTCCGGGGCCTCCGGGAGATTGAGGATGCGCATCGAGGTGGTGATCTCATCGGGGGCGCCATGTGCCCATTTCGCCCAGGCACGTACGACCCGGTCTGCGTCGTCGATGTCCCAGACCATCATTCCTGCGTGCACGGTCTCCAGCGGATACAGCGAGAATTCGAAGGAGGTGACGATGCCGAAGCTGCCGCCTCCCCCGCGCAGAGCCCAGAACAGACTCGGATGCTGACGATGGTCCGCACGGATCAGGGAGCCGTCGGCCAGGACGATCTCCACGGCGGTGAGACTGCTGGTGGCCATTCCGAGTCTGCGCCCGTACAGGAAGATTCCGCCGCCGAGCAGGTATCCGCCGACTCCGACATCTGGTGACGAGCCATGCAGGCAAGCCAGACCGTGGCGACCAGCGGCGTCGATGACGTCGCCCCACAGCGCTCCGCCCTGCACCTTCGCCATCGCTATCGACGGATCGACCTCGACCGCGGTCATGGCGGAGAGCTTGACCAGGACGGTCGATACGAGGTCGTGTTGGACCAACGGGCCTGCGTTGTGACCCGTGCTCACCGGGGCGACCTTCAGTCCGAGCTGTCGTGAGGCGGTGACGACAGCGGACACCTCGGCGGCGGTGGTCGGTTCCGCGATCGCTGCGGGCAGCAGATCGACGGCGGTGTTCCACAGCGTTCTGGCACTGTCGTACCCGGCATCGCCGGGAAGATAGATCGTCACCGGCTCGACCATCGCGGCCAGTTCGGAGGCTGAATCGGTCGTATCCTCACGTGCGACATCGGTGAGGACCGGCTGGGATTGCAGAGTCATAGATCTCCGATCGTTGGAAGATGTGAAGTTCTGTACCGACGGCGGTCGACTCTGATCCGTCGTCGGATGGCTCGATCCTCGCAAGCGGCGCTTACATCTCGCTTACGTCGGCGAGCGGAGCCTTTCGTCGTGCTGCCCGCTCCCGGAAGCCCCCGTTACCTTTTAAGTAGCCCCTTCATCCGTCAGGATAGAAAGGGGTCGCTGGCCTGAGGACCCCGGCATGATTGATGCCCCCAGTCATCATGATCCGGGGGGTGTAGTCACCGGGGTTCGAAGGCACCAGGGAAATCGCTGATAGGGGCCAGAACCACTGGCAGAACACATGCCTTGAGCCCGACCGTAACGTGGATGCCGAGCCCAGGAGCCATCCAGCAGTACCGGCCAGCCGAACCACAACCAAATATTCGGTCACATGAGTCGAAGAAGATGAGTGACATGATCACCAACCACGCTGACATCGACGTATTCATCGGCATCGATGTCGGCAAACACAACCACCACGCCGTCGCACTCGACCGCGACGGCAAACAGTTACTGTCAAAAGCTCTGCCGCAGAACGAAACGAAACTCCGGGCTTTGCTTGGCCGGCTGCGCAAGCACGGAACTCTGCTGGTGGTCGTCGACCAGCCCGCCACTATCGGCGCCTTGCCGGTCGCGGTCGCCCAAGCCGAGTCCATCACGGTCGCCTATCTGCCTGGGTTGGCGATGCGCCGCATCGCCGACCTACACCCGGGTGAGGCGAAAACGGATGCACGCGATGCCGCGATCATCGCTGAAGCCGCCAGGACGATGCCCCACACTCTGCGGGGTATCCGGGTGGCGGATGAGAACGTCGCCGAGTTGTCGATGCTGTGTGGCTACGACGATGACCTCGCCAAACAGGCAACGGCCACGTCGAACCGGATCCGCGGACTGCTCACCCAGATCCACCCCGGGTTGGAGACCGTCATCGGCCCGCACTTGGATCATCCCGCCATGCTGGCCGTGTTGGCGAAGTACCCGACACCGAAAGCGCTACGGCATGCCGGCAAACACCGCGTCGAGACTCTGCTGCGTAGACAGGCGCCCAGGGCGTGGAAGCGGTGGGCCGCGGCGATCTTCACCGCCTTGGACGGGCAGACCGTGGTGGTGTCGGGCACGGACGCGGCGGGACTCGTGCTGCCGCAGTTGGCGAACTCGTTGGCGCAGATACGTGCGTCGCGGGATGAGGTGTTGGTGCGCATCGAGGAACTGGTGAAAACGCATCCGCTTTTCGGGCTCCTGACGTCGATGCCGGCAGTCGGCGTCAGGACCGCGGCGAGGATCCTGACCGAGGTCGTGGGTAAGGACTTCGAATCCGCCGGACACCTCGCATCCTATGCCGGACTGGCACCAGTGACCTGGCGGTCAGGGACATCGATTCGGGGAGACCACTCGTCGCGGCGGGGGAACAAGATCCTCAAGCGGGCTCTGTTCTTGTCGGCCTTCGCGGCGTTGAAGGACCCATTGTCGAGGGCGTATTACGACAAGAAGCGCGCCGAGCATAAGAAGCACAATCAGGCGTTGATCGCGTTGGCTCGCCGTCGTTGCAACGTCCTGTACGCGATGCTTCGCGACGGTGCCTACTTCCACGCACCCGAGGCGGCGACCGCCGCCTGAACCGACCGGTCACGAAGTGCCTGACCAGTTCGTGTCAACGGTCAGTAGGAACTGCCCATAGACGGCCACGAGAATTGCCCACTGGTGGCCAATAAAACTGCCCGCTGGTGGCCACGATTTCTGCCCATCGACTCGTTGTGTCCAGTCGTGACCACCCG
>NZ_JBNBZD010000011.1:0-138388 GCF_049804075.1 Brevibacterium sp. FAM 24630
GCACCTGAGAGGTGCCCCTTTCTGTGTGGGATATGGAGACTTAGAACATCACCATTTTCCCAGTTCAGGAGGGGCATTTCCATTTCACGCGCGGCTTGATCCGGCTACTCGCATCGGTGGATCAAGGCTTAAGGCGCGCTTGCGCCGGTACTGCCACACAGCCCGCCACGCGTGGGGGAACTGTTCGGGAGTCCATACAGGTTCGCTCCGGCGATCGGTGCGGTGGGGATCAAGCGGTCTCTTCCCCCGCGGAGTCAGAGTATCGACGATCTGCCCGTCATCGGCGTGATCACCATTCCAAGCGAAGTGCGTTGCCAGATCACTCGGTGCTTTGGTCAATCGTGAACCGACGATGAATCTCAACCCGGCTTCATCCAGGGCATGCAGGTTCGCAGCTGAGAGCATTCCCGCATCAGCAACGACGACCATGTCCGATAACTGGTGGCGGGTTTGGAAGGCCTTCACGATCGGGATGATCGTCGCTGTTTCTGCCTTATTGCCCTCGTAGCAGCCGATCTCGAGTGGGAACCCGGTCCGGTCGACGAGGAGACCGACGACGATCTGTGGGTCAACACGACGTTCTTTCGAGTACCCGACCTTGCGCAGATCGTCTTCCTTCTCTGCCTCGAAATACAATGTCGTCGTGTCATAGAGGACAAGAGAGACATCCCCGTTGGTGGCTGCGTGGGTGAAACACGCGGTAGCGATGAGATCGCGGAACGCATTCGTGTGGGCTTTGCGCAGAGTCCGCTTCCTCGTGGAATGACTGGCAGTTGTGCGTCCGAGATCGGCTAAGACTCGGTCGGCGTCGAGGAGGCTGGTGGGTTCGACGATACGAGCGATGACGAGATCGCGGAAGACAACATCGTCGACGACATCGAATCCGAGACTGGTGTACACATCAGCTAAAGCCTCGTAGAGCACGTTGGCTGCTGACTTGATGACCCTAGCGCGCGGTATCCTGTCCGGGCGTTTTCGGTCTGATTGTTCTGTGACCAGTAGCGCCGGTGACGGATCGGGAATCATGCGCGACTTCGCCACGGTCGGGGTCAGGCCCAGGTCGAGTGTTCCCTGCCGGTCATCAGCGAGGAGCGCTTCGGCTTGGGCGATGAGGAGGCCGAGTTCGGATTCGTCGCGGGCCGAGCCGAGGTGGCGGACGATGCGTCGGCGTCCACCGACTGACTCAGCGATCTGGACAGCAGTGGCACCGGATTTGGTGCGAACTCGTCTGATCCAGGCCATGCCCCGATTCTACCGACCCGAATTAGTGCCTTAACCGGGCACTAAACGACACCATCATCCCTGATCAGAGACTTCCGAGGTACCCGAAACTATGCAAGTGACCCAACTCAGGTGTTACGTGCCTACGCGATCGAGTCAAGACTGATCAGCGTGATGCCCTGGGGGCTGGCCCGGATGCGGTCGTTGGATGAGGACACCGAGGTTCGGATCCCACCGATCGAGCAGGAAGGCCTGCGGGACGCCTCACAGGCACGGCAGCGCGCCGTGGTCAGCTGACTCATGCCCGGCAAAGAATCAACGCGATGATCCTCCGCCACGGTCTGTGGTATGCGAAAGACGCGAAGCGGACCGGGGTCCACCACGATTGGTTCACAGCTCTCGTCGTCGAAGCCGAGCAGCAGGCTCCTATTATCGATGCTCTGATGTGTTTCCGCGGAATCTCAGTTGTTACCGGCTTCGGGCTGGCCGTAGCGATCGGGGACTGGACGAGGTTCACTGGGTCGACGATCGGATCCTATCTGGGGCTGACCCCATCGGAGCATTCGAGCGCGCAGTCTCGGCCGCAGGGGCCGATTACGAAGGCCGGAAACACGTATGCGAGGAGGCTGCTCATCGACGCTGCGTGGTCTCATGCTCGCCCCTATTCTCGCCCGGGTGTCAGACTGTTGAGACAGTTCGAAAAGGTGGACACGCCGACCAGGACCAGGGCGATTGAAGAGAATCAGCGGTTGTGCCGGGTCTGGGCGAATTTCGATGCCCGCGGAAAGCGACGTGTAAAAGCGGCCTCTGCTGTAGCGAGAGAATTGGCTGGATGGTGCTTGGTCCGTGGCCGCGCCACTGCAGCTATATCTGGCTGATCCCGAGGGACAGGGGCCCGGACGAGGTGAGTCACCATAATCGTGCTCTGCGGTAGGGGCAGTGGTTCGAGACAGCATCCAGAAGCTGATCTGAAACGGCACTATGGGCAGCCTGGTCAACTGGCCCGGTGACGCCTGATTTTAGACCACCGCAAGCTCCGCTTCGACTGATCGTCATGAGGTAGCCAGCCCTCGAATATCAGTCTGGCCATGTGAGTCGACAATGGCGCGCCCGAACCACAACCCTACCGCGGTGGTACTCTTCCGTGCCCGGAGATGTGGGCGTTGAATCCGGGAAATATTGTTCTGCCTCTTGAGACCGAAACCTACATATCAGTGTCCACGATGCCCTGAGGTTGCACCCCGCTAAGTGGTATGTCTGATATACGGACTGGGCGAGGGGCCCCTTCAAGACTGTGTGTTCACGGCCTGCGTGGTCTGCGGCACAGCGCACGGAGGTGCCGTCCGACGCGGTCAGAGTGAGTGGGGCGGTGTTCGTCCTGACCGCGTCACAGTGTGTGCTCAGCGGAGGCCGAAGAGCTTGCCGAGCGGCTTGCCGGACGACGAGGGCTCGGGCTTCGGCTCGGCCGGCTTCTCAGCGGGCTGTTCGGCCGGCCGGACCGGCGGCGGGGGAGGGAAGTCCTCGTCGGCGGGAGCCGCTTCGGTGACGGGTTCCGGTTCCGGGGCGGGAGCCTCGTCCTGGGCGGTGGCCTCCGCGGATTCTGCGGGAGCCTCGTCCTCGCCGTCGACGTTCTTGATGAGGGAGAGCTCGAACTCCAAGGTGAGCTTGTCGCTGACGAGCACGCCACCGGAATCGAGCTTCGTATTCCACGTCACGCCCCAGTCCTTGCGATCGATGCGGCGGGTGCCCTCGAGGCCGGCACGCAGGTTGCCGAACGGGTCGGTGTCGACACCGATGAGCTCAAGCGGGATCGACACGGTCTTCGTCATGTCACGGATCGTCAGATCACCGGTGACGATGTAGGAGCCTTCGTCCACCTCGTCGATGGCCGAGGAGACGAACCGGATCTCCGGGTAGGTCTCGACGTCGAAGAAGTCCGCCGAACGCAGGTGGTTGTCGCGGTCGGTGCTGCGGGTGTCGACGCTCGCGGTTTTGATGACGATCGTGGCGGTCGAGTCCGAGAGGTTCTCGGCGATGTCGGCCGAACCGGTCACGTCGTTGAACGCTCCGCGCACACGCGAGACCATCGCGTGACGGGTGGAGAAGCCCAGTCGAGAATGGGCGGGATCGATGTCCCAATGGCCTGTCAGCCCCGGTGTCTCTGTCATGGGGTCGCTCCTTCGGTTCCTCCGCGCTCCCGGGGGAGGCTGTCGTCATCGGGCGGACCACTCGAAAAGCGAGCGATCATTGAAATGGCAATTGCCTATGTAGTGTGACACGCGCGGTCGGGTGCGTGCCACCTAGGACCCATGACCAGCCCCGTCGAACCCGGACAGCTCGGGGAACAGAGACCAAACTCCGGCGCCGTCCTCGGAAGCTGTTGCGGCTCAGGAGCCGAAGAGTTCCGAAGTCGCGGCGTCATCCGATTCGACTCCGCGGTGTTCGGCCGCTGCTCTGACGACGATGGTTGAGCAGGGTGACTCCTCTGCTGTCGGAGGTGGTGACGGCACGCAGATCGGCGAGGATGGCAGGCCCCTCGGTGAGTCCTGCCAGGCGTGCGAGGCCGAAGGCTTGCGCATCTATCCGCCCGGGGTGAAATCGTCGGTCTTCGTGCCGCAGGACGGGTTTAGGGCCGCATCGTCCAATTCGGGAGCCGACGGCGCCAATCCCGAGAGGAAGACGCGGGCTTGGCGGATCAGATTCATTCCCATCCAAGACTCATCGTCCGAGAGCGGCTGCGCCAGCAGCGCCCCGAAGAAGATCACGTCATCGCTGGTGACGTCGGCTCGGATGGTGCGATCACAGCGGCCGCGCTCGAGGATCCGGCCAATGTCGGCGGAGATCTGTGCTCGCAACTCCTGCGCTTCGTGGCTGACTGCCTCCGGCCCTCCATGCAGCGGAAGGACGAGTTGGTCGCGATGGGCGATGGTGCGCAAGAGAAATTCCTCCACCCCAGCGATTGCCGGACCCGCGGAGGCGAGGACGTCCTCGACGATGGTGTGAACCAGTTCGAAGGATCGTTGGGTCAGCGCCGCCAGGAGCGCCTCGCGGGTCGGGTAGTTGCGATAGAGCGTGCCGACGCCCACTCCCGCGTCTCGAGCAATCGACGCCATCGGCACCTGGCGTCCTTCTCTCAGCATCGCAGCGACGGCCGCTGCCAGAAGACGTTCCTGGTTGGCCACCGCATCACTGCGCGACGGCGGTCGTCGCTCCGCAGAGGAACCGGCACTGCGGTCGGCAGCATCGCAAGCGATCACGCTTCCTGCCCTTTCAGCCAGGTGTGCAGATCCTGCACATCGGGCACGAGCTGCCGAGTCAGCGTCCAGTCGGCACGATACGCCGGAAGCCGAGTGAACCACGTGAACATCTTCTCCTGATCATCGTCGCCGAGCGCCTCGACCGGAACGGCTTCGTAGCGGGCAGGAACGGCCCACGCGGTGGAGAACGCGGACGCGATCTGCTCGCCGGTCAGTTCGTCTCCGGCGATCTCGACCGCCCCACCCGGGATGCTGTTGGGATCGATGAGAGCAGCAGCGGCGACTTGACCGATGTCGCGCACCGAGACCATCTGCAGAGGTATCCCCTCGGGCAACGGCAGGCGGACGACGAGGGTGCCCTCCTCCATGACGGGTTGGGAGAAGGTCGTGAAGTTGTCCATGAAGAACGTGGGCCGGATGAACGTCGTGCGCAGGCCCGACGCTTCGAAGAATTCTTCGACGCGTCGTTTGCTCTCGAAGTGGGGGACCCCTGTGGCACGTTCGGCTCCGCCGACCGAACTGAAGACCACCTGGTCGACACCGGCGTTGCGCATCGCGTCTGTGAGGATCTGTCCGTGCCTGACCTCTCCGTCCGGCCCGTCCGGGCCGGTGAAAGTCGTCATCGCAAAGACCCTGGGCGCACCGCGCAGAGCTTCGATGAGCGTGTCCGAGTCATTGAGGTCGGCGGTGACGAGCTCGGCACCGGCGCGGGCAAGCGATTGCGCGCGCTCCGCAGTGTGGTCGCGGACGAGCGCGCGCACTCTCTGTCCTCGCTCGAGCAGCGCCGAGACGACGGCGTTGCCCTGTCGTCCGGTGGCACCGATAACGACCAACCGGGGCGTCGCTTCTGGTCGATCCATTCGTGGTGATCATCAAGATCCCCTCCTTCTTCGTCTGCTTCCCCGGCTCCTCCGGGCTTAGACGGGCCAACGTCCTAAGCGGATGGAATATTCCGTTAATAAGATTCATCGTGTATGCGAGACGCTACGATCGACAATGATCCGATGTATTCGGACGAAAGCGTCCGCCGTGGTTATGTTACCTGGAGTCGGATTCCGGATGGACGGTGCGCACAAATCATTCAGGCAACATATAAGGCAGCTGATACGCTGAGGCCTCACCTGCCGCCGACGACCATGACCAGGAGAGGGTCGAGGGCGATGCCTGACGATTTCGGCCAACGACTGCCGTATCTCATGCGCAGGGTCAGCAATGCCCTTTCGCAGCGACTCGAACGCACACTGAAGGACTTCTCGCTCAATCAGTTCAAATTAGCCGCCCTGGCCCAACTCGGACTGTGCCATCCCGACGGCCTCTTAAGTTCGGAGCTCGGACAGCGGGCCGGAGTGACCGCCCAATCGATGTCAGCCGCTGTGGCAACGCTGCTCGAACAGGGCTTCGTGACACGCGCTCCACATCCTGACCACGGTCGCATGTCGAGAGAGTGCTCGAGTTCTATGCCTCCGAGGCGTTCAAGGCCGCTCTGCAGATCTGGACAGTCGGGGCGTCCGAGTTGGCCCTGAGGGAACGGATCAGGCCGCTGGAGGACACATTCGCTCGCGGAATCTATGACCAGGCCGTACGATTCCTCAATGCGGGTGTCTCCTATGAGCACACGCATCGCTTCATCCAGACGACGCTCGACCTCACCCGAGCTCTGGGTCTGGCCGACCTGCTCAGCGACGACTCGGCGAGGAGGAAGCGGATCGCGAATTCTGGGCCGGTGAGATGCGCTCGATCAGACAGCTACCCGAACAGCCGACCGACGACGCCGCGTCAGCGGCATCGCAGGATGTCTCGGAACGGACGAGGAAACCCTAGCCTCGGTCCGGAGGACTCTTACGTCCGTGCCTGTGAGTGGTACTCCGCGTTGGGGACGAGACCCAGTGCGCTGGAGACGCGGTTCGTCATGTTGAACATTCCGATGACCTGCACGGCCTCCATGATCTCGTGATCGCTCAGACCCGCCTCGCGCAGCGGCAGCAGGTCATCCTCGTCGACGCTTGCCGGCGCCTCGGTGAGCACCTCGGCGTACTCGGCCAATGCTCGCTGACGCTCGCTGAGATCCGCCTGGCGCCAATTGATCGCGACGAGCTCCGAGGTGGGCTGATCCTGCGAGAACTCGCGCAGGGCGGCACCATGTGAGACAGCGCAGTAGGTGCAGCCGTTGATCCCGCTGACGACGACACCGATCATCTCGCGCTCGGCATTGCTCAGATAC
Source organism: Brevibacterium sp. FAM 24630 (assembly GCF_049804075.1). NCBI lineage: Bacteria > Bacillati > Actinomycetota > Actinomycetes > Micrococcales > Brevibacteriaceae > Brevibacterium > Brevibacterium sp. FAM 24630. The sequence goes on from NZ_JBNBZD010000011.1 coordinate 6,700, forward strand.
CCCTCTTTGTTGACGAGCAGGTTGAAGTACTTCCACCAGGCGAGGAACTGGTCGCTGTTGAGCGCTTGAGCGCGGAAGACATTGGGCACAAAGCCCATCGCCTCTTCCGATTTGTCCCAGAGCTTGGTGACGCTCTCGGGAACCTGATCGCGGTCGGGGACGGAAAGGAAAGAGATCTTCTGTTCATCGCTCATACCGGCAGGCTAACGCATCTGCGGCACGGAATGAGAGGTGGATCATAATCTGATGAAGATCAGGGCAGAGACCGAAACCCAGTGCCAGTGGAGCAGCACTTCACCGTGATGGGCCTCGTCACCGGCTCCAGACAGTCTGAAAGAGCTGTAGAGTCTGACGACAGTGAGGCGCCGTTGCGGAGGTTCTATGCCGACTGAAGATTTCGAACCACCGGATCTTGCGAGACTGTTGGAGTCTCTGTATCCCGGTGTTCCACCGGAGGTGGCCATGCAGCTGCTGCGCGATGGGGGAGAAGGTGAAAACGTGCGAGCTGAGCCGGCAATCGGCCCGGTACCTGAGAACGTTCGGGGATTCCTCATCCGTGTGGACCTCCTCCACACCAAGCCTCCGGTGTGGAGGAGATTCGAGATCGCTGGAGACATCACGCTGGATCGCCTGCACGACGTTCTCCAAACCGTGATGGGCTGGACCGACAGCCACCTGCACAGTTTCCGAACCGGGACGGGTCCTGCTGCTGCGGCATTCGCCACCGAATTCGACCGCAGCGAGGCTGAAGAAGGACCATTCGAAGACGGCGTCCGCCTCGACCAGGTCATCGCCGAAGCAGGTGACCGGCTGTGGTACGACTACGACTTCGGTGACAGCTGGACGCATGTCCTGCGGGTCGAAGAAGTCAATGATGAGCCCCCTCCGGTTCCGGTCTGCACCGCGGGCCGGTTGGCCTGCCCGCCTGAGGACTGCGGGGGAGTCGGCGGCTACTTCGAGCTCGCCGAATGGGTTCGCAGCGATTTCAGCGACGATCTGCGTCCTGAGGTCTTCGACGATGTCGAAGACGGACTGATGTGGCTGCCCGAGAGCTGGCATCCTGATGTCTTCGACCTCACAGAGACCAATGAGCTGCTCACAGCCACCGTCGCTGAACCCGTTCCCGTTCCTGCTGAACTCGCGTCCCTGATCGAACAGGCGAAGACACACGGATCCAAGAGCCTGCGCACCGTCCTGGCGCTGCCGGCTTCGCACGGATCGACGGAACTCAGTGACAGCGAAGCAACCGAGCTGACTGCGCCGTACCGGATTCTGCTCGATATCCTCGGCGACGGAGCGCCCCTGACGGGTGCCGGATACCTCAAACCCGCGCTGGTCGAACAGATCGCCCGTAGAACCGGCATTGCGGACTGGTGGATCGGCAAGGCGAATCGCGAGGATCTGACTCCTCCGGTGGCGAACCTGCGCGCGACGGCCAAAGCCCTGGGACTGGTGGCCGTGCGCAAGGGGCACCTGACGCCGACGAAATCAGCTCGGGTGCTGGCCCGCGACTCACAGAGGCTGCTGCACCATATCGTTGACCGGTTACCACTGGGAAGGACCGACGCCGATCGGCACGCCGGCTGGGTCAGCCTCGCGGTCATCGGCAGTGAGACACCTGCTCATGCCCGTCGGGAGCGGATCAGTGAACTGATGTTCGACCTCGGCTGGCGAGACGGCCGAGACGGGATCGGTCTGCCTCCGGCATGGAATCCGACGCTCGACGTGCTCAGGGTGCTGAGCGGGGAACCGTATACGCGCCAGTCGGGGCACAGATCGGCTGTCAGCGCCGCAGCTCGGTCGGCGCTGCGCCCCTGACGGCGAGAACGAGCCGAAGCCCCCAGTGACTGGGGCTTTGCTGCTCCGCCTCGGCGAGGGTCACCGTTCGACGTTGCCGGCGAGGACCCCGATCAGGGTCAGGCCCATGGCGATGGCCAAAGCGACCGCCGAGGCGATGAATGCGGCGACGATATGTTCGCTCAATGCTGCGGCGACGAGGGCCGGGCCCGCAATCTGACCTAGGCTGTACCACGTCGTCAGCTTCGCCGAGGCATTCGCAACTCCCAGCTGTGTGCCGGTGCCGATCGTCATCATGACTACCCCGATGAAGGTGAACCCGAACAGTGCGGCCGCGATGAACAGGACGATCGGGGTGGAGCCGAAGACGGCGAGCAGAGCGCCGAAGACCTGGAGGCTGTAGCAGACGGTCAGCGATCTGACGGTGCCGATGCGGGCGGCGACTGCTGACCACGTCAGAGGAGAGGCTGCCGTAGCGATCCCGGCGATGAGCCACGTCGAGGCGGCTGCGGTTGCGCCGAAGACGGGACCGGCAAGGACGACGAGGTAGGTGCCGATGATGATGTAGCCGCCGCCTTGGAAGAAGTAGCCGGCCGACAGGAATGCCATCGCACGGTTGCGGGAGGCGTCGAAGGGCGTGGGGTCGGCGAGGGAGTCATCTGAGGTCGCGGCTGCGGGAGCTGTCTTGGGCTCGGGCTTTTTCGGGGCGGGAATCCGAGCTGGGATCGGCCAGGTCCAGGCGATGATGGAGAACACGGCGGAGACTCCCGCGCAGATGAGCCACAGCTGCCGCCAGTCGGCGAAGCTGCCGGCGGCGAGCACGATCGCCCCGGAGACGAGGATGCCGAAGCCGACCCCGCCGTAGGAGATGCCGCCGTCGCGGGGTCTGCGGGAGTTGACGGGAATGCGTTGGGTCACGCACACGAAGATCAGCCCCGAGGCGATGCCGGCGATGGTGCGGATGCTGCCCTGCCAGAGGAGATCCGGGGTCAGCGCCACCGCGGCCAACCCGACGGTGGAGACGATGAGGCTGAGACGGTAGACGAACCGGTTGGGTTCGACCCAGCCGCGAGCGATGACGAGGTTGCCGATGAAGTAGCCGACGTAGTTGAGTGTGGCGATCCACGCCCCGGGTGCAGAACTCCAATGGAGGGCTGCGACCATGAGCGGCAGCGCCGGAGTGTAGAAGAACCGGCCCATGCCCATCGCGACTGCGAGCCCGAGATTGCCGCGGATGGGTGTGAGGGTGGAATGGCCGGTGCTCTCGGACACAGTGGTACCTCTCATCAGGCGGCGTGATCTCTGCCCCTACGATGCCATGGCTTCGGGGCGGCCGCCTCGGCGGGTGACGATGCGGACATGGTCGCGTCGGTGCGGGCGGGCAGACGACGGCTGGTGATGGGGTGACTGCCGCTGTGCAAGTTGTCGAATCCTCCCGAACAGGGCAGAGTGAGAGCCGTGAAAATCAGGGGGAGCGTGAGAAGCGGTGCCATCGCGCTCGCCCTCCTGGTGGCTGGGTGCTCTGGCTCGGACGGTTCATCGCCTGCCACGGATGCGACCCCGGAGCCGAGTCCGACCCCGACGGAATTCGAGCAGTCGTTTGCCGACACCGTTATTGGTGAGGCTGCCACGGTCACCGCGACGGTCGACAGGTTGGGTCCCGGTCTCACCCCAGACAACATCGGGGTCTCCTTCGAAGCCACCGATCTCGCAGACCCGCGACTTGATCCGGCGAATTCCAACCTCGACGAGCAGTTGAAGTCGCTCGGGTCTCCGGCGCTGCGGTTCGGTGGCAATGCCCTGGACCGGAGGACGTTTTGGACATCGAAGAGGGAGGAGCCGAAGCACGACGAAAAGGTCACCGTCACCCCCGATGACCTCAAGCGGCTGAAGAAGCTCGTCGATGGCACCGGTTCCACCGTTACTCTAGGTCTTCCGCTGGGAACATACGACCCGGACCGCGGGGCCGATATGGCCGCGCACGCGGTCGACATCCTCGGCGATTCACTGGTGGGTCTGGCGATCGGCAACGAACCGAACGGATACACGGTCAAGGACGTTCCCGACGGGGCCGTGCGCGGCAAAGGATGGAATAAGGACAAATACGTCCAACAGCTCGAGGCGTATGCGAAGGCGATCCATAAGAAGGTCCCCGAGGCGCCGATCATCGGCCCCGACGTCTACGACGGGGCATGGATGGAGGCTTTCGCGGATTCGGACGTGAAGAAGAAAGCCGCGATCTCCCAGCACTGGTATCAGCTCTACGAATGCGACTCTTCGACGGTGCCCGGTCGCGGCCCGCAGGCGGAGAACCTCATCGATCCCCTGGCGAAAAAGGCGGCGAAGAAGAACCTCGGCATCGGTAAGGACAAGGCTGACGCAGCAGGCCTGCCGCTGTGGCTCGAAGAGACCGGACCGACGAGCTGCCCGGGTACGAACGACACCTCACTGACGAACGCCTCGGCCCTGTGGGCGGCCGACTACACGATGTATGCGGCGACGCTCGGTGTCGAACGCATGGCCATGCACTCGATGCTCGGAGCCTGCAGCGGGGGAGCCCCGATGTCGCTCGTCTGCGACCCTGCCGACCACGGGCAGGCGTCGGATGAGTTCCGAGTGCGTCCGAACGCGCTCGGGTTGCGGCTGCTCGTGCCCAGCCTCGGCGGACAATTCACGAAATCCACGGTCAGGGGCGGCGGGAACATGACTGCTTACACCGTGGTCAAGAACGACGGCCACACCCTCGTGACGACGGTGATCAATGCGAATGACGCCGGGAAAGTCGGCGGGAATCCGGTGACACTGTCGATGCCTTCGGGGTTCGCTGTCGATTCGGCCACGCAGGTGTATGGGGCCTCGAATGATGTGAAGAGCGCTACGCGGGTGGTGCCTGCGAACCCGTTGCCGACTGATGTGCCGTTCAGTGGATCGATCGAGACTTCAACGGCAAGCACGTCTACGGACACCGACGACAGCGAACTGAACATCGACATCGCGGGAAGCTCCGTCACGGTGTTCATTATGAAGAAAGAGTAGATCCCGTTCAGTGCCCCAACGGCACGAGATGCCGGAAGGACTCGGGGAGACCTCGATGAGGGCGGGCAGCAGCGCCGGCTGGTGGTGAGTGCTGGGCTGCCCGAGGAAGCGGTCGGGTGGGGCCTTATCGCGTCTGACGGGGTCGGATCGTCGTGGCTCTTCGCTTTCGAACGGTCCTGGCTGAGCCAGGACCGCAATGTCCGTACCGGGAGTCGACCCTTTGGTGATATGGCGACTGCCTCGTGCTAAGTAATAATAACGAGTCCCACTTTGAGTAAAGGAGGGTGGTGCGCGTGGCGCAGTGACTCGATGACCCCGTCTCCGTGGCGCGAGCGGAATCGAAGATGCCAGCGGATCATGATGGCTGGGGCATGAATCATACCGGGACTCTCAGGTCAGCGACCCCTTCTATCATGACGGATGTTGGGGTTGCTCAAAAGGTGACCGGGGACGCGATGTCCGGGACACCAGAACCGCCGCTAACTTCCGTCCGCTGGTCTTCCGTGCTCGGCGGCAGTCTGCAGGACGGCGAGGAGTTCGGCGGCCGGGTCGGGTGCACGGCGTTCGCGGAGTGCCTGCAGCATGTGTCTCGTCTCGATGCGGCGCGATTTCTCGGTGGCCGCATGAGCGAGAGTTCGCTTCAGGACGGCCTTCGCGCCCGGTGTGAACGGCGGGCGCGCGCCACCTGCGGCCGACTTCAACAAGCCGAATGCCGCGGCATCGACGCCGATCGCGGTCAGCGCCTCGCGATCGAGCCCATCGGCCGCGCACCGGGCTGCCTCCAGGCTTGCGCCGACTTCCGTCGTGATCGCGGAGTCATGCAGGATGCCGATGAGGAGGTGGCCGGTGGAGACCTTCCGGTCGCCTCGGCGACCCGATTCCTCGACCGCGCGGTGCATCGCCTGGCGCGCCTGCGCGGCGAATTGCTCAAACATGTCGATCCTGTTTCCCGTGCTTGGTGTGGACAGACTGGCGGGTGACCCCGAGCGCTTCGCCGATCTGCTCCCACGACCACCCGGCACCGCGCGCCGCAGCGACGTAGGTCGCCTCGACGCGCTCGGCCAGCCGATGCAGGGCCGCGACCGCCCGCAGCCCCGTCGCGGGATCCGTGGCCTCGACCTCGGCGGCGATCTTATTCGCATCCATGCCGTCAGTTTGTCTTGACACGACACCCATGTCAAGTCAGACTGACAACTATGTCAATCCAGACTGACAGATCCTTACATGACGTGGTCGTGGCCGGCGCAGGACCCACCGGTCTGCTACTGGCCGCAGAGCTCGCCGCCGCGGGCTCTCGCCCGCTCGTGATAGAGGCCTCGACCCACCCGAGCGAAATGCCGAAGGCGAACGGCGTCGTGGGACGAGCAGCGGTGGAGCTGCGTCGCCGCGGCTTGCTGAACGGGTCGCGTCTGCGCGTGGTCCGGCCGCGGCGGTTCGGCTACGGCCCGTTCACCCTGAACCTCGGTTTGCTTCGCAGTCCCCTGCACATCCTCCCTGTTCCGCAGCGCCGACTCGAGGAGCAGCTCGAGCTCTGCGCAGTCGCCCGCGGCGTCACCATACTGCGCGGGCATGAACTCATCGGGTTCGAACAGGATGACACCCACGTCACGGTGCGCGTATCGGCAGCAGGGTCCGAGAGCGAGCTGCGCACTCGCTATCTCGTCGGATGCGACGGTGCGCACAGTCGGGTTCGGAAGCATCTCGGCATCGCCTTCCCAGGCGTGACGGACTCATCCATTACCCGGATCGCTCGCATCACCATCGCGACCGGAGCCGTCGTCCGTGACCGGCGCGGCATCGACATCCGCGGTGTCGGATGGTTGTCACTGTTCCGGCCGAACCTCACCCCACACGGCTCGGTCACGATCGCGCCCGTGCACGCCTTCGACCCCTCCGCCCCGGCGGGCCTCTACACCGTCAGAACGCACGAACCGCGAGGCGACACCGCAGCCACCGACGAACTCAGCACAGACGCGCTGCGGGCCAGCCTCCGCCGGATTCTCGGCACCGAACTGCCGTTCTTTGACGCACACGCCGCACGCAGCGTCATAGCCAACAGTCGCCAGGCCGAGCACTACCGTTCCGGACGCGTCTTCCTCGCCGGTGATGCCGCGCATGTCTTCAGTGCTGGGGGCTCTGCCCTCAACGTCGGGCTCGCCGACGCTATCGCACTCGCCGAGCGACTCGCCGTCGCCCTTCACGCCGATGCCGACCTCAGCCGGCTCGATGGCTATCAGGGCGAGCGCCATCCGGCCGGCAGGCGCGCGCTGGCCGTCACACGCGTCCAGCATGCCCTCGAGACGGCCGGCGAGAGCGGCGACGCGCTGCGGGGCATGTTCGAGGTGCTGCTGCGTGATCGTACGGCTGCGCGCCGCATCGCGATGCTTATGGAAGGCTGAGTCGACGACCCCACCACAAGGCACGAGCACGCCGGAATCTGCCTCGCCGCGACACCCCTTGTCCCACCAGTAACCTGAGCAGCACGTCCTGAATGCCGATTGCAGTGCTGGCCGGACAACAGCAGTCAATCGCACCTTCGAGGGTTTCTCTGTTGTTCAATGCACTCTGCAGCGTATCGCCGACCAGCCCCCGATCCGCCTCGATCACAGGTCGATGATCGTCGCCAAATACAAGGTGAAGTCGACTCTGTCGTTCTTTTCTGCTGGGCAGTTGCTGCGGAGTGGATGGCATCTCAGGTGCCATCGCCGGCCAGTCGGCGGTGCCACATGGCCCTCGCTACTCGCAGACGCCCTTGATGTACCTATTGGCGAGCAGAATGAGCTACTGCTCATGGGCGGCTTCGCGCCGAGGCATTCCGAACGAGACTTCGACGATGAGCAGCTCTTGTCTGTCATGGCCAAGTCTGCGTAACCTGCTCGACGCGCACGAACCGAATCCGGCGTTGCTCTTGGACGACCACTGGGAGGTCGTCGACTCCAATCGGCCGGTCGATGTGCTGCTTGCCGGTTGCCATCCGGATATGCTCACGCCACCGATCAATGTGATCCGGTGGACGTTGCATCCTCGGGAGCCGCACCGCGAATGTGAAACCTGGCCACGTGGCGTCAGCATCTGCTGCACCTGCTTGAGCGGTGCTTTGTTCGCTCAGGCGGCAATTCCCGGTTACGCGAGCTGCTTGCAGACGTCATCGAGTACTCGGGAGATGGGTGCCCAGTGAAATGCCCGTCGATCCCGCTGTGCTGCTCGAGCTGGTGAACGAGCGACGGCACTCTCTGACTGTCAGCGTGTCCAGCCGAATTGAGGGACTCGCCGATATCACGCTCCACTCGCGTCCATTGGAGACCTTCATGTCGGCAGGCGAAGGCACCCGGCATTACCGGTCAGGGCTGTTGCGGACCGAGTGGACCCAGCCTCCGCCGGGTGATCCGTAAGTGGGCCCGTCGATGCTGTCGACAGCCAAGGCGAGATAGCGGTCGAGAAGCTTAGGCCCGACTCTTGCCGCCTCATCGAGCTCGAGATCTGCGAGATGGAGAGAAAGTCCGTCCACCACTGACTGCAGGAGCACCGCATCGGCGTCGAAGTCGTGGTCGACGACGGCGGTGCTCTTCTCCGTGTGGACGGGCAGGCCCCGCCGTGCGCGGATGACGCCTGAATAGAGTTCATGCAGTTTTATGCTCGTCTGCCGTTTCAGGTCAGCGAGCAGCGGGTCCGTGTCAGCGTGGGCGACGAACGCGAGCCAGACTGCGTGTTCCCGTCGTCGATCGGCGCTCAGCGGCAGCAGATCCAGCAAGATTCTTCCGGTCCACTCGCGGACTTCACCCCACCGGGGAATATCGACGAGGCGTTTCTCCACCTGCGTTGATGTCCATTCCATGGCGTAGCGAATCATCTCGGCGCGAGTCGGGAAGTAATGCTGCACCGTTCCTCCACTGACCCCCGCCTCGGCGGCGACCGCCCGCACGCTGACCCCCGTGATCCCTTCTCGAGCGACGACTCGGGTGAGGGCATCGGCCAATCTGTGTTTGCCATCTCTTGTATCAGTCATACGGACATTATACAGTCGTATGACTGACCAATACAGACGTAAGGTGATTTCATGAATCAGATGCCAGCTCTGACCACGAGTGGCAATAAGTCTCCGGGATTAGGTGATCGGCGTCTGGCGACCCTTTGGATTGCGACAGCCGGCGCCGTTGTGCTGCACAATATCGAAGAGTGGCTGTTCGATATGACCGGCTGGGTCGCTGCGCACCCCGGGCTTCCGGGGCGCGCATTGCATGGAGATCAGGTCCAATTTGAAGTCGCTCTGGTCATCGTTACGGCGACTGTTCTCATCCTCGCCGCCACCGCTGTCGCCTTTCGGCCGCGCTGGAGTGCCGAGGCACTGGTGTACGTCGCTCATGCGATCGTCATCAATGGCGCAAGCCATGTTCTTCTGAGCATACTGACGTGGAGCCTGATGCCCGGAGTCATCACCGGAGTCATCATGCTGCTGCCAGTCGGGGCCCTCGTCATTCACGTTCTGCCGTCCCCGCGATGGACGATTTCGAGCGTCATCATGACGGTGGTCGCCGCCGTGGGAATTGCAGTGGGAGCGCTCGCTCTGGCCTCTGTATTCACGGGTGTGAAATGAACCTGCCCATTCCCATGGCCAGCACCATCCCGAGCGCACCGAGGAGAGCGACGGGGCCGGTGCGGCCGGCTGTGCCGAACTGCAATGCCTCCTCGACCGTGGCGAGGTCTTTGCTGCCACCCGGCAACTCTATGTGTCTTCGCGCGCCTGCGCCTGCCGGTCTCACGGGTGCTGGTCGGCCGCCTCGGCGACGGCGCAGAGGAACAACACGGGTGCCGACCCTCCCACGACAGGGCAGTGCCGGCACCCGTGTCAGGTCACCTTGACGGTGCTGGTTCGCGTCGTCAGCCGGCCGCGGGAACCATCTGCTTCTCGTCCGGTGCGGGGGCGCTCGCCGTCTCCGCCGGACCATGTGCATCGGGCTCGAGCGAGAGCTCATCGAACGGGTTCTGACCGGACAGCGTGGCGCGGGCGACATCGAGGTCGATCTCGTTCGTCCACTTGCCGATGAGCAGGGTTGCGACAGCGTTGCCGGTGAAGTTCGTCAGGGCGCGGCACTCGGACATGAACTTGTCGATGCCGACGATGACGCCCATACCTTCGAGCAGCTCGGGACGGTGTGACTGCAGACCGGCGGCCAGGGTGGCCAGGCCCGCACCGGTGACACCGGCGGCACCCTTCGACGCGATGATCATGAACACGAGCAGCGAGATCTGCTCGGGGATCGACATCGGCATACCCATGGCCGAGGACACGAACAGAGAGGCCATGGTCAGGTAGATCGCGGTGCCGTCGAGGTTGAACGAGTAGCCGGTGGGAACCGTGATGCCCACGACCGGTTTCGAGACACCGGCATGTTCCATCTTCGCGATCAGACGCGGCAGAGCCGACTCCGACGACGAGGTGGAGAAGATGAGCAGGAACTCTCGCGCCAGGTACTTGAGCAGCAGGAAGATGTTGAGCCCGGTGACGACCTTGAGCAGCCCGCCGAGGACGATGACGATGAACAGGGCGCAGGTGAGGTAGAAGGCGCCCATGAGGGTCGCCATCGCACCGATCGCGGCCCAGCCGGTGGCACCGACGACCGCAGCGATCGCACCGAAGGCACCGACGGGAGCGGCCCACATGATCATCATCATGAGTTTGAAGACCACGGCCTGGATGTGCTTGATGCCGGTGAGCACCGGCTCGCCGGCCTTGCCCATCGACTGCAGCGCGAAACCGACGAGGAGCGCGAGCACGAGGGTCGGCAGGACCGGGATGTCACCGGGGATGAGGCTCATGAGGAACTCGACGGTCGCGTTCTCCCCGCCGCCCGAGGACTCCTCATAGGGGGTGATGTGCAGACCGGAACCGGGGTGGATGAGGTTGCCGACGACGAGGCCGATGACCAGAGCAAAAGTCGCCATGACGAGGAAGTAGATGAGCGCCAGACCGCCGACCTTGCCGACGGTGGCCGCCCGCGCCACCGAACCGACGCCGAGGACGATGGTGCAGAAGATGACCGGGGCGATGATCATCTTGATGAGTGCCACGAATGCTGTGCCCAAGGGCTTGAGCGCGATGCCGGCTTCGGGGGCGATGAGCCCGATGGCGGCGCCGGCGATGACCGCGACGATGACCATGATGTAGAGCCAGTGTGTCCGGTCCTTCTTCCGCTGCGGTGCACCCGATTCGGGGGTGCTCGCAGCGGCGGCGATCTCCTTGTCGAAGGAGCCGCTTTCCTGGTGTGGCGACGTTGCCATGATTCCTCCATCTGCTTCTTCGCAACCGCACCCGCCAGCGGGCGTGATTGCACGCGACTGCTGGCCGCGGTGGTGATGTACGCGACAACTCTGTCAGCGGATGTGACCGGTGTCTCGGTTGCGTTCATAGTGTTCACGCAAGGAGTGACGCGAGCACCGAGGCGGCGAGCAGGCGGGGAGGATCAGGTGTGCGGCGTGTCTTTCTGCGGCTTTTCGACGTGGGCAGGCGCGTCCGCCTGTTCGAGGGTCTTGCGGGCGATCGGACAGGTGATGATGAGCTTGAGCCGTCTGCCTTTGACGTCTTCGACGGCCCTGCGCATGAGTTCCCGGCGGTGGCGATCGGCCTGTGTGGATTCGATGGCTTCGCAGTAGATGAACATGACCTCGTTGGCGTCACGCTCGAGCTTGTAGTGGAGTGCGGCGACGAGCTGACCGGGAAGGTAGAGGTCGTACTTCGAGGACTCCTGGTTGTTGAGCAGTGTGTACATTCGCGGCTCCTTGAAGGCGAGGATCGAGGGGGTCTGCGTAGGTGTGCGGTGACGTTGAACGGGTGCTCACCAGTCGGGCTTCATCGGCACCGAGGCGGCAGCGGCGGGCAGGTCGGCGAGGAAGGTCTTCGCCCAGTCGCGCGTCGTGTGCGGCGACAATGTCGGCCATCGCATCGATGTGGGTGTGGTTCCCCTCGGCGGCGATCTCGGCGGCCCGACGGATCGCGTCTTTGAGTCCCGCCCGGTCGTAGGGGTTGACGATCACGGCTTGGGCCAGCTCATCGGCGGCGCCGGCGAACTCGGACAGCACGAGGGCACCGGCCCGACCGCGACGGGCAGTGACGAACTCCTTGGCGACGAGGTTCATTCCGTCTCGCAGTGAGGTCACGAGCAGCACATCGGCGGCCAGGTGCAGCGCCACGGCGATATCGGTCGAATAGGAGCGATGCGAGTAGTCGATGACATTGCGGCCGAGGGTGGAGAACCGGCCGTTGATGCGCCCCACCGTGTGTTCGACCTCGTCGCGCAGCTCCTGGTAGGCGGGGACGCCTTCTCTCGAGGGCACGGCGACTTGGACGAGGCATGTCGTCGCCGGATCGACGAGGCCGTCATTGAGCAGCTCCTCGAAGGCGAGCAGCCGGTGAAGGATCCCCTTCGAGTAGTCGAGCCGATCGACGCCGAGCATGAGCACATCGGGGTCGCCGAGATCCTTGCGGATGCGCCGAGCGGCCGCCTGCACCGACGGGGACTGCGCGGCAGTCCGGATCTTGTCGACGTCGATCGACGTCGGATAGGAGCCGATGTGCTTATCCATCTGCTCGGGGTCTGTGCCCAGGAGTCGATGCAGGCCACGGCGGAAGTTGAAGGCATCGTCTTCGCGTTGGAAGCCGATGACATCGGCACCGAGGATGCCGTTGAGGATCTCGTCCCGCCATGGCAACTGTGCCAGCTGCTCAACGGGCGGGAAGGGAATGTAGTCGAAGAATCCGATGCGGACGTCGGGACGCTGGGCGCGGATCATCTCGGGCACGAGCTGCAGGTGGTAGTCGTGGACCCACACCGTGGCATCAGGAGCTGCGGCATCGACGACGGCCTGCGCGAATCGGGCATTGACGTCCCGATACGCTCGCCACCACGAGCGATGGATCTGAGGAGCGACGAAGAGGCCGTGGTGCAGAGGCCAGAGGGTGGCGCTGCAGAAGCCCTCGTGATAACGACGATGCTCGTCGACGCTCAGCGGAATCGGGATGAGCCGCATGTCGTCGAAATCGAACGGTGTGCCATCGCCGTCATGCGATCCGGTCCAGCCGATCCACGCGCCACGGTGGTCGCGGACGACGGGCGCCACGGCTGAACTCAAACCGCCGAGGGAGAACTCCCATGTCCCGTCATTGCGATCCACGGGGAGGCGATCGGCCACCACGATGAAGGAGTGCTTTTCGGAATCCGGCATCTCTACTCCTCTGTAGTGGTCGAACGGGCGCGTGGCGGCTTGTCGGCCAGCCGTGTTTACGCTGTAATCAAATTAGCAGAGAGATTTACGGGCACGCAATGTCGATGGTCGCCGACCGCCTCGCTGACCTCGACGTCGACCGCGTGCTCGACAGTGTCATCTCTGCGGTGGATCGGGATGGGTGGGTTCGGGGTCTGAATGGTGCGGTGGTAGCTTAGGGCCTCGTGCAGTGTTTACAGTGTAATCAGATTCAAAGAACTTCTCTCGACGTGACTTCTCATCCGAGTAGACTGGTCGTGCAAACCGTCCGGTCTGCGTCATCTCCAGCAGGGGAAGGAAGGTGCACGTGGTTCAGCAGCGACTCGATCGTGCCCAGGTCGTCGAGTCGGCGATCGCCTTCGTCGACGCCTGCGGTCTCGATGAACTCACGATGCGTCGCCTCGGAACTGCCTTGGACGTAGAGGCGATGGCGCTGTATCGGCACGTTTCCGGGCGTGCGGACCTGCTCGAAGCGATGGTCGATGAGCTCATCGACGGACTCTTCGATGACGAACTCATGACAGAGGACTCCCAGTCCTGGGAGGAGTACCTGCAGCGGGTCGCCAATGCCACGCGCAACCTGGCCTGCGCGCATCCGCGGATCTTCCCGCTCATCGCGACGCAGCCGCCGGAGGCTCCCTGGCTCCGTCCTCCTCTGCGCAGCGTGCGCTGGGTCGAGGACTTCCTGTCGTCGCTGTTGCGCTTCGGCTTCTCCGATGCGCAGGCCGTGGCCGCCTACAAAGCCTTCACCAGCTTCCTCGTCGGAGCCCTGCTGCTCCAGGTCGCGTCGACGGCCCCCGAGGTCCTGGGGGAGGAGGGCGAAAGCCATTCCACGGATCTTGCCGAACACCCGACTGTGCAGCGTCTGCAGAACCTGCTCATGGAAGACCACGCCCAGCGCGAGTTCGACGACGCCCTCGACGATCTCATCGAACGGATCCGCATCAGTACGCAGAGCTGAGGCTGTGGCGCCTTCGGACCCTCACGGATAGTCTGGGCTCAGCGACAATCCCACAACGAAGGAGCAGGTTATGAAACTCAGCACAGCACTTCTGCGCGCGGTTCCCGGCGCTTTCATCCTCAACTCGGGCATCGGCAAGCTCGGCATGGATGAAGAAACCGCCGCGGGCCTCCAGCAGATGGCCGCCAACGGTGTGCCGATGGTCGAGAACCTCACCGCGTCCCAGTTCGGGAAGTTCCTCAGCTACGGCGAGGTCGCGGTCGGATCCGCTCTGCTGCTTCCCTTCGTGCCCACCCGCATCGCCGGTGCTGCGCTGACGACCTTCGCCGCCGGCCTGGTCGCGAACTATTTCTCCATCGACTCGATGACCGAGGACGACGGAATCCGCCCCTCCGAGGACGGCATCCCCGTGGCCAAGGACACCTGGCTGGCCGCGATCGGACTGGCTCTCCTGATCTCCGGCGGCAAGAAGAAGTGACGGTCGGGCGGAATCGGGATCGATTCCGCCCCCGTGGCGGCCCTCTGGCCCGGCGGCTCTTCCTCGTCCAACTCGTCCTCATCATCCTCGTCTGCACCGCCCTGTCGGTGACCAGCTATGTGACGACCATGGGCAATATCCGCCAGGCCACCGCCGAACGGGTGCTCAGCATCGCCGAGACCCTCGCACACGACCCGTTCGTGAACACGGCGGTGACCGGCGACGATCCTTCGGCACAACTGCAGCCCTACGCACTGACCGTGATCGACACCGCCGAGGTCGACTTCATCACGATCATGGATCGCGACGGCACCCGTTACACCCACCCGGACCCTGCTCAGCTGGGCAGGCACTACCTCGGATCCACCGACCGGGCCCGGGCCGGTCACAGCCAGACCGAGGAGTACGTGGGCACGCTCGGCGCCTCGGTGCGAGCGATCGTGCCCATCGAGGACGCCGACGGCGAGGTCACCGCAATGGTCGCCGTCGGCGTGACCCTTGAGACCCTGTCCGTGGCGCAGGCGGCGTCGCTGCCGCAGATCATCATCGTCGCGCTCGCCGCGATCGCTCTCGGCGGACTCGGCTCCTGGCTGCTCAGCCGCTATCTGCGCGACGTGACGCTCGGCTACGGTCCCGAGGAGCTCAGGCGGCTCTTCGCGTTCTACGATTCGGCCCTGCATTCGCTGCGTGAGGGGCTCATCCTCGCCGATGACTCCGGTCGCCTCGTCCTCTACAACGACGAGGCCGCCGCCCTGCTCGGCCTGCCCGAGCCGGATGAGTCCACCCCCATCGCCCTCGCCGAGGTGGCCCTGCCCGAATCCGTGCGCGACCTGCTGTCGAGCGGTCGAGTCGCCGTCGACGAAATCCACCTGACCGAGGACCGAGTCCTCGTCATCAGCCAGAAGACGGCGAGCCAGCCGCGCAGCAGCGGCACCTCCCAGGCTGCGCGCGGTCGCGGCAGACGCAGGGGGCACAGCAGACGCAGGGGAAGCAGCGGCCGCGGGGCCGGGCGCGGCGGCACGGTGGCGACCCTGCGCGATCGCACCGACATCCAGGAGCTCACCGGGGAGCTGGCGACGATGACGACCCTGTCCGAGGCGCTGCGGGCGCAGACGCACGAACACGCGAACCGGTTGCACACCGTCTCGACTCTCATCGAACTCGGCCGCGCCCAGGAAGCACTCGACTTCGCGGTCAAGGACGAACAGGAATCCCAACGACTCACCGACTCCTTCGTCGGGGCGCTCGACGAACCCTTCATCACCGCGCTGATGATCGGCAAGGCCGCCCAGGCTCACGAACGCGGCATCGAACTCACCGTCACCGCCACCGGCGAACTGCCGCCCGGGCGCCTCGACGCCCGCGACCTCGTCACCGTCGCCGGCAACCTCCTCGACAACGCCTTCGACGCGGCCGCGGACTCCGAGGAGAAGCACGTGTGGGCCGACTTCGTCGCCGCCGAGGGGGAACTCATCATCACCATCGCCGACTCCGGCGACGGCGTCGCCGCGGAGGACATCGACGCGCTCTTCCACCTCGGCGCCTCGGGCAAACCCCACAGCGGGGGAGTGGGGCAGCACGGATTCGGACTCGTCCTGGTGCGGCAGGCGGTGCGCCGCCTCGGCGGGGACCTCGATGTCGAATCCGATGGCGGTGCGATCTTCACGGTTACACTCCCACTGGGGGCAGGTGCCGATGGGGAAGGAGCCGACGATGGACAGTGACGCCGTGGAGGCGGGAGCGCAGCTGCAGGTCCTCATCGTCGAGGACGATCCCACCACCGCCGAGGCGCACGCCGACTTCGTGCGCCGCATCCCCGGTTTCGCCGTCGCCGGCATCAGCTTGAGCGGCCGGGATGCGCTCACGACATTCGATGACCTCGCCGAGGCGGGCCGTGCCGTCGACATCGTGCTGCTCGACATGAACCTCACGGACTCGCACGGACTCGAGATCGCCGGGCGGTTGAACTCCCGCGGCCGCGATGTCGACATCATCGCGATCACCGCGGTGCGGCATCTGCAGGTGATCCGCTCGGCGATCGCAACGGGCATCACACAGTACCTCATCAAACCCTTCAGCTTCGCCGCGTTCAGGGAGAAGCTGGAGAACGCACGGGAGTTCCGCCGCGGGCTCACGGGGTCGGGGTCATTGGCGACTCAGGCCTCGGTCGACAATGCGCTGTCGGCTCTGCGTTCGGTCTCGGCCACACGCCTGCCCAAGGGGCTGATCGCCGAAACCCTCGACACGGTCTCGGCCGAAGTGCGCAAGTCCGCGGTTCCCGTCTCGGCCACCGAGGTCGGACAAGCGCTCGATCTCTCACGCGTGACCGTCCGCCGCTACCTCGAACATCTCGTCGCGACGAAGCAGGCGATCAAGCAGCCCCGCCACGGAACACCGGGCCGACCGGAGTACGAATACCGGTGGCTGTGAGCGAATGATCAGGTTCGCCGAGGCGGCAGAGCCGGAAAATCTGTCATACTCTGAGTGCGCACGTCCCCTGCCCATCCCCGCAGCTCCCCGGCTGCATGCCTCGGCTCTGGCCGAGATGAGAGAAGAGATCCCCATCTGTGAAAGCTGAACCCGCGAAACGACCCGAGAACCCGGAAGCGCCGGCCTCAAGGCGGCCCTCGGCGTTCGAGGCGCAATTCGGTCCCCGCGCCGCCTCGGCGGCGGAATTCGCTGCAGCCATCGAGTTCGGCGAGTCCCTGACCGACGCCGAAGTCGACCGTCTGCGCCACTCGACCGGTGGTCGGACCCGGATCGCCGGTGCGATTCTCAGAGGCCGCAGCGATGCCGGTCTCCCGGCAGCCGACGCCGACCCGGACCGCACCTTCGCCATGCTCGGTCCCGAGTTCACACCCACCCCGGCCGGGCCGTCGCGCGAATCCGGGGCCCTGTATCTGCTCGCCCTGTTCTCATGGGCCCCGCAGATCACGACGAGCATGATCGACCTGGTCCATTCGGCCTTCGCCTCCGCCGAGGTGGAAACGACGGCTGCCCCCGCGGACCTCACGTCACTGCTGACCGCAGAGGGCCTGCTCATCGTGTCCACCGGCACCGATGAGGTGTTCGCCGTCCCCGCTGTCATCCGCGCCCTCATGCGCCGAGTCACCGAAGTCGATGCGGATCTGGCTGCGAAGAGCCCCCGACAGGCCCTCAGCGCGGCCGTGGCCGATGCGGTCGGACGGCAGCGTTCGGAGAGTCGGGCCGGACTCGGCGAAATCCTCGACCTCGTCGTCGAGACCAGAGACTGGCGTGCCCTCGAACGAGGGTGGACGCGGCGTTCGATCAACGTCTTCGTCGACGTACCCGGCGCCATCGAGGCCCTCCTCGGCGTCCCCGAAGACGTGCTGGCCGGCAACCCCATCCTCACCCTGGCCCGCAGCGCGGCACGCCGCATCGACTCGACCCGTCTGCGGCTCGGCACCGATGACATGGCCCAGCTGCTGGCCGCGACCGACTTCGACAGCATCGTGCTGCCCGAAATGGCCGGTCGGCTGTCCGCCGATCCTGCCGATGCGCTCACCGCGGACGAAGTGAGTGTGCTGACGATGCTCGAAGCGCGCTCGCATCGGCTCGCCCGCGAGAGCGAGACGGCCTTGGACGTGATCGACCGAGGGCGGCAGCGCCTGCGCCGGATCGCTGCGCAGGCACCCGGGCCGACGCTCATGCTGCAGGCCGAACTCGACCTCGAGCACGGACGGAACCTGGTCGCAGTCGGGCGTTTTCCCGAAGCGATGAGGGTGCTCGAGCAGGTCGTCCGGTTCGCCGAGATCTACACACCGAACTCACCGCACCCCCTGCTCTCCGGACTGGTGGTCACGGCTCTGGCCGGAATGGGCCACGGTCACGGGGCGAACATGGATCGCAGCCTCGCGCAGGCGCGGGTCAACGCTCGTCGGTTCGGGATGGATTCGCTTCCCGACGAACACACCGCCCTCTGCGTCGAGATGATGCGCAGCCTCGACCGGATCGACGTCGACGCTGCCGTGCGTTGCATACCCGCGCTCGAGGCGGCACGGCCGACCCAGTATCTCGGTCCGGTCCCCGACCTCGTCCACAGCCTGAGCTATGTGTACCTGGACCACGCCTCGATTGCAGTGAAGCTGTTGGCGGAGAGTGAGGAGATCGGGTTCTCGCCGCAGGCGGAAGTTTCCAATGCACGCTTCTCAGGCATGGCCAACATCGTCGGTCTCGTGTTGGTGGCCGCGGGGGAGACGAAGCGTCTGCAGGATCTCAGCGATCACATGGGCCCGCAGAGTCCCGGATACTCGATCGTCAGGGCGCGCCAGGCTCTGGCCTTCGGTCAGCACGACCGGCTGTGGACCGCCACAGGGCAAATACTGGACGGGGATCAGGGACCCAGAATCAAGAGCTGTGCGATGGCTCTGCGTGTGGAGATGCTCCACCACGAAGGCCGCGCGGCCGAAGCCTTCGAGGCCTTCGGCCACGTGCTCGACTACTGTACGATCACCTCTTCGGCGCTCGCTATCGCCCAACTGTCGAAGGCCGCCCGAGAGTCGCTCATCGCAGAATCGGCCGATTGTGCGAGATGGTGTGCCCTGGCCAGATCCCTCGGTGCCGAGGAGGTGACGGCGGCCGAACTGCAGAGACGGTTGCGTGAACTTCCCGAGACGGTGCCCGTGCCGCCTGACTTCCAGACCGACCTCACCTCGGCCGAGATGTCGCTGCTCTTCGCCATCGACTCCCCGAAGTCCGTGGCACAGATCGCCAGGGACTTCGGAGTCGTGCCCGGAACACTGAAGAACCGGCTGTCGGCGTTGTGCCGGAAGCTCGGGGTGCGCAGCCGGGCCGAGGCTGTTGCTTACGCTCACCGGAACCAGCGGGGGTAGGGCTCCTCAGAGAAGGCTCAGTGACAGTGTTTCCACCAGCCGAAGTAGTGGCAGTGGGATCCCCCGTCACCGTCTTCGCCCACGGTATCCGAGGCGTCGGAAGAACCTGTGTCGGCGGAATCGTCCGAGTCGGACGGGGTGCCTGCGTCGGTGGATTCGTTCGAGTCGCTGGAACCATCCGAGCCGGCAGGGGTCTCTGCGTCTGAGTCCGTGGAGTCCGGTCCGGGATCACCCGCAGTCGTCGGTTCCTCGGTCGGTGCGGGGTCGGCAGCATCGGTGATCGGCGGGGGCGAGGACTCATCCGCCTCCTCGGTGGGCTTCTGCTCTTCGCCTTCCTCTGCCGGCTCATCCCGATCGCCCGGAGCCTCTGCCGGCTCATCGTCCGGAGCCTCCGCACGTTTATCGCTCGGAGTCCCTGCCGGCTCATCGCTCGGTGCAGATGGCTGGTTCTCCGCTTCAGGGACCGGCGTTTGAGCGTCTTCCTGCGGGTCCGGAGAATGCCCATCGTGTGCGTCCGGCGCCGCTGCCTGCGGCGAAGAGGTCGGAGGAGAAATCGGTAGTGGTGCGGGCGCGGGTGTCGAAGAAGCTTCCGCCGCAGCGGCAGGACGAGGGGCGGAATCGTTCTGCAGATCCACCAGAGTGACGGTGCCGGCGGCGATGGCAGCGGTGGCAGCGATGCTTGCGAGAGCGACTTTGAGTGTCGACACTCCGGCTGCGATCCCCGCACCGCCGCCCCCGGAGCTTCCCGCACCTGCGGCGCCCACGCCGCTCTTCGAACCTCCGATGAGTGCGCTCGAGTGCGGCTCAGAAGCGCCCGCCCCCGCCTGAGCCCCGGATTCGGCCTTCAACGCGCTCGTTCCCACCAGGACCAGTGCTCCTTCGGGGAAATGTCCGATCTCGATGAGCGCAGCGGCGAGTACGGCAGGCGTGATCCATGCCTGGAACGTCGTGTTGAGGCTGCGGAGTCTGAAGGACTGTCGACGGCAGTGACTGCACTGACTGAGATGAGCCTGGACCGCCTCGGCGCGTTTCGGGCTCAGCTGATGGCGCACGAAGCGCGCGAGCTCGGCGGAGAACTCCGCACATTCCGGTGGACTCGGCTCGACGTGCTGCTGCAGGTATGCGGCGCGAAGCCCCTCTCGGGCGCGCCGAAGAAGCGAGCTGAAGGAGTTCGGGGACAAGTCCATCGATGCGGCGGCATCGGCGGTCGGTACGCCGTCGATGTCGATCAGTGTGAGCGCGCTCTGCCACGCATCGGGGAGCCCTCTGAACGCACGGCCGAGCTGGTCTCGCTCAGCCACCTCGGCGGCGTGGTCGCTCGGTTCGGGGCCGGCGAGGAACGTCAGCACCTCGGGTTCAACGGTCGTGGTGGCACGGGTCGTCGCTGAGCGCCGGTACGACTCAGACCGCACAGCGGCCATGAGGTAGGGCTTGAACGACTCTTCGGGACCCGCACCCCGTCCCCAGGCGCGCCAGATCTTGGCAAAGGCTTCGGCGACGGCATCCTCGGCTCGACCGCGTTCTCTGTTGAGGCGCAGTGCGAAGTGCAGTGCGGGCAGTCGATGCCGGGCATAGAGCTCACCGAAGGCCGCCCGTCCTGCTGAGGAATCGGGCCGATGGTGACGGATGCGGGCACAGAGTTCGGCGTCAGTGAGTGTGCTGCTCGAGTGCGCAAACCCGGCTGAGGACGGGGAACCGTCGGCCTGAGACGACAACGCCTCGGTCATCGGCCCGGTGCCTCAAAGCAGCGGTACGGACGTCGTTTTCGAGTATTCATATCGGGGACCTCGACTGTGATTCGGGGAACAGTTCCGGGGTATTTCGGGGGAATGCTGAAACTGTACAGCAGGAATTCTCGGCTTCCCAAACACTGGCGCCTCGGCGGGTGGCGGCGAGGTTTCGGACCTGTGCGGCGGAGAAAAAACTTTTCTCGACTCGCGAACGAATGCGGCCGCTCACGGGTCTCAGTCTATGGAGAGGTCAAGACCCAAGGCCGCTCCATGCCCGAGCCGGCGGTTGTACAACAGCCGATTCGGGTCCCCTCCGAGTCCCGGACTCACCGAGGCGGCCCTGCGGAACCACGTGGCTGCAGGGCCGCCTCACACCATTGCCAGTGCATCCCCTCGCCTGTCGTTCGCAGAACGCCGAGGCGGCGGGACCGTTCCGAAGGAGCAACTCCTTGTCCCTGAAACGACATCCCCTCACGAAGCACGGAGCCGCGATCCTCGCGTCGTCCGTTCTCGCTTCGTTCGCATTCATCGGCGCGGCCGTCTCGCCCGCGCAGGCAGCCCCCGAACCACAACCGAACCCCTCATTGGCAGACAAGTGCGGTCTCGACATCGGGGTCGTCCTCGACCTGTCGAATTCCCTGTCCGATCGTGATGTCGATGATTCGAAGGCGGCGGCCAAGGCTGTCACCGAGGGCCTGGCCGGAACTCCGAGCAGAGTGTCCGTCAACACCTTCGCGACCTTCGGACCCGATGGCACCAATGACCCGATCGCCAGCACTTCTGTTGCAACCTCTGACTCCGTCGGCGAGCTCAACGACCGGATCGATGCACTCCGGCGAGTCCCGCAGGACGCGGGAGGCACGAACTGGGACCGGGGGCTCGGACAGCTCGACGGAACAAGCCATGATCTGGTGCTGTTCGTCACCGACGGCAAACCCACGGCCTACGGTGTGCCGGGATCCGAGAGGGGCAACACCGACCGCGGTACGCGAACCGACCAGATCGACATCGACAAAGCCATCGAATCGGCGAACGCGCTGAAATCCGAGGGAACCAAGGTCGTCGGCCTCGGGGTGGGCAGCGAGATCAATGAGGACAACATCAAGTTGGTCTCCGGCCAAACAGCAGGCGACGACTACTACGTGATCTCCGATTACTCCGCACTGACCAAACAGCTGCGCGAGATCGCCACGAAGAGCTGCCGCGGCACACTCAATGTCACGAAGCTCATCGATCCCGCAGTCGGCGACCACGGAGAGACGAAGAAGCATCCCGGCGAAGGCTGGGCGATCTCGTCTCCGGATGCGGTGGACGGAGCCGAGAAGACCACGAACGCCGACGGTACGGTGAGCTTCAAGCTGAAGACTCCTGCCGACGGAGTGCAGGCCACCGAAAAGCAGCAGGAAGGCTACCGGCTGCAACAGCAGTCCGGTGCGAACGCGTTCTGCACCGCAGACGGACGTGAAGTCGACACGAAGAACATCGCGGATGGATTTCAGCTGACCGAAACTGTCGGCACGGACGCGATCGTCACCTGCCAGATCATCAATGAGCAGATTCCCGGGGTGCTGAGCTGGAAGAAGGTCGATGAGGACGGCAAAGCGCTTGCCGGAGCTGAGTTCACTCTCACGGGTCCGAACGGCAAAGACTTCGTCGTAACCGACAACGGCGACCTCGACGCCGACGAGGCTGCCGGACAGTTCGAAGTGTCGGACCTGGCCTGGGGCGACTACACCATCAAGGAGACCAGCGCTCCCGAGGGCTATGCACTCTCGGATGAGACGCAGACGGTGACGATCAGTGGCGAGAAGCGGGACGTGACGTTCTCCGACATCGTCAACACGAAGAACACCGGTGCCGATGCCGATCCGGACGGCGATGCCTCCGCAGATCCAGATGCAGAAGCGTCGACCGACCCGAACGGTGACGATGAGGCATCGCAAGAGTCTGACGCTGACACCGCGGCTGACCCTGATGCGGACACCGCGGCTGACCCTGATGCGCACACCGCGGCCGACCCGGATGCCGACACCGCGGCCGACCCGGATGCCGACGCCGCGAGCGACCCGGAGGCTGGTTCGGACGCGGATACCGCGAGCGATCCGGATGCGAAAGCATCGACTGATCCTGACGCTGATACCGCGGCCGATCCGGACGGGAATGTCTCGACTGACCCGGATGCGAAGGCATCGACTGACCCAGCGGCGGACACTGCGGCCGATCCTGACGCCGACACGTCGACCAATCCTGAGGGGAAAGCGTCGACTGACCCGGCGGGGGAGGCCTCAACCGATCCCGAGGGGCGTGAAGATGTCTCGACGAATCCCGCCGCGGACAGTAACGCGTCGAGCGCATCGGACGGTGGCACCACCTCGGCCGATGGGTCTGCGAGTGACAGTAACGCAAACGGTCACGGCAATGGCAATGATCATCTGCCGCGGACAGGTGCTGCCGGGGTTGTGACGTTCGGCCTCCTCGGCGTGCTTCTCATCGGGGGCGGAATCGCTGCTGTCCTCGTCTCGAGGCGACGGAAGACCACCCCGATGTGATGAAGTCTCGAACCTGAGATGAGAACGGGGGCGGAGCCGAACTGATATCGGCTCCGCCCCTGTGCACTCGGGGACCGTTGTCGGCGGCCCCGGTCGACGTTCGGTCCGGTGAGACTTTCAGCAACTCAGTCTGGTTGCGGTGTCCTACTCGGGGACAGGAATGACGCCAATCTGCTCAGGGTCTCCGCCTCCAGCGAGTAGTACGACCAGATTCCGCGCTTCTCGCGACGCAGGACTCCCGCGTCGACGAGGATCTTCAGGTGGTGGGACACCGTGGGCTGACCGAGACCGACAGGGTCGATGAGGTCGCACAGGCAGGCCTCCTGATCGTCGTGCGCGGCGACAAGGGACACCAGCTGGAGCCGGGTCGGGTCGGACACGGCTTTGAGTGTGCGGGCGAAGTCCTGGGCGTCGTCGCGGCTCAGAGGCGCAACGGTCAGCGACGGGCAGCAGGTGTCCGAAGCGATGTCTGGGTCGGGGTGTACAAGGCTCACACCACCATTATGCCTACATATTGACAGTTGTCGATGCGTTGTGTTTCGATCGTATCGATGAACTTCAATGTGTCTGCGGTGAGTCCCGCCGCCCGACCGACTCTTTCCCAGGGAGAGCGATGACCTCCACGACGACCGCGCATACAGCCTCGCCGGTGGCTGCGAAGCTTTCGACTCTTGATCGATTCCTGCCGGTTTGGATCCTCGTGGCCATGGGTGTCGGCCTCCTCCTCGGCAGGATCATTCCCGGTCTCGGGGCCGCACTGGACTCCGTTAGAATCGCTGATGTGTCTCTGCCGATCGCGGTGGGCCTGCTCGTCATGATGTATCCGGTCCTGGCTAAGGTCCGCTTCGACGAGACAGGGCACGTGCTCGCCGACAAGAGGCTCATGGTCACCTCGCTGATCATCAACTGGTTGGCCGCGCCCGCGTTCATGTTCGTCCTCGCATGGCTTTTCCTGCCCGACCTCCCCGAGTACCGCACAGGGCTGATCATCGTCGGTCTTGCTCGATGCATCGCCATGGTCTTCATCTGGAACGATCTCGCCTGCGGTGACAGAGAAGCCGCCGCGGTGCTTGTGGCGATCAACTCAGTGTTCCAGGTGCTGGCCTTCGGACTCCTCGGTTGGTTCTACCTGCAGTGGCTGCCCGAGCTTCTGGGTCTGCCGACGACCAGCAGCGAGTTCTCGTTCTGGGCAATCACTCTCAGCGTCCTCGTCTTCCTCGGCGTCCCTCTCGTTGCAGGATTCCTCACCCGCACGTTCGGGGAGAAGGTCAAGGGGCGGTCCTGGTATGAAGAGCGCTTCCTCCCCAAGCTCGGCCCGTGGGCGCTCTACGGTCTGCTCTTCACGATCGTCGTGCTCTTCGCGCTCCAGGGTGACGAGATCACCACTCACCCGAAGAACGTTGCTCGCATCGCCTTGCCGCTGCTCGTCTATTTCGTCAGCGTCTTCGCCATCGGGATGGTCGTCGGCCGTGTGCTGAGGCTCGGATACGAGAAGACAACGACCTTGGCGTTCACTGCGGCAGGCAACAACTTCGAACTGGCCATCGCCGTTGCGATCGGCACCTACGGCGTGACTTCCGGGCAAGCGCTGGCGGGCGTGGTCGGACCGCTGATCGAGGTGCCCATCCTCGTCGGTCTCGTCTATGTGGCGCTCTGGGCTCGTCCGCGATTCTTTCCATCCACCGCTGAACGACGAGCGATCTGAGCATGAGTCCAACACCGTCGAGGAAACCACGCGTGCTGTTCGTCTGTGTGCACAACGCGGGCAGATCGCAGATGGCGGCAGGTTTCCTCCACCACGCGGCCGGTGACCTCGTTGAGATCCGGTCCGCCGGCAGCGAACCGGCAGATTGCCTCAACTCCACTGCAGTTGCGGCGATGACCGAAGTCGGCATCGACATCACGGACAACCGACCCGCGCTTCTTGCCGCTGAAGACGTTCGCGCGTCCGATGTGGTCATCACCATGGGGTGTGGGGATGCCTGCCCTGTCTTCCCCGGCACGAGGTACGAAGACTGGGCGCTCGACGACCCCGCCGGGCAAAGTCTCGACGCAGTCAGGAGAATCCGCGACGAGATATGCTCTCGCGTTGAGACTCTCGTGACCGAGCTTGCTCCCGAGGCCGAGATCGCTCCTGAGTCCGTGCTTGCTCCCGTGTCCGAACCTGCCGGCCCTGTCTCGGATGGCCACCGAAACACATCGACATCAAACGCCGAGGAGGCGCCTCATGCCTGAAACCACTCGCGATGAACTGCCGGTAGCCGTCATCGGCGCCGGCCCTGTCGGGCTGGCTGCCGCCGCGCACTTGGTCACGCGAGGTCTTCGGCCGCTGGTGTTCGAATCGGGCCCTGCTCCAGCTTCGGCTGTCTCGGAGTGGGGACACATCGGGCTGTTCTCTCCGTGGAAGTACAACGTCGACCATGCGGCACGCGGTCTCCTGGAAGCCGCTGGTTGGAGCGAACCAGACGGAGACTATCTGCCTACCGGTGAAGAGCTGGTCACGGACTATCTCAAACCGTTGGCCGAGACTCCCGAGCTGCGCAAGACCATCCATTTGGACTCTCGAGTCACGGCCGTGAGCCGAATCGGCAAAGACCGGACTCGAACGCCGGACTGAGATGAGACGCCTTTCCTCATCCGCACTGAGAAATCGGATGGGACGGTGTCCGAACACTACGCGCGTGCGGTCATCGATGCTTCCGGTACCTGGCAGACACCGAACCCGATCGGGCGGGCCGGTCTGCCTGCCTTCGGTGAAGATCGGGCTCGCCGGGAAGGGGCCGTCACCTCAGCTCTGCCAGACGTGCTCAACCGCGACCGTGCGTGGTTCGCCGGCAAACATACAGTGGTTGTCGGTGGAGGCCATTCGGCAGCAAATACGCTGCTGGCCCTGGCCGAACTTCGCGAACGCGAACCGGATACTCGCATCAGCTGGGCGATCAGGGGCGCAGACCCAGCCAGTGTCTACGGCGGAGAGGACAAGGACGGTCTGCCTGCTCGCGGAGCTCTCGGCTCACGGCTGCGGCGCCTCGTCGAGACCGGAGTGATCGACGTGCATACGTCGATGACGATCACGGAACTCCGCGGTGATGATGGTGTCACGACCGCGGACCTCAGCAGTGATGACGGCCTCACGATCATAGCCGCGACGGACGAAGGCCCCGTGAAGCTCCATGCCGATCGGGTCGTCCCGGCCACAGGCTTCCGGCCCGACTTCGGGTTCCTTCGAGAAATCCGACTCGACCTTGACCCCGTCGTCGAAGCGCCACAGGAGCTCGGCCCGCTCATCGACCCGGAGTTCCACAGCTGTGGGACCGTCCCACCCCACGGTGCTCGAATGCTCTCCCACCCGGAGAAGGACTTCTACATTGCGGGAATGAAATCCTACGGTCGAGCTCCGACCTTCCTGATGTTCACCGGGTACGAGCAGATTCGCTCCATCGTCGCCGCGATCGCGGGGGACCAAGAGGCTGCCGACCGAATCGAGCTCGTTCTGCCCGAAACGGGCGTGTGTTCAGCCGATGTCGGTTCCTCGTGCGACAGTCCGTCGGAAGAGGAGGGTGTCGAATCGGCCGGATGTTGCGGACAGGCCGAGCCTGTCGTGATCGGAATCCCTACAGGACTGAGGCACGGTCGTTCGGGAGAAAGCGAAGCGAAATAGAGGTCTCGCCGACAGTTGAAGGCCCCGGATCAGCTCATAAGCATAGACGCCCCGCCGGCCGGCTGCGCAACGACCGTGTTGACTTTTCGGCGCCTCAGCACCCGGCACCCCAGCGCCTCAGCACCCGGTACTTCGGCACCCCAGCGCCTCGGCACCCGGTGCTTCAGCCTCAGCGGTAGGTTGCGTCCTGCGGAGCCTGGTGGCCGTGGTCGTTGAAGGAGATGAGGCTGGTGCCGCCGCGGCCGGTGATGATCTTCGTGATGCCGGTGTTGATGGTCACCCGGTTGAACGCCATCCACTGGTCGAAGCCGGCACCGAGCAGTCGAGCGGCCGTCCACGCGATGGCGCCGGCACTGGAGACGACGACCGTCGACTCGCCCGAACCCATTGCGGCGACAGCATCGTCGAGGGCCCGATCGACTCGTGAGGTGAACTGAGTGTAAGTCTCCGAATAGTCCTCGTCATGCTCACCGGAGGCCCAGCGGGCACAGCCGCGTTCGAGTTCAGCTTGAAAGACTTTTGAGTCGTATTTCGCCCGCGGGTCGGTCTCGGGCAGAACCCCGGTGATCTCCCACGCACTGTATTCATTCCAGCCGGCATCGACACGGGTATCGATCGTCATGCCCAGTCCCTCGAGAAGCCCTTCGGCCGTCTGCCGCTGCCGCAGCATCTCACCGTGGATGAGCCTGTCGGGAGCTACACCTTGAGCCGCGAGGAACCGGCCGGTGACGCGGCTCTGCTCCTTGCCGAGATCGGACAGCCGATCGTAGTCGTCGGTACCGAACGAGGCCTGTCCGTGTCGGACCAGATAGAGCACACTCATCTTCACTCCTGCTTCATAAGGCAACACATCGAAACGTTTTCGGGGATGCTGATACTTCTCAACATATCCGCTGGCGGGAGTTCTTCTAGCCCAATCTCAAATTTGTGGTGCCTCCGCGAAGAAGATGCGCCAGATATTTCAGCGGTGCTTCGTCCCCGACCGCGCGTGCGCAGCTAGGCGAATGGGCCGGGCCAGGCGAATGGACCGGGTTAGGCGAGCAAACACGGCCAGACGAGCGGACAGGGCCAGACGAGCGGGCACAGTCAGACGAGCGGACACGGTCAGAACGGTGGGGGATCGGCCTCGAGGTCGTGGTCCCAGTTGACCTTCGTGGGGACATAGCGGTGGTCCCACGGGTCGTTCGCCCCGGAGACTTTGGATTTCGTCGTGCGCTTGGGCCGTGAGGCGACGGCGGTGGGGTCACTGGGCTCATGGGACCCGTTGGTATCACTGGGTCCGTTGGGGGCACTAGGTTTGTTGGTGTCATCGGGTTTGTTGGGGTCGAAGTCGACATCCTCGTCGTCGATTCCTGAAAGACGGCGGCATTTGATGATTCGGGCATACCGGGCATTCCCGGTCAGCTGCTTCCTCGCCGCAGGGTCGGAACCGGCGGGGAGGCAAGGTTGGAAGACAGCACTCTCCCAGTTGAGGCAACGTTCGAGCATCAGCCGCCGCCGTGCAGCCTGACCGTTTTTGTAGGCCCGTGTCAGACGTTGCTGCCGTGCCTCTCGCTCCTCTTTGAGACGCTTCGCCTCGTCGCGCTGGCGAATCGTCGACTCTCCTGGCATGAGTTCGAGCACCTGTGGTGCGGGCGGAACCATGCTCTTGGGCAGACTCCACCGCCTGAGGCGGACCTGTGCCAAGGCTTCGAGTTCGAGAGCTTGGGCAATGTTGATCGGCTGGTCGGGAGCAGTCACCTTGGCCGAGACTCCGTGCCGGAACTTGTAGTCGACCTCTCCGGATTTGGGCATAGTCACGCCGTAGCGACCGGCGGTCTTCAACGCATGGTGCTTCTTGCACAGAGGATGAAGGTTGCCGAACCGAGTGAGCCCTCCCTTGCTGGGATTGAGGTGGAAGAACGGGATGACGTGGTCGATCTCCGCCTTCTCGGCCCGGCGCGAGCAACCAGGGACGGTGCAGACCGTCCATTGTTCGACCAGCGTCCTGCGCAGGTCGTTGGGAACCTGGTAGCTCGTTGCCTTTGCATCGAGCGGGGTGCCGGTGGCGGGGTCAGTGAGGATCCGTTGGATGGACTTCGACCGTCCAGCGATCATGCGTGCCACCTCGGCGGGCATGGGTGAGCCATCAGCGAAGGTGCCGGGCAGCTCCGAGTCTCCGGTCAGTGAGAGGAACGGTACGGTCGCGACCGTGGCGGCCTGACTGGCCAGCCACTGTTGGTTGGTGGGCATGCGCACCTTCACCCAGTACTCGGCCGGGCCGAGCTCGTTGACGCTGTCGCTGTCGCCGTTGCTGCCGCGGGTGGGGCTGGCGACGCTGTCACTGTCACTGTCACTGTCGCTGTCGCCGCTGCCGCTGCTGTTTCGCGTGGGTGCGGCGGCGCGGAACGCGGATCCGGTGGCACGGTCGGACGGGGAAGCATCGTCGTCCGCAGCCTCATCGGCTACGGACTTGGCGAAGTCGGCGAGGCCGTCCTCGGTGTCGATGCCGGGAATCATCTCGCCATCGGCGTCGAGCAGAGAAGCCTCTTTGGTCACCTGAAAACCGGTGACCGGGTCGATGGACACGACCTTGACGCTCAGCTCAGGTACGGGGCGGACGAACAGGTCGTACTGGAGCTGGTCGATGGACCGCTCATCGCTGATCGCCATGCCGACGGGCAGATTGAGAGCTGACCTGTTCTTCCCGTGGATGGTCAGAGCCATGGCCTGGATGCGGTTGTAGCAGGCGAAGATCTCAGCCGAAGGGCCGTTGACGGTGAGGCAGGCCGAGCCGTCTTTGAACCCCTCGACGTCGACGCGGCGTCGCTTCGCCGCAATCTCGGTCATGGCGACGGGAGGAACGAGCAGGCTGATCATCTTCGCCAGGGCCCGGCGGAGGGTCTCGCAGGTGATGTCCGCGCGCTTGGTGGCGAGGTACTCGTCGAGCTTGGGAAGGAATTCGAAGGAGACCGTCACGCACAGCTGGGTGACCACCTCGACGTGTGCTTGGGTGAATTCGCCTTTGCGGACGCGGTCAGCGAATCGGGGAAGACCGTAGAAGATCGTCATCGCACCCGACAGCTGACGGTACGTGCGCGCACTGTTCGTACCGAGGACCGTCGAGATCTCGACGAGGTCCTCCGACAGCACGTTGTCGTAGACCCACTGCGCGAACCACGCCTTGGGGTCGAACTCGGGGAAGTCGGGCAGCTCCTCCTCTGCGGCCTTCTCGGCAGCTTTCCGCTGGGAGCGGGCGAACTCGGCGTCATAGAGCTCGACTTCAGCCTTGGTGCAGGCGGCTGTTTTCCTGAGAGCGTCCCGTTGACGGCGACCCGCCACATCGCCTTCGGTCTGCGTCTCATGACGGCGACGTTCCAAGGTTCCGGCGATCGTTGCGCATCGGAACGGCTCCGAACCTTCGGGCACGGCGAACTCCAAGTTGAGAAGGACCTGCTCGAGCACCGTTGCCGAAGCCGATTCGAGGACTTCGAAACGGGCGCGATCGGAGGCCACGGCCGCCTCGGCGAAGTGGGACATGTTCGATTCGAACCGGATGGCATAACGCGGCGAGGAGCCGGATGCCGCTGCCTCGTCAGTGCTCGACGGAGCCGAGCCTGTGGTGCCCTTCATTGCGATTTCACCTGCCTCAGACCTCATTGTCGGAGAAGTGGAGCTGAATTGAAAAGCTGTTATTACTATGATAAACGATCAAACAACTGTTCACAATAGAAAAGTGAGAAATTGTTCGAATGTTTCTCGATTCCCAATGGCCAGTGATTCCGTTGTCCGATCATTTTCGCATCCGGCACTGACATGACATTGAAGCTGTGATCGACGCAGCCGCAGTCTCTGCCAGCCGTCCGCCCGGCCCGCTCGGCACCGCCGCCATCGCCCCCGGACCTCGGCCTAAAGGTCTAGAGAACATGCCACCGAAACGGAGGGCAACCTCGGTGAGGGGAGGGATTTCAGGTGAAATGGGTCACCTCATCGGTTATGCTGATCGGGTTGCCGGATGCGACCCATGAGGTCGACACTCGCCCCCATGCGAGCCGTATCCGCACAGCGCGCACCTGCGGCGCCCTTCACCTAGGGTCTGCACCACAGGACGCGCCGACGTCACCGCACCATCCTTCACTGGTGACCAGTTCTTCGTCCGACCGCCTCGGCAAGCCCACTTCCGGCTCATCCGAACTCACCGTGGCTCAAGCGAGTCCGCACGGATTCATCTGAACTCATCCGAGTTCCGCCGACGCTGCGCCGCACTGCCCGCGGTCAGACGATCACTGCCGGCAACGACGAATACGCCCTGTCGCCGAATCAACCACGAGGATCAATCATGACGACCACCGCCGAAAACTCCACCGCTTCGGGCCAGAACGCGCCGACTCCCATCACTGATCAGGAGATCTTCGCCGCGCACGAAGGCGGCAAGCTGTCCGCCGAGCTGACCAGCCCGCTGCAGACCCAGCGCGATCTCTCGATCGCCTACACGCCGGGCGTGGCCAAGGTCTGCACCGCGATCAAGGACGAGCCGCAGCTCGCGCGCACCCACACCTGGACGGGCCGCCTCGTCGCGGTCATCTCCGACGGTTCGGCCGTGCTCGGGCTCGGTGACATCGGTCCGGCCGCCTCGCTGCCGGTGATGGAGGGCAAGTGCGCCCTGTTCAAGAGCTTCTCCGGCCTCAACGCGATCCCGATCGTGCTCGACACCAACGACACCGACGAGATCGTCGAAACCATCATCCGCATGGCCCCGACCTTCGGTGCGATCAACCTCGAGGACATCTCCGCCCCGCGCTGCTTCGAGATCGAGGACAGGGTCAAGGAAGCCCTCGACATCCCCGTCATGCACGATGACCAGCACGGCACCGCCGTCGTCGTCCTCGCCGCTCTGACGAACGCTCTGCGCGTGGTGAAGAAGTCCTTCGAGTCCGTCCGCGTGGTCGTCTCCGGCGCCGGTGCTGCCGGTGTGGCCGTGGTGAAGATCCTTGCCGACGCAGGCGTGAAAGACATCGTCGTCCTCGATTCCAAGGGAGTCGTCGATTCCGGCCGCTCCGACCTGTCCGAGACCAAGCAGTTCCTCGCCAAGTCGACGAATCCGCGCGGAATCTCCGGCGGGATCGGCGAAGCCCTCGACGGTGCCGATGCCTTCATCGGCGTCTCCGGCGGCACCATCGACGAGGCGCATCTGGAGAACATGGCCGACGACGCGATCATCTTCGCCCTGTCGAACCCCAACCCCGAGGTGGCCCCCGACGTCGCTGCCAAGTACGCCACCGTTGTGGCCACTGGGCGCAGCGACTTCCCGAACCAGATCAACAACGTCCTCGCGTTCCCCGGAATCTTCCGCGGTGCGCTCGACGCCGATGCCAATGAGATCACCGACGATATGAAGCTCGTCGCCGCTCGTGCGATCGCCGATCTCGTCGGCGATGACCTCGAGCCCGGCTACATCGTGCCCGGTGCGCTCGATTCCCGTGTCGCTCCGGCCGTCGCCGAGGCGGTCGAGAAGTCCGCGCTCGAAGCCATGGCCACCCGCTGACGTCTGGTGGTTCAACTCTGCCTGTGCGGGTTGGTGACGGGTTTTTAGAGGGGCCTGACGCCAGCCCGCACTATTTCGCGTAGATTCCTTAGTTTGCGGGAACATGAATGAAGGGAGTTCCGTGATTCTGCCAGTAGTTGTGGGTGCCAGTGCGGCAGTAGCGCTCAAGGTCGTGTTCCTGGTAGCCAGGATGTCCTGGCCAGACAACTACTTCGACAGCTCTGATAGAGCGAAGCATTGGGTGGTCGAAGCTCCTCTAAAAGTTCTTGTGTGGCGCCTGGTGCCTTTTGGTCTTGCCGCCGTATTCC
This sequence comes from Brevibacterium sp. FAM 24630, assembly GCF_049804075.1. Classification (NCBI taxonomy): domain Bacteria; kingdom Bacillati; phylum Actinomycetota; class Actinomycetes; order Micrococcales; family Brevibacteriaceae; genus Brevibacterium; species Brevibacterium sp. FAM 24630. The sequence goes on from NZ_JBNBZD010000011.1 coordinate 39,856, forward strand.
TAGTTGCAGTGGCCCACGAACTAGAGACTGACGTCAGCCTTGCGCTGTGGGTGTTTTACTTTGGCCACATCGCAACCACGAATTTTCTTTCACTGTTTTCGGCATACTCCAGACATTCAGGGTTTGTTGTCCAGGGTGTTTATTTGCTTGGAATATCCATCTCCTTGGCTGTAGTCGTGGGGGCTCTGGACTGGGGGCGTCCGAATCTTGACAGTGTTGTCCCAGAGGCGAAATCGCTGGTACAAGGGTTTTGGACGGCTGTATGTGTCGCCATTCTGTTTGCTGTGTTCAAGGCTATAACTCTGAGCCGTGGTACTGGTGGCGGGCGTGCCGGTTCGTTGAGTCAGCTCAAAATTGACGATTATTATATTGGGTATTTAGCAAAATGTGCTTTCGAAAATAAGGCAGATTTGCCGTTGCTTCTTGCTATGGTTGCGCATGAGTCGAGTAATCGCCCAAAATTTCTTCGACAAATTGAATTATTTCTGTTCAAGTATTCGTTTCCTGTTTTGGTCCCGCGGACACTGGGCATTGCGCAGCAGTCGATTGAAAGAGCGGGATCTTGGCGAAATCGTTGGCGAATTCGATTGAACGAAGTTGATCGCAAGTCTCTGGAGCGAGTCAGTAGACAATATTCGGGAGTTGTTATTCCGGATGGTGAAGTGAAATTTGGAGTCTACCAAGTGAAGGCCCTCGCGAATGCTCATAACGAAGGCTCGTCAAACATCTCTGCTGTCGCGAAAATTTATGAAGACTTCTTCCTCGGCGAAAACGCCGTGATGGCGGCCATTCAAACGACTTTCGAAGATGACGTGCATGGCGTAATTGCCGAGGGGCGTAACTTTCGTGGTGATCTAGAACCAGCGGCGTCTGTTGAAGTGAATGCTCCTTGGGCGGTACGTTATGGTGACAATTGCTACGTCCAGTTCAAAGTTTCGCGTTTTGATGTGGCGGCTGTGGTCGTTAGTTCAATTTCAAGCATTAGTTCGCGACCAAGTCCTATCGCCCATACATTTGGCGCAGGTAGCCGAGAATTCGAGAATGGCCTGTTTGAAATTCCAGCCGTTGGAATGGGAATGAACTTGAGCGTCGTTGACTACGAAAACCAGCGGCGGTGGGTCGCGGCCCTGTCGTTTGATGCCGATCGAGACTATGTCACTGTCTACGAATAATGGGCCGCTGATTGCGCTCAAGTCCTTGTCTTGAAGGTTTCCCCGACCTGGGGCGGGCGCGTGCCGCGTTGGCGGTGTCAAAACGCCGGAAGCCAGAATGTTGGACTGGGTGCGGAACGCTTTTAAATCTGTTGTTGGGCGTGTGGTCGGACAAAGTGGTGCGCCGGTTAAGGGTTTTCTGAGACTGAAATGGGCGGATGAAAAGCGTTTTCATCCGCCCATTCTGAAGGAACTGATCTCCTTGGTGGGAATGCACCGTGCGCCGAGGTGGGGCCGGCTTGGTTCTACTGCTGAGGGTTCTGACCGCGTTTGCGGTTCAGCCACTGCTGAGCGGCGGCCTGGACCGGTGAGTTCGGGGGTGTGTTCGGCTGCGGAGGAACTCCACCTTGACCGTAGCCCTGTCCGGAATCCTGCCCGTAGCCTTGCCCGGCGCCTGGACCGTAGCCCTGGCCCTGAGCCGAGCCCTGGTCCGTGGACGGTCCGGAACCCTGCCCGGAATGGCCGCCGGAGTTGCCTCCTGCGCCGCCATCGTGGCTGCGCCCGGAGTCTGCTTCGGAGCTGCGGTGTGAGCGATTGTCCGAGTCGTTGCGGTTGGTCGGCGCCGGCAGGTGCGAACCGTCCTGGGCGGCGTTGGCGGTGAACAGGGCGGTCCTGATCTCCTGGCCCATCTCACCCAGGCCGCCCGGGTTCGAAGGCATGAACAGCACGTTCGACCGGCCCTCCTGTGCGACGTTCTGCATCGTGTCGAAGTACTGGGTCATCATCAGCAGCTGCTCGGCGGTGCGGTCGATGCCGACCTCCTGCAGCAGCGCGTACTGCTCGGCGATGCCGTTGGCAATCGCCTTGCGCTGAGCGGCCACACCCTCACCGTGCAGACGCATCGCCTCCGATTCGGCCTGTGCCTGAGTCACGCGCTTGATCTTGTCGGCCTCGGCCAGGGACTGCGCTGCGACCTTGTCGCGCTGGGCGGCGTTGATCGAGTTCATCGATTCGCGCACCCGCGGATCCGGGGTGATGTCCGTGACCAGAGTGCTCACGATCTTGAAGCCGTAGCGCTTCATCGACTCGGACAGACGGCGCTCGACGTTCTCAGCGATGTCGTCCTTCGACTCGAACGCGGTGTCCAGGGTCAGTCCCGACAGTGCCGAGCGGACCGTGTCGAAGACATACGAGCGGATCTGCTCCTCGGAGTTCGCCAGGCGGTAGTAGGCGTCGGCGACATTGTCCTCTTCGACGACGTACTGGACCGCGACCGGAACGGTGACGAAGACGTTGTCCTTCGTCTTCGACTCGATGTTGACCTCGAGCTGTTGGACCCGCAGCGAGATCGGCTTGCTCGTCGTTTCGATGAACGGCACCTTCGTGTTCAGTCCCGGCCTCGCGACCTTCTTGAACTTGCCGAACCGCTCGACGACGACGTTCTCCTGCGTCTTCACCGTGAAGAACATGCTTGTTCGCAGCTTCCCGAACAGCAGAATGGCGATGACGACGATGACGATGACTACGGTGATGAAAACCGCCGCTCCAGTCATGAGTGCTCCTTGCGTCGTGATTGTCGGCCGCACGGCGACCGCTGATGTCTACCACCCTAGTTGTCATCTCTGGCCACGTATATGACAAGGCACGACGTATATGACAGGGCAATGCGCAGATGACAGAGCAGGCAGCGGACTCGGCAAGGCTGCCGGCAAGGGCACCAGGTGTCGGTCTGCCGGGCGGCAAGGACACCAGGTGTCGACCTGCCGGGCGGCAAGGACACCAGGTGTCGACCTGCCGGGCGGCAAGGACACCAGGTGTCGGTCTGCCGGCGCGGCCGGGCGGCAAGGACACCATGAGTCGGTCTGCCGACGCGGCCGGGCGGAGGCGGATCGACAATGGGATCGCCCGTATCGAATGTGAAACAGACCGCCAACACATCTGATGTCAGACGTATACTGGAGGCTCGGCAAAGAACCAACGGCAGAAGGTGCTCATGACGGAGGCGACAGCGGGCGATCGGAAGGTGACGACCTCCGACAGGATCAAGGATCTCATCCTCTCAGACGGACTGAGCCCCGGGGACCTCCTGCCCACCGAAGGCGAGCTGTGTTCCCGCCTCGGTGTCTCTCGATCGAACGTGCGCGAAGCCATCCGCAAACTCTCCACCCTCGACATCGTCGACGTCCGCCACGGGCACGGCACCTACGTCGGCGAGATGACCCTCGAGGCACTGGTCGAAGCCCTCGTCTTCCGCGGAGTGCTCAGCCCCGGTGACGACCTCGACGCGCTGCGCGATGTCGTCGAGGTCCGCAAGGCCCTCGACCATGGAATGTCCGAGCAGATCGTCAACGCCATGCGGGGAACTTCGAATCCGGATCTGCGGGCCCTGGTCGATGAGATGACCGCGCTGGCCGACGCAGGCAAGACTTTCCCGCACCAGGATCGCGCCTTCCACACAGGGCTGCTCGCTCAGCTGAGCAACTCGCTCGTCGGCCAACTCGTCGCAGCGTTCTGGGACGTCCACACCGCAGTGCTGCCGAAGCTCAACGTTGCGGTGGCCGCTGATCTGAAGCAGACGGCGGAAGCGCACGGACTCATGCTTTCCGCGGCGGAATCCGGGGACGCCGAGGCCTTCCGCGCCGCGATCACTGCCCACTACGAGCCGATCATGCGCGCCCTCGAGAAGAAGTGATTGACTGAGGACATAGAACTGTACTCGGGCGAAGACGTCGAAGCAGACTCACGACATCGCAGCGGATGCCGAAACCGAAGGAGACCTCATGGAAGTTGTCATCGCTGATGAGCACACGCTGGCCGGGCTGGCCGCGGACGCGATCGAGTGTCTGCTGCGCGAGCAGACCGCGCCGGTCCTCGGGCTCGCGACCGGATCGAGTCCGCTGCGCATCTACGATGAGCTGGCTCGGCGCCACGACAGTGAGGGCCTGTCCTTCGCCCACGCCCAGGCGTTCATGCTCGACGAATACGTCGGCATCGCCGCTGACCACCCGGAGCGCTACCGCAATGTCATCGATACGGAGATCGCAACCCGCGTCGACTTCGCCGAGGGGGCAGTCCACGGTCCCGACGGAACCGCAGATGACTTGGCGGCCGCCTCGGCGGATTATGAACGGATGATCGCCGAGGCTGGCGGAATCGACCTGCAGATCCTGGGCATCGGCACCGACGGCCACGTCGCGTTCAACGAACCCGGATCCTCACTGGCTTCGCGGACGCGGGTGAAGTCACTGACGAATCAGACGCGGGTCGACAATGCGCGGTTCTTCGACGGCGATGTCGAGCAGGTGCCGAAGCTGTGCCTGACGCAGGGGATGGGGACGATCATGGAGGCCAAGCACCTCATGCTCATCGCCACCGGCGGGAACAAGGCCGAGGCCGTGCATCAGATGGTCGAGGGGCCGATCTCGGCGATGTGGCCGGCGACCGTACTGCAGATGCATCAGCACGTTACGGTGATGCTCGACGACGCCGCGGCCTCGCGGCTGCAGCTCGGCGACTACTATCGCCACGCGTACGAGAGCAAGCCTGCCTGGCAGAATCTCTGAACAGGGCCGGCCTTCGACCGCTCGGCAGAGCCTGTGAGAGCCCTGACCCCGGTCAGAATTCTCCGCTCAGCCTTCTACGCTCAGCCCTTTCCGCTCAGCTTTCGAGCGCCTCGGCGAACCATGAGGTGATCGTGGTGGGGTGAGTGATCGCGGTTCCCACGACGACCGCATCGGCGCCGGCTTCATGCGCGGCCGCCGCATGGGCGGGGGTGTGGATCCGGCCTTCGGCGACGAGCATCGCAGGCAGCTCGGCGGAACGGATCTCGCTGATGAGTTCGAGGTCGGGGCCGTCGCTCGGTACGCGCTCGCCCGAGTACCCTGCCAAGGTGGTGCCGACGATGTCGGCTCCGGCCTCAGCCGCGGCGCAAGCATCGTCGAGACTGCCGCAATCGGCCATGACCAGGGCGTTCGTCTGTTCGTGGAGACGTGAGACGGTCTCGACCAGGCTCAGCCCGTCCGGCCGCTCCCGCCGGGTTCCGTCGATGGCGACGATGTGGGAACCGGCCAGCGCCACGGCATAGGCGTGCTGGAACGTCGGGGTGATGACGACCCCGTCCCTGCCGTCCTTCCACAGTCCGATGACGGGCACCTCGACGGCTGAGCGGGAGGCCTGAATGTCGCCGAGACCCTGCACGCGTACGGCCGCCGCACCGCCGGCCACCGCTGAGGCCGCGATCTGCGCCATCGTGATCGGATTCCGCATCGGCTCACCCGGATAGGCCTGCACGGACACGATGAGTCGTCCGCGCAGCGCATCGAGGATCTCGATCTTCGAGAGCATCAGTGAGTCTCTTCCTTCTCGTCGCTCCGTGGGACTCGTTCGGTGTGCCGCGGCATCGGTCCAGCACCCCACAGCCCGGCCGCACCGATGAGGGCGGCATCCTGCCCCAACTCTGCCTTCCGCAGCTCGACCTCGGCGGTGGCGGGGATGAGTTCGACGGTCATGGCCTCGCACAGGGGTGCCCACCACGTGTCGTCCATATCGGCCAGACCGCCGCCGATGACGACGACCTCGGGGGAGAGGACATTGACGATCCCGCCGAGCGCCGCGCCCAAGGCTCGTGCGCCCGTGTCGAAGGCACGCACGGCAAGTGTATCTCCCGCCGAGGCGGCCGCCGCCAATTCGCGAGTGCTGGCAGGGACGGACGGTGAAGGCCTCACGGCCGAGGCGTGAGAGGAAGCAGGGGGCAGAGTTGCGGAAGCAGGGGAGGAAGTTCCGGAAGCAGACGACAAAGATGTGGAAGCACGGAAGGAAGATGCGGAAGCGGGGGAGGAAGATCCGGAGGCCGCAACTGCCGCCGAGGCCGATGAGGCCGGTGAGTCGTCGCCTCGCAGGAGTCGCTGATAGGTGGCGAGGATCGCCGGGCCCGAAGCGATCGCTTCGAGGTGCCCGGTCCCGCCGCACGGGCAGAGCAGCCCGGCCGCGGCCGAAGATGGCACATGCCCGATATGTCCGGCTGCCGAATTCCGACCGGTGAGCAGACTCCCGCTGATGATGGCCCCGCCGCCGATGCCGGTCCCTGCCGCAACGAGCAGCGAACTGCTCATGCCGCGGGAGGCGCCGGCAGCAGCCTCACCGAGGGCATGGGCGTGGACATCGTTGACGGCCCGCACCGGCTGTCCGGTGCGGGATTCGAGCTCGGCGGTCAGCTCGGTGCCGGCCCAGCCGGCCAACGACTCCGTCGCCGAGACCACAACACCGGTCGCAGGGTTGATCACCCCGGCCGAGGCAACGCCGGTCCGCCAGTCGAGGTCGACCGAAGAACGTGCCACACGGGCCGAATCGCCACCGACCGAGCCCGCATCGGCCAGTCCGCTGCCGGCGGCCGAGTCGGCCGCACGGGAAGCCTGCGCTTCCGCGATGACGGCGGCGACCACCTCGGAGACGGTGTCGAGCACCGCCGCCGCCCCCTCGGCTGCGGGCGTCGGCACGCCGCGCACATGCCTGAGCACGCCGCCGATGACGGAGCCGGCACGGATCTTCGTGCCTCCGATGTCGACGGCGACGGTGGCGGGCAGTGTCACAGCAGCCCTGCGGCGCTGACGAGCATGCGGACCTTCTCAGCCTCTGCGGCATTGAGCGACTCCATCGGCTCGGCCATCGTGTTCGAGGAGATGACGCCCATGAGCTGCAGCGCGGTTTTGAACCCGCCGAGACCCGCTGCGCCGGCCGACACCCGCCCCGGGGTCGCCGCGCCGGTGATGTCGAAGAGTCGGGCCACACGATCCTGCTCGGCGACCACGGTCGACCAGTCGCCGGACTTCGCCGCGTCGAAGATGCGCACGTAGCCGGCGGGGTCGACGTTGCCGAGGCCGGGGACGATTCCCGCCGCACCGCCGAGCATGGCCCCGTCGGTGACGACCTCGTGTCCGGTGAACACGGCAAAGTCCGGCAGGTGCTTCGTTGCCAGCAGCAGGCGACGGAAGCCCACGTCGTCACCGGAGGAGTCCTTGACTCCGGCGATGACGCCTTCCTCGGCGAGACGGACGAGGACGTCGAGCGGCATCTTCATATGCGTGCGCACGGGCACGTCGTAGGCGAAGACCGGCACGCTGACATGGGCGGCGATTGACCGCAGATGGCGCTCGACTTCGGCCGCGTCGGACAGCGCGTAGAACGGAGTCGTCACGACGGCGGCGTCCCCGCCGATGGCCAGCAGTCGGTCGGCTTCCTCGAGCACACGGACCGTCGTCTGTTCGCTGATGCCCACGAGCACGGGCACCCGCCCGGCCGCGGCCTCGAGTGCGGTTTCGAGCACGAGGTCACGTTCGGCATTGGAGAGGTAGGGGACCTCGCCCGAGGATCCGAGTACGAAGATGCCGTGCACGCCGCCTGAGATGAGGTGATCGACGAGGGCGGCGAGTCCCGCCCGGTCGATGTCGCCGCCCGCGGTGCGCGGGGTCAGCAGCGGGGGGATGATTCCGTGGAAGTCAGTCATGGTCGTGTCCTTGCTTGTCGTTCGTTTTGACTGCCGTCGAGGCGGCCCTCGAATCGGTCGGATGCGATCCGATCGACGGGGCCGAGTTCGCGGTGGCCGCGGAGGCGGCGACCGCCTCGGCGGGGTTGGTGGGGACCCTGCGGGTGTAGGCGGCGCGCTTGGCGTAGATCGTCAGCGGCAGCACATCGTGGCCGCTGCGGGGGCCGAAGGTGCCGGTGAGCAGCGAGATGAGGTAGCCGAAGATCATGGCGCCGATGAAGGCGACCGTGGAGACCGCGAACGGGGTCAGTCCGGCCCGTTCCTGGACGAACCAGGCCAGTCCTGCACCGACGACGAGCCCGGCGAGCACACCGGAGGTGTTCGCGCGTTTGGTGAAGATGCCGAGTGCGAAGACGCCGGCGAGCGGGACGCCGAAGAGCCCGGTGATGGACAGGAAGAGATCCCAGGTCTGGGCCTGATCGGTTGCCGAGAGGTAGAGCGCGACGGACACGGACAGGACGCCGACGATGACGATGACGGCGCGGGAGAAGCCGACGCCGGTGCGGGCCTGGCCGGTCTTGGGCGGGAAGAAGCGGTCGCGGATGTCCACGGTCACGCATGCGGAGATCGAATTGAGGCTCGAGGAGATCGTCGACTGTGCGGCGGCGAAGATCGCGGCGATGAGCAGTCCGGAGACTCCTGCCGGCAGCGCGGTGACCGCGAAGTACGGCACGAGCGCCGAGGTGTTGAACCCCTCGGGCAGGGCCTGCGAATGCTTGTAGAAGCTGAAGAGAACGGTGCCGATCCCGTAGAACAGGGGGATCGTCAGCAGGGCGAGGAAGCCGTTGACGATGAGCGAACGTGCTGTCGACTTCGGCGAATCCGTGGTCTGGTAACGCTGGACGACGTCCTGGCTTGCCGTGTACTGATGCAGGTTGTTGAAGACTGAGCCGAGGAAGACGATCGGGATCGCCGCGGCGGCCCCGCCGAACTTCCAGTTGTCTGCGGAGATGAACTTGTCGTTGGCGGCGGCGTCAGTGACCACGGTGGCCAGGCCCCCGTCGAGGGCCATGATGCCGAAGACGAGGATGACGGCAGCGCCGACGAGGAGGATGATGCCTTGGACGACGTCGGACCAGATGACGCCTTCGATGCCGCCGAGGAAGGTGTAGACGACCGAGAGCACGCCGACGGCTCCGGCGACCAGCGCTGGGTTGATGTCGGTGACCGAGCTGATGGCCAAGGTCGGCAGGTAGATGACGATGGCGACGCGGCCGATGTGGAAGAGGACGAAGAGAACCGAACCGATCACGCGGATGCTTGGACCGAAGCGCTCCTCGAGATACTCATAGGCGGTGGTGACATCGAGCTTGCGGAAGAAGGGGATGTAGAAGATCACCAGCAGCGGGACGATCGCGAAGATCGCGATATTGCCGGCCGCATAGGACCAGTCGGCGAGAAAGGCCTGCTCGGGCGTGGACATATAGGTGATCGCCGACAGCGTCGTCGCATAGATCGAGAAACCTGCCGCCCATGCCGGGATCCGTCCGCTGGCCTTGAAGAACTCCTCTGTTCCTCCGCTGGCTCGCCGGGTGAACCAGACCCCGATGCCGAGGGTGGCCAAGAGGTAGATGATGATCACGGCCCAGTTGAGGCCGCCGAGTCCCGGAGCGTCCATGCTCCCTCCTCACGTGAAGTTCGTAGGGGACCGGTGAGAGCGTCGAGTCCCGACTGACACATAGGACGTCTGATGTCCTATGTTATGAATCTACGGGAATGTGCGGTACGGCACAACCCTCGCCGAGGCGGCAGCTCGGTTTCGCAGGAAGGCGCACCGGGCGATCGTGCCGTGGAGGTCCTGGTGGGGCGCGAGTTGCTCAGTCGTGGGGGACGTGGACGTCGATGGTCAGTTCCGGCTTCGTCTGCGGGCGTTCGTCCGCGGGGAACGAGTCGACGATCTGATCGACGAAAGGCTGGAGGAAGAGGCGGCCCATCTGGCGGACCATGACGGTGACGACCTGCTCGACGCGATCGCGATCCGTCGAGGCGAGCCCACTCGAGCGCATGGAATCGACGCTCTGACGTGAGAGCCGGGAGAGGCGAGTGATGAGAGTGCGGGACTCGGGATCTTCGAGGAGCTCGCGACGCAGATAGCTGACGATCAGCGGATACTGCTCCAGCATGCGCGCCACCGCTGCATCACGGACGGTCGCGTCCGCCACGGAATCGTGCGCGGCGGCATCGGCGCCGGCGATCGCGGACTCGAACAGGTCGACGATCCAACTCTCCACTGCTTCACGCAGCCCGTCTTTGGACCCGAAGTGGTGGGAGATCAGCCCGATCGCCACACCCGCCTCGGCGGCGATGGCGCGCAAGGGGGTCCCGGTGAAGCCGAAGCTCGCGAACTGATGCAGAGCGGCATTGCGGATGCGGGCGCGGCTGGTCAGGTCCGCTGCCGCGGGGTCGGCTTGCGTGGGAGCCGCTGCCGCTTGTGGGGGAGCCGCAGCTGCGGGGGTCGCCGAATCGGGGAATTCGGAATCGGCGTCGGCGTCTCTGCTGCCCGGATGCGGCGGCACCCTCATGTCTTCACCCCTGTCGTCGGCGTCCATTCTCGCAGACCTCTTCCAGCCTCGATCTGCCGTAAAAGTATTGAACGTTCTTTCAATATCCTATACATTCATTCAAAAGCGCGGAACGGATTCGACTGAAGGGCTCTGGATGACTGACCACGATCCACTCACCGGGATCACGGTGATCTCGCTCGCGATCAATCTGCCGGGGCCGCTTGCCGCCGCGCGGCTGAGCGCTCTCGGTGCCGACGTCATCAAGGTCGAGCCTCCGAGCGGTGACCCCCTCGATCAGACGGTCCCCGAGTACTACGGTCAACTGACCGCAGGGCAGGAGATCCGCACCATCGATCTCAAGGAGGCGGCGGGAGTCAAGGAACTCGAGACGCTCGTGGCCGGCGCCGACATCCTGCTCACCTCCATGCGGCCACGGGCCGCAGCCGCGCTCGGACTGCCTCAGCTCGTGGACAAGCATGGGCTCGTCCACGTTGAGATCGTCGGGTTCGCCGGCGACCGCGCCGATGTGCCCGGACACGACCTCACCTATCAGGCCGCGCATTCCACCCTCGTCCCCGGAACCATGCCCACCGTGCCGGTCGCCGATGTCCTCGGCGGCGAGCACGCCGCGCTGCGGGCGCTTGCCGGACTGCGGCGGCTCGAAGCCAAACGCGCCTCCGGTCAGGACGCCGGCGGAATCGTCGAACGCGTCGTCCTCGACGAGGCGGCCGGATGGGCGGCCGGACCGGCACGGCACGGATTGAGCTCACCGGGGGCCATCCTCGGCGGGGGACTGCCCGTGTATCGGACGTATGCCACGGCCGACGGACATGTCGCGGTGGCCTGCCTCGAACCGCATTTCGCGAAGGCCCTGGCATCGCTGCTCGGATCCGATCATGAGGAGCTCGAGCGGGCCTTCGTCGCCGAGTCCACCGCGCATTGGATGGCGTTCGCCGACGAACATGATCTGCCGATCGAGACGGTCGCACTGGGCTGAGGCCCCGGCAGCTCGGATTCGCCCAAGCGCCGGCAATGAGGCCACCTCGGCAATATCGGCACCTCGGCAGCGCAGCTGCCCCAGCGAAAGCGGCCCCTCGGCAATCACGACCACTCGGCCACAACGGCCACTCGAAGAGACGATGGCACACCACAGACAGGAGACGAAGCAATGATTCTCGACGGATACCGCGGCGCGTGGGAGAACCAGGAAACGGACGATCTGCGTGATCTGGCGCGCGGATTCATCGCAAAGGAGATCGTGCCGAACGAAGCCCGCTTCGCCGAGCAGAAGCAGGTCGATCGCGAATTGTGGAACCGCGCCGGAGACGCCGGTCTGCTGTGCGTGTCGATTCCCGAGGAGTACGGCGGCGGAGGCGGCACCTTCGCTCATGAAGCCGTCCTCCTCCAGGAGCAGGGATTCGTCGGCGACACCGCGTGGGGCAACAGCGTCCACTCGACGATCAACGCCCACTACATCAACGCCTTCGGCACCGAGGAGCAGAAGCAGAGGTGGCTGCCGCGCATGGCCACGGGCGAGCTCGTCTCGGCCATCGCGATGACCGAACCAGGCACCGGCTCCGACCTGCAGAGCGTGAAGACCCGGGCCGTGCGCGACGGCGACGACTACGTCATCAACGGGGCGAAGACGTTCATCACCAACGGCACCCACGCCGACCTCGTCATCATCGTGGCGCGCACAAGCGATGAGCCCGGGGCGAAGGGGCTCTCGCTCATCGTCGCCGAGGTGGCCGACCTGCCCGGGTTCTCCCGTGGCCGCGTACTCGACAAGGTCGGCCTGCACGGGCAGGACACCCGCGAGCTGTTCTTCGAGGACATGCGAGTCCCGTCCGAGAACGTCCTCGGCGGGACGGAGGGTCGCGGCTTCCTCCAACTCATGCAGCAGCTGCCGCAGGAGCGCCTGGCCATCGCCGTCGGCGGTGCGGCGACCGCGGAGTTCGCCGTCCGCGAGGCGGTCGCCTACGCGAAGGACCGCGAGGCCTTCGGTCGGTCCATCCTCGACTTCCAGAACACGAAGTTCGTCCTCGCCGAATGTGCGACGGAAGCGCTGTCCGTGCGCACCTTTGCTGACCATCTCACCAGCGAACACATCGAGGGAACGCTGACGACCGAACGGGCCTCGGCCGGAAAGTACTGGGTCACGGACGCCCAGAACCGCGTCGTCGACCGCTGCCTGCAGATCTTCGGCGGGTACGGATACATGCTCGAGTACCCGATCGCCCGCCTCTACGCCGATTCGCGCGTGCAGAAGATCTACGGCGGCACGAACGAGATCATGAAGGAACTCATCGCCCGCGGACTGTGATCGGCAATCGCGAGTAGTGACCATCGCCCGCGGACTGTGATCGGGCCGCCTCGGCGAGGGGATCTGCCTGTGTGCCCCCTCAAGGCCGGAAGGGCGGGGATATGGGAAGATTGAAGGCGTGTCGAAAGTACTTGAGATCCTGACCCCGGACGGGCTGCCGCCGCTGCCTGAGAAGCCCGGCGTCTCCTACATCATGCCGGTGCTCAACGAGGCCGAGCACATCCGGCAGGCGATCACGACGATCCTGTCCCAGGACTACGACGGGGACAAGGAAGTCGTCCTCGCGCTCGGACCCTCGACCGACGACACGAACGCCATCATCGAGCAGATGGCCGCCGCCGATCCGCGCATCCAGACGGTCGACAATCCGCGGGCCGCGACGCCCATCGGGCTCAATCTCGCCTTCGCCGCGACCCGTCACGAGGTCATCATCCGCGTTGACGCGCACTCCGGCCTCAACCCCCAATACACACAGCAGGCCATCGACACCCTGCGCGAGACCAGAGCCGCGAACTGCGGCGGACTCATGCTTGCCCGCGGCAAGACCGCCTTCCAGAAAGCCGTGGCCCGTGCCTACATGTCCCCGGTCGGACTCGGCGGGCCCGCGTACCATTCCGGCGACGAAGCCCAGGAAGCCGAATCCGCGTACCTCGGCGTCTACCGACGTGAGGTCTTCGAAACCCTCGGAGGCTTCGACGAGGGCATCAAACGCGGCCAGGACTGGGAACTCAACCTGCGCATCCGCACCGCCGGTGGCCGCATCTGGTTCAACCCGGACATGCAGGTGACCTACTGGCCGCGCGGAACCTGGTCGAAGATCGCTCAGCAGTTCTGGGCGACCGGAATCTGGCGGGCCGAACTCATCCGCCGCTACGGCGGGCAGAACTCGATCCGCTACTTCGCCCCGCCGGTGCTCGTGCTCGGCATGGGGGCGGCGGTCATCGAAACCCTGCTCCAGCTCAGCGGCACGACGAAGAAGTGGCCGAAGTTCCTCCGCCGTTTCACCTCCCTGATCCACGTGCCGAGCTTCGGCTACATCGCCGGCATCCTGGCAACCGCCTCGGCGGCGAAGGACTGCGGCCGCAGGGAACGGTTCTGGTTCGGCATCGTCCTGCCGACCATGCACCTGTGCTGGGGTGCCGGATTCCTCAAGGGCCTGGTCACCGGGGCCGGCACGACGGAGGACAGCAGCCGATGAGCAAGAAGAAGCCGAGCAGGAAGCAGCGCAGCGGAATCGACAAGGACCGCTACGGCCGTGGCCTCACCGACCCGCTGCCGGCCGTCGATCCCGAATCCAATGAGCGCACCCCCGTGCCGGATCGGCCGGAGCCGAAGAAGTTCTACGCACCCCTGTGGGCCGGCGGAATCGTCGTCCTCCTCGTTCTCGGCGTGTTCCTCTTCAACGTCTTCGGCTCGAAGGACCAGCTCACCGTCGATTCCCTCAACCCGCCGGCCGTCGCCGCGCTCGACGGCGGATCCGCGGTGTACCCGGCGAACTCGAAGATCGCCTTCACCGAGAACGTGAAGTTCGGTTACCTGCCCGCCCCGACCCTGACCGCGCTGGGCGACGGGACGATCGTCGCCGCGAACCCCGAGACGGCGACCGAGCAGATGGGCCTGAAGAAGGACCTCGACGAGATCACCGTCGACGAATTCCGTGATGCCTCGATCACGCCTCCGCGCAAGGACACGCAGGCCGGCGAGACCATCACCTGGGATGACCTCGTCGGCGAGGTCGGCGGCGACACCGTCTTCCTGCCCGCCATCGATTCCGCCGAGGTGGCCGAACCGGCCTTGAAGACCATCACCGAGGCGGGGCTCGAGGAATCGACGATTGTGCGCACCGATGACGCCGAGGTGGCCCGTGCCGCCGCCGATGCCGGTGTCGATGCGATGTTCACCGGAGACTACTCCGGAAGCTCACCCGAGGACCTCGGCCCGGCCGGCTACACCGCAGTGGCGGTGAAAGCAGACGCGGCGGCGGACTGGACCGAATCGGACCTCGCCGTATGGGTGACCGGAGTCAAGGACAAGAAGGAACTCGAGACTCTCGCCGATGCCGGTGCCGTCGGCGCCCTGAGCACGAACCCATACAAGGTTCTGCCCTCCGAAGTGAAGTCCGACTGAACGTGCAGCTGGGGCGGACAGCCGCCTCGGCGCATTGCCGTTGACAACCCCGACGATGACACCCTGACGAAGAAGGAGACGCCATGACACAGCCCATCGGAAACCCCTCACACATCGGCAACCTGGACGCGAGCCAGCTCGGACCGCAGCCGACCTACCTGCCTGAGGATCACCCGGATGTGGACGCGAAGAAGCGCATCGACGCCGGTGAGGAACCCATCGACGTCGCCGCAGCGCTGCCGGCCTCCTCCCTGGCCTGGGCCGAACTCGCCGATGAAGCCCACCAGGAGGGTCGCCTCGTCGACGCCTATGCCTACGCCCGCGTCGGTTACCACCGCGGACTCGACGCCCTGCGCGCCGCCGGATGGCGCGGCGCCGGCCCGATCCCGTACTCGCACGAAGTCAACCGCGGATTCCTCCGCGCCCTCTACGCGCTCGGCCGTGCCGCCGGTGCGATCGGCGAAGGCGAAGAAGCCGCGCGCATTGAGGAATTCCT
Organism: Brevibacterium sp. FAM 24630; assembly: GCF_049804075.1. Taxonomy (NCBI): domain Bacteria; kingdom Bacillati; phylum Actinomycetota; class Actinomycetes; order Micrococcales; family Brevibacteriaceae; genus Brevibacterium; species Brevibacterium sp. FAM 24630. The sequence continues at coordinate 54,998 of NZ_JBNBZD010000011.1, forward strand.
CCGCTCGTCTGACCCGAGCGCCGCCGAAGCCATCGGCAAGGGGGAGTAGGCCCGCCCGACCCCGTCGGACACATCGGTCTCCGTGGCGCGTGAGCAAACGCACCACGGAGACCGATTGTGCTTGTCGGTGGGGCGGCGTAGAACTATATGAATGGGTAATACTTCCGAGACGGTCATGACAGCTGAGCAGCGCAAGATCCTTGCAGTGATGCTCGTCCCGATGTTCATGTCGCTGCTGAGCGTCTCGATCGTCAACGTCATCCTGCCCGATATGCAGCGCTCGATCGGCGCCTCGAACTCGGCGATCCAATGGGTGCTCTCCGGCTACACGCTGGCCTTCGGGGTGTTCCTCGTCGCGGCGGGCCGTGCCGGTGACCTCTTCGGCCGGGGCAGGCTCTTCGTCCTCGGCGTCAGCGTCTTCGCGCTCGGATCCCTCATCGCCGGGCTCTCGCCCGACCCGCTGATCCTCAACATCGCCCGCGTCGTCATGGGCGTGGGCTCCGGGCTGCTCAGCCCGCAGGGTGTGGGGATGCTCCAGCAGTACTTCCACGGCAAGGTGCGCGGTCGCGCCTTCGGGATGTTCGGCACGATCGTCGGCGTCTCCGTGGGCATCGGACCCGTCCTCGGCGGTGGGCTCATCGCTGTGCTCGGCGAGGAGTGGGGTTGGCGTTCGGCGTTCCTCATCAACGTCCCGATCGCTCTGGCCGCGATCATCCTCGGCCGCTTCTGGCTGCCGAAGAGTGCGTGGGTCGGGTCCGGCACCGAGACCGAACCGCACACCCGCAAGCGCGCGGACTTCGACCCGGTCGGCCTCGTGCTGCTTGCCGTCGGCACTCTGCTCATCATGCTCCCCTTCCTCGAGCGCAGCGCAGGAGCCTGGATCTACGCTCTCGTGCCCGTCGGTGCGCTCATCGTCGTCTTCTGGGTGCGCTGGGAGAACCGGTATGCCCGCCGAGGCGGATCACCGATGGTCGACATGCAGCTGTTCCGGACACGCAGCTTCGCCTATGGGGCCTCGCTGACGTCCATGTATTTCGTCGGTATGCCCGGCATCTGGGTCATCGTGGCGCTCTACCTGCAGAACGGTCTCGGGTTCCCCGCCCTCCATGCCGGCCTCATCGGTCTGCCTTCGGCGCTGCTCTCGGCCATCGCCGCACAGGCCGCCGGCCGTGTCGTGCTCACCTTCGGACGGAAGATGGTCGTCCTCGGGGTCGGAATCGGTCTCACCGGGGTCGTCGCCTCGGCGCTCCTCGTGCTGGCCCACGAGTCCTGGGGAGTCAGCATCTGGTGGCTGCTGCTCACGCTCGGGATCACCGGCCTCGGGCAGGGCATGGCGATCAGCCCGAATCAGACGCTCACGCTCGCCGAGGTCCCCGTCGACTACGCGGGCAGCTCCGGCGGCGTGATGCAGACCGGGCAGCGGGTGGGTACGGCCATCGGCATCGCGATCGTCACCGCCGTGTTCTTCGTCGTCCAGCCGCTGGCCGGGTACGGCGCGGCCATCGTCGCCGGTTTCGGGTTCATCGCCCTGGTCATCGTCTTCGCCGGAGTCATCGGCATCATCGACCTGGCCCGCGGGCGGAAGAAGGACCGGCGGGAGAACGAGCCCGTGCGAGCGTAAGGCGACAGGACGGCGTCGTCACCGGAAGTAGCGACGGATCGTCCTGTTCCACGGGTTGGCCGGCAGCTCGGGGTTGAGCAGCGAGGCACCGACGCAGTACTTGCTCACCTTGTGTTCGCGGATGCCTGCCTGCTGGAGCAGATCGTCCCAGATGCTCACTCCGCCGGCGCTCTTCGTCTCGACGAGCACATCGCGCGGCCCGCCATGGGACCGTCTGCCGTTGCGGGCCTCGATATCGAGATCGCAGGTCAGCCGTTGGTGATCGTGAGTGAGTGTCACCCGATCGTAGACGGTCTCGAGCACCGGAGTGAGATCCGCGGCGGTGTACCGCGGTCGGGCCGAGGCCTCGGTCCTCGTGTCGAGGACGGAATCGACGAAGTTCTGTCCGCTTCCGGTCAGCTCCAGGGGCCGATCGAACGGGTGGGCGATGCGCTGCTTGACCGTCTGCCCTCGGTATCCCTTCGACTTCACTTCGAGGTGGCTGGTACCGGAGTCGACATACGTGCGGGTGCGGACCTTGAACCGTTGGCGCCGGCCCTGCACATGATCGCGGAAGAACCGGAATTCGGGAGTATCGAAGTACACGGTCCGGTACTCGAAACGATGCTTCCCAGCGATCTCGAGGACCTTGAAGTCATCCTCGGTGGCGGTGAGCAGCTGCAGGAACAGCTCCCGCGGCACGAAGTACTTCCGGTCCACACGCGTCATCAGCCGAGCCTGAGCGTTGAGCTCGTCGAGGCTGATCGGCTCCATGCCCGCCAACTGGGCGTCGATGGCCGCTAGATCCGCGGGCACCGCGCCGGTCTGGATCCCGGTGTCGACCCCGGCGTTGATCCCGGTCTCGAGCACGGTGTCGGTCGGTGTCTCGGGCGTGACCCCGATTCCGGTCTCGTGTTCGGATTCGGTCAATGTGCGCATCTCAGCGCACCTCGGACGTGGTCGAATCCGGCATCCATGCCACGGCTCCGGTTCGCTGGGAATCGGCGGCCGCCTCGGCGCGGGTGGTCGTGGCGGACTTGCGGGCAGGCTTGGCGGTGTAGCGGACATCGACGAGCGTGGTGTCGCGGACCATATCGATGTCGAGGACTTCGACGCGCACGGTCTCGGCGGCGAAGACGTCCTTGAGATAGGCGATGAGCTCGTTGCGGTCGGTGATCGCACGGTCGACGGTGAAGGTGTGACGGTGCGTCGACGACGCGACCAGCGGGCTGTCGAGGATCGCGATGGCGAGGATGACCAGCAGCGACAGCAGCGGGGTCAGCCACATCGGCTCCGGGTGCAGACCGGCGAGCAGACCGAGGGCCAGGGCGGTGAAGTAGTAGGCGATCTCCTGCTGCGTGATCTGATCCGAGCGCAGACGGATGATCGAGAGGATGCCGAACAGGCCCATGCCCAGACCGACGCCGACCTCGACCGAACCCAGCGCCGAGGTGACCGCGACGACGCCGATGTTGAGCGCAACATAGGACAGCAGCAGATCGCGACGGCGATGCCGGCGGAAGTACAGAACGTAGGCGAGCACGAAGATCGCGATGAGATCGGTGGCCAGAGCAATGGCGAATGACATGTTTCCTCCTTGATGTGTTCATTCACCACATTGCTAGCCGAGATTAAGATGATGATGAGGAGAAGATGAGAGTCTTCACATCTTCGGCACACGTAGCCGGTAGCCGACCCCGCGGACGGTCTCGATCGCGTCCCGACCCAGCTTCTCCCGCAGGTAGCGGACATAGACATCGACGACATTCGAACCGGGATCGAAGTCGAGCCCCCACACACGGCTGAGCAGCTGGGCGCGACTGAGCACTTGATCCGGATGCTTGAGGAAGACCTCGAGGAGCGTGAACTCCCGCGAACTCAACTCGATCGCCTGATCCCCGACCAGGGCCCGGCGGGTGCGGATGTCCACGGCGACGTCACCGGCGCGCAGCACCGTGGCCTCCTGCGCCTCGGCCGGTCGCAGCCGGAGCCGCACCCGGGCCAGGAGCTCATCGAAGGCGAAGGGTTTGCGCATATAGTCATCGGCCCCGCCCGACAGCCCGGCCACGGTGTCCTCGATGGACTCGCGGGCGGTGAGGATGATGACGGGCAGGTCATGACGTTCGGCGCGGATCATCCGCAGCACGCTGAAGCCGTCGAGGCCGGGCAGCCCCAGGTCGAGGATGACGAGGTCGAAACCGCCGCTGCGGACGAACTCGACGGCCATATGTCCGTCATCGGCGACCTCGGTGGCGAAGCCTTCGGCGGCGAGCCCCTTGGCGACGAACGAAGAGATGCGGTCCTCGTCCTCGACGATGAGAATGCGTGTCAACGGCTGTCTCCTTCTGTGCGGTGCCACGGCAGGGTGAGAGTGAACAGGGCGCCTTGGCCGGCAGCGGACCTCACGCTCACATTACCGTCATGGGCGCGGGCGATGCGGTCGACGATCGTCAGACCCAGCCCCGTGCCCTTGCGACCGCCACGGCTCGTCGACGCCGTGGCGAAGCGGTCGAAGATGCGCTGCTGGTCCGAGGCGGCGATGCCGGCCCCGGTGTCACGGACCCACAGGTGCACACTGTGCTCGTCGAGGCGGCCTCCGAAGGCGATGGTGTCCTCGGGCGTCGTGTGGTCGACGGCGTTCGCGGCCAATTGGAGCAGCGCCTGCGTGAGGCGCTCATCGTCGACGAGGCCGAAGCCCTCGGGTGCTGCGTCGATGATCCAGTTGCGCGGGGCCAATGCGCTGGCCTTCGAGAAGCTGCTGATGACGAGGTCCATGAGGTCGGTGTTCGTGCGGTCGAGGAAGTCCGGTCGTTCGCTGCGGGCAAGCATGACGAGATCGTCGACGAGGCGGGACATCCGCTGGAGCTCGTCGTCGACGAGTTCCAAGGTGTTCTGCCGGTCCACGGGATCATCGCCCATGACCTGAAGATGGCCGCGCACGACCGTGATCGGGGTCCGCAGCTCGTGGCCGGCATCGTCGAGCAGCTGGCGTTGGCCCTCGAAAGCCGCCTCGAGCCGGTCGAGCATCCGGTTGAAGGTGAGACTGAGCTGGGCGACGTCGTCATTGCCGGTGACCTCGATGCGGCGGTCGAGTTCGTCCTCACCGATGCCCGCGGCGGTCTCCCGCAGACGCCTGATGGGTTCGAGGACCCGCCCGGCGACGACCCAGCCGAGGAGTCCGGCGGCGATGAGCGCGACTACGGCCACCCAGATCATCGTCCAGATCGTCGTCCACGCCTCGTCGAGGTCGTCGGCGAGAAACTCGATGACGACGAGCTGAGCATGCTGCGGCTGCCCTTCGATCTCGACGGGGACGACCGCATAGGCGACGGGCCCGGCCGCGGTCTTCAGCTCCCCGGATGTCGGGGTCTTCGCCTTCGCCGCGGCGGCGACGAACTGGGCATCCTGATCGAGGCGCAGCGGTGGGGTGTCGGCGCTGCGTTGGTCCTCTTTGCCGTCGATGATGGAGAAGAAGGTCTCCGTGTGCTCGGGCAGGTTGTTCTGCAGATGACTCGTCATGAGCGCCCGCACCGAGGCATAGGGGTGGCCGTCGGTCGGGTCGGGTTTGGACGCGAACTCACGGAACTTCGCGACCTCGTGTTCGAGTTCGGCATCGGCATGGGCGCGGACCCCCGCGAGCTCGGCCCGAGCCGTGGTCACGACGATGATGGAGACCGCGACGGTGAGCACGAGCATGATCCAGGCCAGAATCCGGGTGCGGGCGGTGATTCCCTCACGCCGATCAGTCGTCGTCATCGTCGTCATCATCATCATCGTCGTCGTCGGCGTCGTCCGCATCGTCGGCATCGTCATCATCGAGGTCGTCGTCATCGTCGTCGAGCTCATCGTCGTCATCGTCGAGGTCGTCATCGTCGCCGGCCGAACGCGGTGGGGCGGGGGTGATGCGGTCGGCGCCTCCGGGACGATCGGAGGACGGCGAACTCGGTCCGGTGGAGGGCTCGGTCGATGGTTCGAGAGTCGGTTCGGTCGACGGGTCGTCGGAGCCGGAACCCGGCGCCGAGGTGTCGGAGGGGACGATGACCGGCGGGCCGAGCTCGGTGCCGTCGTCATCGATCGACTGTTCGAGAGCGAACCATGCGAGCGCGGCGAGCACCACCGTGCCGATGACCATCAACCAACCGAATCGCCCCATGCCACCAGTATGGTCGAACCGGCGCCCGGTGTGCCGGGTGAAGCGATGAGAATGCTCTCATCCGGTGCTCGGAGGCGGCGAGTGAGCCGGGGAGCAGCAGGTGCGCCGGGCATCGCCGTGTTCGGACGGTGTCAGAACAGTCCGCCGACCCACAGGCCGAATCCGGCCGCGGCGGTGGCGAGGACGAGCGTGCCGAGCCCGCTGAGCAGGCTCGAGCCCCATCTGCGTTCCTCGATGAGGCTGATGGTCTCGAAACTGGCGGTCGAGAACGTCGTATAGCCGCCGAGGAATCCGGTCCCGAGCACGAGATGCCAGCCTTCCGGCAGCAGGTTCGCCCCGGCCAGGCCGGTGAGGACCCCGAGGACGAGCGAGCCGGAGACGTTGATGAGCAGCGTGCTCCACGGCGTCGACCGTGGGCTCCACGCCTTGTAGGCGCCGTCGAAGAGCATGCGCACCGCGGCGCCGAGACCCCCGGCCACGGCGATGACGATGAAGAGCGGCGCGGTCACCGGACGCCTCTGTTCGCTCGCGTTGACGCGACCGCGATCCCGGCCCAGGTGGCGAGCCCGCCGATGACGACGGTGCCCAGACCGTAGGCCAGCCCCGCCCCGATCCGACCATCGCCGAGGAGGCTCGCCGTATCCGTGGCCAGCGCACTGTAGGTCGTGAACCCGCCCATGAAGCCCGTGCCGACCATGATCCGGACCGTCCGCCGCAGTCCCGCATCGGGGCCGAGCCGGGACAGACCGGACAGGAGGAGGCCGAGGCAGAACGCGCCGAGGAGGTTGATCCCGAGGATCGCCACCGGAATCCCCGCCCGGTCGGCCACGACGAGGCCGATCGCCTCCCGGGCGGCGGTGCCGAGGCTGCCGCCGATGACGGCCAGCCCCAGAGAGGGCAGACGCAGATGGAGGGGGCGGATTTCGGCCATGGATACTCCTACCTTTCGGGCATGCTGACGCCGGTCGAGGTAGGGACTGTTGTCGGCAGCCCGATATCCGAGATGCGGAATCAGGAACCCGAGGTTGGGTACGGCGAGCCCCACCGCCGTGACGCGTGGGCGTCGCCCCCATTCTGCCATAGGCCGCCGGTGGCTCTCGGGACCGTGGGGCTGTGCCGAGGCGCTCGAGCAGGGGCATCAGTCCTGGGTATGATGCGGGCACCTCGGGGCTCGCACTAGCATGAGCCCCATGAGCAACCGAGAGTCGAGGGCACCCGCCCGCGAGAGTGAACTGCGGCAGGGAGACCCCGATCGGTTCGACCGCGTGCGCGGCTACCTCGCCGCACGCCCATGGATCGCCGATTCCCTGCTCTGGGCACTTCCGCTCGCATCCTTGGCCGTCATCTCCGCCGTCGGCACGGCCAAGCCGAACACCCTGACCTCCATGCCGGTGCCCGTCCACGCCGCGATCGCCCTGCTCCAGACCGTGCCGCTGGCCCTGCGTCGGACGACACCGCTGCTGAGCACGATGGTCATTGCATTCGGCTGCCTGCTCAGCGTGCTCACGATGATCGGACCGAACTTCGGCATCGTCGCCGTTCCGCTCACCGTCTACTCGACAACCGCCTGGGGCACCCGCACCCACGGTCGGATCGCGCTCTGCCTCGGCCTCGTCGGGGCGCTGCTGTTCGGCGGATGGTTCTATCTCGTCTCCCTGCAGGCGACGATCGGACCGGACTCGCACCCCTTGGAGCTCGGGGAGTATCTGCTCATCGCCACGATCGTGGCCCTCTGCGCCGCGATCGTCCTCATCGCCTGGCTCCTCGGCGATGTCGGCTACCGCCGCCGTCGGGAGGTCGAAGGCATCTGGAAGCGCAACCGCCTGCTCGAACGGGAACGCGAATCCGAGACCCGGCTCGCCGCCGATGCCGAGCGGATGCGGATCGCCCGCGAGATGCACGACGTCATCGCCCATTCGCTCTCGGTCATCATCGCCCAGGCCGACGGCGGACGCTACGCGGCGAAGGCCGACCCGAACGCGGCCGTCGAGGTCCTCGAGACGATCGCCCACACCGGACGCGATGCTCTCGCACAGACCCGCTCGCTCCTCGGCTTCCTTCGTTCCGACGATGACGACGCCCGCTCGGCGGCACCGCTGCCGGGAATTGCGGACATCAGGACGCTCATCGCCGATGTGCGATCGGCCGGACTGCCCGTCTCGATCACGGGTGTCGACAGCTTCGAGGAGGAGCTGCTGCCCGATGGTGCCGCGCTCGCGGTCTATCGCATCGTCCAGGAGGCCCTGACGAATGTGCTCAAACACGCCGGCAGCGGTGTTAGGGCACATGTGTCGCTGCAGGTCGACGGTGGCGAACTCGTCACCCGCATCAGCGATGACGGTGCTGGTGGTCCCTCCCAAGCGAGTGCGCACGGCGGCACCTCCGACCAGGACGGGGGCATCCGCGCCCGCGGGCACGGCATCGTCGGCATGAAGGAGCGCGCCGCCCTCTACGGAGGAACCCTGACGGCACGGGCGATCCGGTCGAGGGGAGTCACCGATGGCAAGATCCCCGACAGCGCCTTCGGCACCGCGACCGGTTTCCTCGTCGAAGCGCGCTTCCCGCTGAGCCGCCGTGCGGGCGCCGTCGGCGCTGGCCTGGAGACCGGCACCGACGGTGCGGAACCGAGCAACCGGACTTCCGAGGTGAGCGACCGCGCCCCGGAGGCAAGCGACGGGACTTCCAAAGCGAGCGACCGCGCCCCGGAGGCGAGTAACCCGACCTCGGAAACGAGCAGCCGCACTTCGGAGGCGAGCGACCAAGCCCCGGCACTGAACGACCGCGCCTCGGAGACGAACGACCGCGTCTCAGAGGCGAACTCCGCTGAGAGGAACAGCCGGTGACCGCCGGCAGAGGTCAGGACACCGAATCCGTCCAAGGATGTCGAGACGCCCGGGACTCCCACCATCCTGAGCTGCTGCGGGTCGTCCTCGTCGACGACCAGGCTCTCGTGCGGGCCGGCTTCGCCATGGTCATCGACTCCCAAACGGATATGAGCGTGGCCGGGCAGGCCGGTGACGGCATCGCCGGACTCGACACGGTCCGCCAGGTTCAGCCCGATGTCGTGCTCATGGACGTGCGGATGCCCCGCCTCGACGGCATCGACGCCACCGAGCAGATCCTGGCCCTCGCCGACGAAGGCCACATCCGCACCCCGAAGATCATCGTCCTCACCACCTTCGACGACGATGAGTACGCCCTGCGCGCCCTGCGGGCGGGAGCCTCGGGGTTCCTCCTCAAGGACACCCTCCCCGAGGTGCTCCTCGACTCCATCCGCACCGTCGTCGACGGGGGAGCGGTCATCGCCCCCACCACCACGCGACGCCTGCTCGACAGCGAAATCCTGCCCCACCTCGGCGCGGGGCAGGACGCTTCGCCCACGGCCACCTCGGCGGACTCATCACAGTCCCCGACGCCTGCACAGAACCTGCCCGCGCAGAACCTGCTCGATGCGGACGAGGTCCGGCGCCTCGAATCGCTGACACCGCGGGAGCGGGAGGTGCTCACCCTCATCGCCAAGGGGCTGAGCAACACCGAGATCGGCGAGCGGCTCTTCCTCGCCCAGCCGACGGTCAAGACCCACGTCGGTCGCATCCTCATGAAACTCGAGGTCCGCGACCGAGTGCAGGCCGTCGTCCTCGCCTACGAGGCCGGCCTCGTCGCGCCGGGAAGCTGAGCACCGACTCCGGCACTCATCCCCAGGTATGACTCGGCCCCGCCGAGGCGGCCACCACCTCGGCGAAGACCATCCTCCGGTCCGATGTGCCCAGGTGGGGCGGGCGACGAAGCTGGAGTCATGAATTCCTCACCCACATACACAGACCCCCGACCGGCCCAGACCCCCTACCCGGCACCGAGGCTGGCCATCCAGGCCATCTCGCTGATGAAGACCTACGGTGAGGGGGACGCGAGCGTCCGCCCCCTCGACGACCTGAGCATCGACATCGAGGCCGGGCGATTCACCGCGATCATGGGACCCTCCGGTTCCGGAAAATCGACGCTGCTGAATATGCTCGCCGGCCTCGACACTCCCGATTCGGGCGATGTGATCATCGGCGAGACCCCGATCTCGAAGCTGAGCGACCGGAAGCTCACGGCGATCCGCCGCGACCGCATCGGCTTCGTCTTCCAGTCCTTCAACCTCGTGCCGTCGATGAACGCCGAAGAGAACATCCTGCTGCCCTCCCAACTGTCCGGGAAGAAGCCGGACCGGCAGGTCTTCCGCCGCATGGTCGACCTCCTCGGGCTCGGCGCACGTCTCAAACACCGTCCCCACGAGCTCTCCGGCGGACAGCAGCAGCGCGTCGCCGTCGCCCGCGCACTCGTGTCCCAACCGGACGTCATCGTCGCCGATGAGCCGACGGGCAACCTCGACTCGAATGCCGGCGAAGAGGTGCTGAGCATCCTCCGCTCCTCCGTCGACGAACTGGGGCAGACCGTCGTCATGGTCACCCACGACCCCCGCGCGGCCGCCCGCGCCGACCGTGTCGTCCTCCTCGCCGACGGTCGCCTCGCCGGGGAATTGTCCCAGCCCGACCCCGAATCGGTGGCCACTGCGCTGATGAACGTCACCGCGGCCGCCGGCACCGCAGGCTCCGGCGCCGCACGCTCTGGCACCTCCGGCACCGGCACCTCCGGCACCGGCACCGCCGGTTCGCACGCTGCCAGCTCGCACGCCGCCGGCTCGCACGCCGCCGGACCGGCAGGAACGGCCGCCGACGCGACGACCTTCGGGGGTGCCCGATGATCCGCATCGCATGGTCGAACCTCCGCAGCTCCTCGGGCCGACTCTTCGCCGCGATGATCGCCATCGCCGTGTCCGTGGCCTTCATCGTCGCCGCCCTCCTGTTCTCGCAGGCGTTCGGCGACACGCTCCGCAACCAAGTCCGCGCCGAATGGTCCGGCGCCGACGTCGCCGTCACCGAAACCGAGGCCTCGGACCCCGCAGACGTCGCCGACGGCTCCGCCTCGCTCGACGAATCGCTGACGAAGACCGTCTCCGCGGTCGACGGCGCCTCCAACGCCCAACTCACGCAGACCGGCTACGTCTCCGTGTCCTCCGACAGCGCCGAGGTCACGGGTCGGGTGACGAACCTCCCGCAGGGTCAGGACGAGGTCCTCAAAGGGTCGGAGCCCAGCGCCGATGACGAACTCATGCTGGGCGAGGCCGATGCGAAGACTCTCGGAGTCTCGGTCGGCGATGAACTCAGCCTCAGCGACTTCGACGGTTCCGGCCGCGGCGGTGACGAGGGACCGAGCTTCACCGTCACAGGCATCGCCGCGGGATCCTCCACCTCCGCGGGGCTGACGCTCTATCTCACCGACGCCGGGCTGGCGGCCGCACCGGCCGAGCTCGCCCCCGACGCCATCCGCGTCGTCGCCGACAGCGGAACCGACCGCGAACAGCTCGCCGAGGCGGTCACCGCGGCCGTCGACCGCTCCGGAGCCGGCGACGCGGTCGAGGTCAAAACCGTCGATCAGGTCGTCGAGGAGCAGCTCGAATCCATGTCCGATTCCTCCGACATGCTCTCGACCGTCGGTATCGCCTTCGGCCTCCTTGCCGCCGGCGTGGCCGCCCTCGTCATCTCGAACACCTTCAATGTGCTCGTCGCCTCCCGGACACGGGTGCTCGCCCTCTTCCGCGCCGTCGGCGCCTCACGGTCCCATGTGCGCGGTGCCGCGGTGCTCGAGAGCCTCACGCTCGGCATCGTCGGGTCGGCGTTCGGCATCGGACTCGGTCTGCTCCTCGGCTGGGGGCTGGCCGCGGCCGCGCGGGCGTTCTGGATGCCCGAGTTCGCACAGATGTCCCTTTCGCCGGCGGCGCTCATCACCGGGCCGACGGTCGGCATCCTCGTCACGGTGGCCGCCGGACTCATCCCGGCACTGCGCTCCTCGAGGGTCTCTCCCATCGAGGCGCTGCGTCCCGTCGATGTCCCGGCCGCCGCTCCCCGCTTCCGTTGGGTGCGGGCGACGATCGCCCTCGTGCTCGGCGCGGTCGGGGTCGCCGTCTGCCTGCTCGGTGCCTCCGGTCAGTCCGTGGTCCTCGGCATCCTCGGCTGCTTCGGACTCTTCGTGGCCCTGCTCATCGGCGCTCGCGCCTTCGTGCCGCCGCTGGTGGCAGCCCTGGCCCGGGTGGTCGCCGTGGTGGCCCGGCGCTCGCCGACGGTGAAGCTGGCAGGACGTTCGGCCAGCTCGGCGGGTGGTCGCACCGCCTCGACGACGGGGGCGCTGCTCATCGGCATCACCCTGGTCACGGCCGTGGTCGTCGGCTCGGCGAGCCTGCAGCGCACGCTCGAGCTCGCCACCGCCGAGGACACGCCCGTCGACCTCGTCGTCTCCGGGTCCGCGGACACGGTGACGACGTCCCTCGACGACGCCTCGATCGTCGAGGACCGTGTCGAGGTTCCCGCACCGGCCGCCTCGGTGAGCATCGACGGGCTGGGCGGTTCGGGCGATCTGGCCGTGGCCAGCGCCGAGGATGCCGCAGACTCCCCGGTCATGCGCAGCGACGGCTACGACGTCGACGAGGGAACCGTGCTCATCGACCCCTCGAGCATCGGCCTCGACGAGGGGACTGAGGACATCGACGGCAAGACGGTGACCGTCGACGTCGGCGGTGACACGGTCTCGCTCAAGGCCGTCGGCTCCTACAACGTTCCCCTCGGAACGGCACTGGTCAGTGGGGCCGACGAGGCTCGGATCGTCAAGGCCGCCGGTGGCGACGCCGAATCACAGACCTGGGTGAAGATCGCCGATGATGCCTCCGGCTCTCAGATCGAGGCGCTGACCTCGGAACTCGAGAGCGCTGGGGCGCAGGCCGATGCCGATCCCGCCCAGACCCGGGCGGAGTTCGCTTCGATGTTCCAGGTGGCGCTGACGGTGGTGCTCGGACTGCTGGCCGCCGCGGTGATCATCGCGGTGATCGGTGTGAGCAACACGCTGACCCTCTCGGTGATCGACCGGCGGAGGGAGGGTGCCCTGCTGCGGGCGCTCGGCTTCACGCGTCGGTCGATGTCGCGGATGATCACGATCGAGTCCCTGCTGATGACGGTCATCGCTCTGGTCTTCGGCGGAGCGGTGGGAACGTTCTTCGGCTGGGTGGGAACGGCCTCGATCACCCCGGAGTCGAGCGCCCCGGTGCTCAGTGTTCCGGGCGGGCAGCTCGGTCTCATCGCCGCTGCCGCGATCCTCGCCGCCGTGCTCGCCTCCGCGATTCCGGCCCGCGCCATGTCGCGGATCGTCCCGGCCAAGGGCATGAGTATGGAGTGAGCGCCGGATGCACTGCGCGCCGCGGCCCCGTCGAATTCGGGGCCGCGGCGCGCAGTGTGTGCGGGAGTTGTCTCAGTCCTCCCAGTCGGTGCAGGTCATGGTTCCGTCGAGCACTGCCGTGCCGAGCTCGGTTCCGTCGAATGTCACGCTCTCGTCGCCGATGTCGACGCCCTTGGGACGATTCGCCTTGAAGGGCCGTCCCTGACCGACCTTGACCATGACGAAGTCGGTGCCTTCGGCCTTGACCAGAGGCAGCTTATTGTTCGTCTTGCCGATGATGTGTCGGAGGCTGCCCGGCTTCCCGGAGCAGTAGACATCGGTGGGGTCGATCGTGATCGTCTTCTCCCCGGTGTCGAGCTTCAGGTGCGATTCCTCGGAATCGTCGGCCGAACCCGAGTCCTCGTCCGTGCTGGACGAATCGTCCGTGCCGGAGTCCTCGTCCGAGCCCTCGGTCGGGGCCTGCCGGCTGGGAGTCTCTTCGGCCGCTTCCGGGCTCTGGGACTGTGCGTCGTCGGTCGGAGCCTGCTCGGAGTCGTCCGAGGTGGAACCGGAGCATCCGCTGAGAGCGAGAAGACCGGCAAGGGCAACAGTGGTGATCGGTCTGATACGCATATCTCCATTATCGTCGACTGCCGAGGCCGCGAACCCCGGAATCGGGCACGCTCAACGTGTGATTGTGCACATGTCGGGCCGGCCGCCTCGGCGAGGGGTGGTGGGAGGTCAGCGTTCGGAACGGTACCGATCGACGGCGCGGCGGAGACGGTCGAGGCCGTCATCGATGCGGTCGGGCGTCGCCGAGGCGAAGCACAGGCGCAGCGCGTTCGAGAAGTTCCCGGCAGGGGAGAACGCGGGCCCGGGAATGTAGGCGACGCCTTCTTCGAGAGCGGTGGGCATGAGCTCTTCGGTGTTGATCGTCTCGTCGTCGAAGGTCACCCAGAGGAAGAATCCGCCGTCGGGATCGGTGGCTCGGATCTCGCCGGGGAAGAGTCGCTGAAGTCCTTCGGACATGGCGACCTTGCGCTCGCGATAGGCCTGACGCAGGACCTCGACGTGGGAGTCCGCGCCGCCTTCGGCCAGCCAGCGGGCGATGAGGTGCTGGTTGGGCACGGCCGCGCAGGAATCCATCGTCTGCTTCGCGTTGACGGCGAGTTCGCGGATCTCGGGGTCGACGTCGATCCAGCCCACGCGCAGTCCGGGGGCGACGAATTTCGAGAAGGTGCGGACGCCGAAGATGAGGGGATCGTTCGGGCTGAGATCGCTGAGCGCCGGCAGGGATTCGCCGGAGAAGCGGAGCATGCCGTACGGGTTGTCCTCGATGATGACCGAACGGTGACGGTGGGCGAAGGCGAGCAGCTGTTCGCGGCGGGGCAGGGACATCGTCACACCGGCAGGGTTCTGGAACGTCGGGACGGTGTAGATGACCTTCGGAGCGCGCCCGGTTCGTGCGGTGTGCTCTTCGAGGGCGTCGACCTGCATGCCGTCTTCGTCGACGGGGATCTCGAGGATCTCCGCCTCGTAGCTCATGGCTGTGGCCGAACCGTTCGTGTAGGTGGGGGATTCGCAGGCGACGAGGTCGCCGGGGCTGACGAAGAGTTTGAACCCGAGGTCGAGGCCCTGCATCCCGCCCGAGGTGATGAGCAGACGGTCGCGGTTGCCCTGCTGTTCGGGTGGGATCTGTCCGCTGGAGGCGAGGTAGTCGTGAAGCGCCTCGATGAGGATCGGTTCGCCCTTCGTCTCCCCGTAGGTGAAGTTCTCCGGAGAGAAGACCTCGCCGGCGATGCGTGCGAAGTCCTTCGCCGGCAGCATGTCCGGTGCGGGTGCCCCCATCCCGAATTTGACGATGTCGTGGTCGTACGCGGCCAGCAGAGTGGTGGAGGCATCGATGACGGACCCGATGAGCTTGTCGTGTCGGCTGGCGTACGGCAGCGAGAGATTCTGCGACGAAGGCGAAGGGTTCTGCGATGAACTCGTGGCCGGGTGCATTGAGGTGGTGGACATGAGCGACCTCCTTAGAGCGGTGATGCCCTGAAGTCGACTGCTCCGGCGACGTTCAGAAGGCTCCTGCCCGAACGACGTGATACGTGGGTGACTTCAGCATAGGGCCGGGTGACGTGGCGAACAAGGATGCTGGCGGTTCTGCGCAGTCGGCGGCGTCACGAGCGTCGAGGGAGTGAGTGGGAGAGTGTGCCAGGACGGGGCGCCAGGGGTGGCGCCGCCTCGGTGATCGGATGCTCCCGCTGGTGGTTGTGTCGGTGTGACCCAGTAGACTTAGCGCGTAATGACATCCCCTTTCACTTCGAGGTGAAGTACTCTCATGCCAGCAATCGTTGTCGTCGGCGCTCAGTGGGGCGACGAAGGTAAAGGTAAGACCACCGATATCCTCGGCACCAGCGTCGACTACGTGGTCAAGCCCAATGGTGGGAACAATGCCGGCCACACGGTTGTCGTCGGCGGCGAGAAGTACGAACTCAAGCTGCTGCCCGCAGGAATCCTCTCACCGAACGTCACCCCGGTCATCGGCAACGGCGTGGTCGTCAACCTCGAAGCACTCTTCGAAGAGATCGATGCCCTCGAATCCCGCGGTGCGGACACCTCGAAGCTGCGGGTCTCGGCCAACGCCCACCTCGTGGCTCCGTACCACCAGACGATGGACAAGGTGACCGAACGGTTCCTCGGCAAACGCGCCATCGGCACCACCGGGCGCGGCATCGGACCCGCCTACATGGACAAGATCGGGCGGCTGGGCATCCGCGTCCAGGACATCTTCGACGAGTCCATCCTGCGGCAGAAGATCGAGGGGTCGCTGCGGCAGAAGAACGAACTGCTCGTCAAGGTCTACAACCGCCGGGCCGTCTCCGTCGAGGAGATCGTCGAGTACTTCGAACCCTTCATCGAACGGCTGCGCCCCTACGTCGCCGAGACCGAGCTCATGCTCAACGAGGCGCTCGATCGCGGCGAGGTCGTCGTCATGGAAGGCGGCCAGGCGACGATGCTCGACGTCGACCACGGCACCTACCCGTTCGTCACCTCGTCGAACCCGACCGCCGGCGGCTCCTGCGTGGGCACCGGCATCGGACCGACCCGGATCAACCGAGTCGTCGGCATCGTCAAGGCCTACACCACACGTGTGGGCGCCGGTCCGTTCCCGACCGAACTCTTCGACGAGATGGGCGAATACCTGCAGAAGGCCGGCGGCGAATTCGGAGTCAACACCGGTCGCCCGCGCCGCTGCGGCTGGTACGACGCGGTCATCGCCCGCTACGCGGCACGCACCAACGGCTTCACCGACTATGTGCTCACGAAGCTCGACGTGCTCACCGGCATCGACCGGATCCCCGTCTGCGTGGGCTACGAAGTCGACGGGCAGCGTTTCGACGAGATGCCGATGTCCCAGACCGATTTCCACCACGCGAAGCCGGTCTTCGAATACTTCGACGGGTGGAGCGAGGACATCACCGCGGCTCGGACCTTCGACGACCTGCCGATCAATGCGCAGAAGTACGTGCTCGCGCTCGAGGAGATCTCGGGCTGCCGGATGTCGGTCATCGGCGTCGGCCCCGACCGCGAACAGTCGATCGTGCGCCACGATCTGTTGGACTGAGGGGCAACGGCCCGGTGGGGCAGGAAGCGCGTCTCGGACTGAGGGCAGGGCGCGCGTCGCTGTCTGAAAACGTGAGCACCTGAGGCACGTGACGAGTGAAGGGCGGGGTCGACAGTCATGTCGGCCCCGCCCTTCACTGAACTCCACCTTCGGCGGACATAATTTCTTCACTCTCAGGAATCTCATCTCATGTTCGCAAGATTCGTTGAGAATCGATATGGGAAAGTGCTAGCGTCTGAAACCATGTTTTCGCCGTCGCATACATGGTTGAGCGCTCTCGCTGACCGTCGTTCTCCTCTCGGCGCAGCTCGTGGGCTCGCGGCAATCGCAAGCGTTCTGCTCGTCGCTTCGACCACCGCATGCATGCCCGAAATCGACCGCGGGGAAGGGTTTCCACCGCCTCGGGTCACCGCGATCGCGGCAGGTTCCCCTGGCGGCGGCCTCGACCTGACGACTCGCATCACCAAGGACGGACTCGAAGACGCGGGTGTCGAAAGCTTCGTCACCATTGAGAACATGGGCGGAGGCGGTGGCAACCCTGCACGAGCGGCAGTTCTGCAACGGGAGAATGACGGGACGACGGTGGTGGTCGAGTCCAACCGTGTGCTCCTGTCGAACATCACCGGTACGACCGACATGTCGATCGACGACTTCACGCCGATTGCGCAGCTGACCACAGACTACGAGGTCTGGATGGTGAAGTCGGGGTCCGAATACGACTCAGCCGAGCAAGTGCTCGAACAGATCAAAGACGACCCGGGCAGCGTCGACTTCGGCATCGGCACCGTGCCCAGCGATGATCAGCTCAATGTCCTCCGACCCGCCGACGAATACGGAGTCGACGACCTCAGCGCACTGAATCTCGTGGCATTCTCCGACGGCGGTGACCTCAACAATGAACTCCTCGGCGGGCGCATCGATGTCGCCTCGACAGGAATGTCGGAGGCTGTGGAGCTGGTCGAAAGCGGGGACGTGGAGATCATCGCGGTCTCGGCCCCGGAACCCATCGAAGACGGTCCCGGCACAGGCGCGGCGACCTGGCACGACCTCGATATGGATATCACCATCAACCACTGGCGAGGAGTGTTCGGCCCGGCAGATATGCCCGAGGAGGCCGTCGCCTGGTGGCAGAAGGCGCTGAAGAAGGGCGTCGCTTCGGACGAATTCGTCAAACAGTCTGATGCACTCGGCATCAATCCCGCTTATCTGCCCGGCGACGAATGGCTGGAGACGGTGATCATGCCCGAGGAAGAAGAATCGCGAGAAGTGCTGGAGAAGGTAGGACTGAGCAAATGAGTTCCGAAGCCCAGGCTGACGGTCCGGCAGCCGTCGAAGGCCCGGAGACCGCTGCTGAGATCGAGCCGGGCAGCACAGCTGCGTCGAAGACCATCGCTGCAGTCGTCTTCTTGGGGCTGGCACTCTTCTATCTCATCAACGCTCTCCTGTTGCCGAGTGTCGAAGGCGAAGACGGAATCGGCCCCAAGACGTTCCCTGTCGTCGTCGGCATCGTGCTCGTAGGCACCACAGCGCTCGGCCTGTTCTCATTGCTGCGAGGAAAGGGCGAAACCAGACCTGAGACCGGCATCGAGCTGGTTCGAGTGCTCACGTGCATCGTTCTCTTCGCACTGTTCACAGTATCGATCTTCCTCATCGGATTCGCCGAGGCGGCTGCGGTCTTCTCTGTGCTCACGACGACGCTCGTCTTCGGAGTTCGACTCAGACCGCTCAAAGCGGTCTGGGTGCTCGTCCTCGGACTCGTCATCGGAATGATCCTCTTCCTCGTCTTCGATGTCTGGCTGAACGTGCTGCTTCCAGTCGGCTGGCTCGAGTACCTCGTGTTCGGAGGGCTGAACCTATGAATACCCTGTCAGATCTGTTGAGCGCTCTGGGAACGATCACCACGTCACCGACGCTGCTGCTCGTCATCCTCCTCGGAGTCATCCTCGGTACGGTCGCGGGTCTGCTTCCCGGTGTCGGCCCCTCGACGGCGATCGCGCTGCTGCTTCCAGTGGCGATGACCGTGCCACCCGAGCTGTCGCTGCCACTCATGGTTTCCCTCTACCTCGGTGCCGAATACGGAGGGCGCATCTCTGCGATCCTCCTGAACATCCCCGGCGATCCGGGCGCGATCATGACCACCCTCGATGGTCACCCGATGGCGTTGAAGGGAAAAGCGGCAAGTGCGCTGTCGATTTCAGCACTGGCCTCGTTCCTCGGCAGCATCCTTGCATTCCTCGGACTCGCGTTCATCGCCGGTCCCATGTCGGAGATGGGGTTGGCCTTCGGACCGGCCGTCTACTTCGCGGTAGTCGTCATGGCTCTCGTCCTCAGTGCCACTCTTGTCGGCTCAGCGCCGATGCTCGGTCTCACCGCAGTCGTCATCGGGGTGGCCATCTCCACGGTGGGAATCGAGCTGCAGTCAGGGCTTCCGCGCTTCACCTTCGGCACGTTCACACTCCTCGAAGGCATCGATCCGATTGTGGCGATCATCGGCGTGTTCGGCATCGGTGAAATCCTCGCGAGCACGAACATGGGCATGAACTCGCAAGCGGTCAAAGGTCTGTCGGGGCGGTTCCTTCCTACCAAGGCCGAACTCAGACAGGGAACGCTGCCGGGCATCCGAGGGTCGATCATCGGTTTCATCGCCGGTGTTCTCCCCGGAGCGGGAACAACCATCGCGGCGTTCTTCTCCTATGGGCTCGAAAAGCGTCTCGCCCCTGCTTCGGCAGGAATGGGAAAGGGAGCTGTCAGGGGGCTGGTCGCACCAGAGGCAGCAAACAATGCTGCGGTTTCCGGATCAATGGTTCCGCTGCTGACCCTGGGAATTCCCGGTTCAGGTACGACCGCAGTGCTGCTGGCCTATCTCATGATGTACGGGCTCAACCCGGGGCCGGGTTTCTTCGATGCCAATCCGGAACTGGGCTGGACGATTGTCGGAGCGCTCTTCATCAGTGCGATCCTCGGCGTCGTCGTCAATATCAGTGCTTCGTCTCTGCTCGCAAAGATTTTGGCCATTCCGATGCCCTTCATGGCACCGACGATCCTCATGTTGGCTCTCATCTCCTGCTACAGCATCCACAACTCCGCGACAGACGTGTACATTGCTCTGGCGTTCGGCGTTCTCGGCTATGTCATGCGTCTCGTCGGCATGTCTCCGGCGCTGCTCGTGATCGGCTTGGTCCTCGGCGAGATGCTCGAGCGGAACCTGCAGCAGGCGCTCGGCCTCTCCGGCGGCAACTTCTGGACCATGATCTCTCAGCCGTTGGTGCTGCTGTTCCTCGCCATCGCCGTCCTCGCACTGCTGACGGCCCTGCCGTGGAAGAAGATGGTGGGCACGAAGACCAGTGCCGATCATCAGCCAGCGAACGAACGACGCTGATGATTCGGTGCACTGATCTTCTCAGAACCTCAGTCCAGGTGCTGGTGGGTGGCCACTGCCAGACGGTTCCAGACATTGATGGCTGAAACGGCCATGAGCAGTTCGACCATCTCCTGTTCGGAGAACACCGCCGAGGCGGCCGCCCACGTGTCATCGGAGACGCCGTCGGAGATGCGCGTGACCTCTTCGGTCAGGCGCAACGCGGCCTGCTCGCGGTCGGAGTAGACGGAGGCGGCTTCGTGCCATCCGGCAAGGACATCGACCTTGACCTGGTCGACCTGGGCCTTGCGGGCTTCGCCGGCATGCATGTTCAAGCAGTACGCGCAGCCGTTGAGCTGTGAAGCACGCAGTTTGATGAGCGAGAGCAGACCCTCGCCGAGACTGCCGCTGTGGATGTACTTCTCCATCGCCACCAGCGGCTGGTAGGCATTCTTGTCGACAGCTTGGATGTTGAGACGCTGAGTGTCCGACATGTTCGTCATCTTCTTCTCTTTTGTGTGTTTCTTCTTTGCCTCCGCGGAGGGAACTCCTCGGAGAGGTGTCAGGCTCTGCGACCACCGAAGCACAGCAGCTGAGTCTGCGCATCGGCATCGGCCGGCGGAGTGATCTTGGCGGCGAAGAATCCTGGGGCGCGAATTGCATCGTCATACGGACGCAGCGCGTCGAGGACTGCGTGGCAGGAGGACTCGTCGAGGTTCTCATCCTGGCCGGTCGCGTGCGCAAGGTCCCAGGTGTGGAACAGTGTGTCACCGCAGAGCAGGGTGTCGGACAGCTGAGCGAACGTCATCGCGCCCAGTGGTGACTCCACCTGGGTGTCTGCGATGTCAGGGTTGATGAGAGCCTGAACGGCAGCTTCCCTCGCCTGAGCGAAACGAGCGATGAGCTCGGTGCCGGCTTCTGGTGCGAAGGACTGTCCGGCCACAGCGAGTATTGATCTGTGGGAACCGAGGACATGTTCGACGAGTTCTTCGACGGTCCAATCGGGACAGCTCGGAACGGTCTTCTGCCAATCATCGGAACCGATGCCGAGCATCCGGGCTTCGAACTCATCGGAAATGGCAGTGTATCGATCTGTGCTTCCAGACATGTTTCGACCATATACCCGCATCCGGTCCGCTGTCAGGAGAGAACAGACCCTCGTCGGTCTGCGTTCCCGGTGAAACGGAGTTCAGCTGCGAAGGTCGCGGATGGCCTCGATTCCTCCGTCGTACGCTGCGGAGATGTCAACGAGGTCGATCCGATCCGGCAGATCTCCGGCGGCCTGATGTTTGAGCATGAATACCACGGTGGCCCGTGCGGTGGCTTCGTCATTGCCCAGCACACCGTCGGAGACGTCCTCGGCATCGGAGAGGATGAGCACGATCTCCTCCGTTCCGGTATCCGTATGGATGCTGGCCAGGAACTCTCCGGTGTCCTGCAGTTCGATGTCGATGTCCTCTTCAGCCATTCCGACCTCCTACGATGCGGCGCGAACGACGACTCTCTTCTCAGCATAGACCTCCTCGGCAAGCACTTGGGTCGAGGGTGGGAAGGTGGCATTGTGGCAGGCAGACCACCGAAATTCGCAGCAGGGGAGGGACGACCATGAACCAGAACGCACGCCTGACCGAAGCGGCCTACCAGGGTTCCGCACTCGACGTCGACAAAGACTTCTATGGACGGATCGGGAAGGACACGGACAACCGGGAGATCGTCGACGAATTCACGGTGCCGATCCGCTCGGGACAGGCGTGGGACATCTCCGCCGGACATGTGTGTCGGATCTCGACCGTCGAAGGCCCGCAGGTCGGGGACCTCAACCTGTGGAATCGCCATGACCCCAGGGAGCGCTTCTGGGCAGGCAGGACCCGGCAGCTGCAAGCCGCGCATGTGTCCACCTTCGATCGGCTGTGGTCGACGCTGCCGTTCCTCCGCCCCATGGCCACGATCGTCAGCGACACCCTTGCCGACTACGGCACCGACGCCGAAGGTGGTCGGCTGCATGACACCTTGGGCACCCGTTGCGACCCCTATGTCTCACAGATGCTGAGCGGAGTCGCCTTCGACTATCACTGCCACTCCAACCTGGTCCGGGCCGTCCTGCCCTATGGCCTCACGGAGTTCGACGTCCACGATGTGCTCAATGTCTTCCAGTGCACAGGGCTGAACGACAACGACGAATACTTCATGAAGACCTGTCCGGCGACACCCGGTGACCACTTCGAGTTCTTCGCCGAACAGGATCTGCTCGCAGCCCTGTCGACCTGCCCGGGAGGAGACCTGTCCGCACCGATGTTCGGTGAGGACAACGAGGACCCGGTGGACAACTGCCACCCGCTCAAGGTCACGGTCTACCGGCTGGCGGAGGGCCTCCTCGGCGAGTGGACGGAACCGCAGTCACCGCGATATCGGGGACAGCACGGACTGAAGCCGCAGGTCTGGGGCAGCTGAGCGGATATCCAGGAACACGCGGCGGCCGCAGTCGATGGAAACCGCGGCCGCCACCGAGTCAGGCGGCGGGCGCAATCGTTCGAGGCCGTGGCCACGTAGCATGTGAACATGACTGGACACGGTGGTCCGGGCCTGTCGAGGATGACAACGGTCCGATACGCGCTCGGCTCGCTGGGCACCGGCGGCTTCGCCACCCTGCCCGGCCTCGTGCTCATCTACTACCTCACCGACGCCCTCGGCGTCTCCGCGCTCGCCGCGGGTGCTGTCATCACACTGGCGAAGGTGTGGGACGTCCTCATCGACCCGATCATCGGCGGGCTCAGCGACCGCGCCCTGCAGTCGAAGGGCACTCGTCGCGGCCCGATGATCCTCGGCGCCATCGGCCTGCCCTTCGCCTTCATCGCCACATTCTCCGTCCCACCTGGCCTGCCGCCGGCCGCCGCAATGGTCTGGGTCTTCATCTCCTTCCTCCTCGCCGCCACCTGCTTCTCCCTGTTCCAAGTGCCCTATATCGCCCTGCCGGCCGAACTCACCCCACGCTATTCGGCTCGCACCCACCTGCTGACCTGGCGCGTCGTCGTGCTTACCGCCGCCATCCTCATCTTCGGCGGGGGAGGCCCGGAGATCCGCGGCCTCGTCGACAACCCGTACCTGGGGTACTTCGCCATGGCCGTGGCCGCCGGCGTCCTCCTCTTCATCGGCACCTGGGCGGCCACGACGATCGTGCCGGTCAGCCGCTGCGAGGGCGCACTCGCTCAACCGGTGGGCGAATACACGCGCACACCGGGCATCCCGGTGCTCGAGCACTATCGCAGCGGCTGGCGCACGCTCAGGGACAGCCAACACTTCCGCGCGCTCCTGGCCACCTTCGTCATCCAAGGGCTGACCACCGGTCTCATGCTCGCCGCGGCCCAGTTCGTCGCCCGCTGGCTGCTCGGTGACGAAGGGGCGGTGACGCTGCTCTTCGTCAGTCTCATCGCCCCGGCGCTCCTCGTCGCCCCTGTGTGGAAATCCGTGGCCGGCCGCCTCGGCAAAGAACGCGCCTTCGTCATCGCCAGCGCACTCTTCCTCGCGGCCAACCTCGCCTCCATCCCGCTGATCTGGGCCCCCGGCTATTGGATCATCGCCCCGATCGTCCTCGCCGGTGCCGCCTATGCGGGCATGCAGACCCTGCCGATGGCGATGCTGCCCGATGTCATCTCCGTCGACGCCCGCACCCACGGCGATCGGGCAGGCGTCTTCGGTGGAGTCTGGACAGCCGGGGAGACCACCGGAATGGCGCTCGGGTCGACCGTGCTCACGATCGTCCTGGCCGTCACCGGCTACATCGAATCCACTGCCGAGGTCACCGTCGCCCAGCCGGCAGCGGCCCTGCTGGGCATTGCACTGGCGTTCTCGCTCATTCCGGCACTGCTCATGGTTGCCAGCTTGGTGACCTTGGCCCGGTACCGACTGCGCAAGGATGAGGTCGACCGTGAGTGATCAGCCGCGCCGCCATGGGGAACCGGCCGGGCCGCCTCGGCGCGGGCCCCTCGATCCACGGGCCGAGGAGATCCTCGCAACGCTCAGCCGGATGCGCACCGCCGACGCCCCCACCCACGGTGGGCGGGTCCTGTCCTATGTCTACGACCCCGGTCACGAGGTCATCGACACGTTGGCTGGGGCGGCGATGGAATCCGCCCGCCCCCTCAACGGGCTCGACCCGCTGACTTTCCCCTCGATCGCGCGGATGGAGAAGGACCTCGTCCGCTTCGCCGCCGGAATCACCGGCGGGACCCGGGGGAAGGTGTTCGGTTCGGTCACCAGCGGCGGCACCGAGTCCTGCCTGCTCGCCGTGAAAACCGCCCGCGACCTCTGGCGGCAGCAGAATCCGCACTCGGCTCGCCGGCCGCGGCTGCTCACCTCGGTGACGGTGCATGCCGCCTTCCAGAAGGCGGCGGCGCTGTTCGACCTCGATTGGGATCCCGTTCCGGTGCCCGCCGACGGCCGGGTGCGTCCCGGTGAGATCATCGACCGCCTCGATGACGATGTCGCCCTCGTCGTGCTCTCGGCACCGGCCTACCCGACCGGAGCGATCGACCCCATCGCCGAGGTGGCCGGCCGCACCCGTGAACGCGGGCTGTCGCTGCACGTCGACGCCTGCTTCGGGGGACTGGCACTGCCGTGGTGGTCGGGTACGCAGCCGTGGAACTTCGCGGTGCCCGGCGTCACGAGCATCTCCGCGGACTTCCACAAGTACGGGTACGCGCCGAAGGGCGTTTCTGTGCTGTTGCACCGCGGCCGCCGCCGGCACCGCGCACAGTTCTTCGCGACGAGCTCCTGGCCGGCCTATCCCGTGGTCAACCCGACGCTGCTGGGGTCGAAGTCGGCATCCCCGCTGGCCGCAGCCTGGGCGGTCATCAATTATCTGGGGCAGGTCGGTTACGCCGAGGCGGTCGCCTCCTGCCGCCGGACCACCGAGGCGATCATCGCCGCGGTCGAGAACATCGACGGCCTGACCGTGTGGGGACGGCCCACCGGGCCGGCGCTCGCCCTCATCGCGGACCCATCCGTGCCCGCCGGACGCCGGGTCGATCCGCATCGCCTGGCCGACGAGGTGCGGACGGCGGGGTTCATGCTCCAGCACCAGCCAGGCTACGCCCAGTCCGACGGCACGTCTCTGCCCCGCAGCGTCCACCTCACCATCACCCCGGTCACGGAGACTGTGATGCCCGATCTGCTGGCAGCCGTCTCCGGCTCGGCCGATCGGGTGCGGGGAAAGAGACCGCACTCGGCGGCATCGATTGCGAGGATCGCACGGGCGCTCTATCCACGGGGCAATCGGCCGAGCCCGGCGATGTGCGCCCTGCTGCTCAGGCTCGCAGGCACCGGCGGTGGTGTTCCCGGCAGGCTCGGGCCGCTCATGGCGCTCATCGAAGCCCTGCCGACGGCCGTGACCGAGGCGCTGCTGACCGAGCTGCTCGCCCGCGCCAGCGAAGACTGAGTCGACGAACGCAGGGACTGAGCTCCACGGTCCGGCTCACACCAGCGACTGCTGATACTTCCCCGGACTTATCCCGACCAAGGAGGTGAACGCGAGGATGAACGAGCCGGGGTTCGCCCACCCGCATTCGGCGGCAGTGTCATAGACGCTCATCCCGTCGGCCAGTCGCAGCAGCGCACGGTGGACCCGCAGCTCGGCCCTCCACTGGCGGAAGGTCATCCCCGTCTCCTGCTGGAACAGGCGGGACAGCGTCCGCTCACTCGCGCCGACCCGGTGACCGAGTTCAGCCAGGGAGACGGGGGTCGACAGATCCTCCTCGACAAGCTTCGTTACGGCCAGGAGTCGATCATCGTGCGGTTCGGGCAGGTGCAGCGGCTGTTCGCCGGTGGCCGAGAGCTCATCGATGACGACGAGGCGCAGGCGCTCCGTGCTCGCCTTCTCCCGCCGTCTGGGCCCGGTGAGTGCGAGCATCGCCTCCCTGGCCAGCGGCGTCGTCGCCAGCACCGCCGGATGCGGCACCAGTGATGTGGCCATCGACTCGGGCAGGAAGACGACGCGCATGTCGGTCGCCCCATGTGCGCGGTGCTGATGTTCGAACTCCGCGGGCACCCAGACGACGCGATTGGACGGAGCGATCCACGAGCCGTCCCTCGTCACCAGCGACAGCACGCCGGTCGCCGGGTAGACCAGGTGGCCGAGCGCATGGGTGTGGGCCGGGGTGCGCTCATCGTGGCCGAGCAGGTGGATGAGTTCCGGACTGAGCGATTCGTGGCTGAATTTGTTCATCTGCCGTCAGTTTAACGGTTCCCCGCCGAGGCGGTTCGCGATTGAATGGTCGAGCACTGACCGACTGCGCGACGACGAAGGACGAAATGAAGAGATCCGACCCGAATGCGAACGAGGAGCTCTCCCTCACCGAGCACGGCACCACGCTCACCGATCCACCTCAGCGGAGGATGACGAGCGGACGGGGCAGAATCTCTCTGCTCGTCCTGGGCGCCGGGCTCATCCTCATCGGTCTCAACCTGCGCATCGGCGTCGCCTCGGTCGGGCCGGTGCTCGGTGACATCCTCGGCGATCTTCACCTGAGTGCGACGGTGGGGAGTCTGCTGACGACGATCCCGGTCTTCGCCTTCGGCGCGTTCGCGTTCCTCACTCCGGGACTCACGCGCCGATTCGGCGTGCACCGGGTGCTCGGCCTCGTCATGATCATCCTCGCCGCCGGCATTGCTCTGCGTCTGCAGCCGAGCCTGCTGGCGCTGTTCTCCGGAACGGTGCTCGTGGGCGCGGCGATCGCCGTCGGCAACGTCCTGCTGCCCACGGCGATCAAGAGCGATTTCGCCCACCGGGTGGGCCTGATGATGGGCCTGTACTCGACGGCTCTGTTCCTCGGCGCCTCGGCGGCCTCGGGCCTGACCGTCCCGCTGCTGCCGATCGTCGGCGGCTCCTGGCGCTGGGCTCTGGGGATCTGGGCTGTCCCCGCGGTGCTGGCCGCACTGCTGTGGATCCCGCAGATGCGTCGGCGCCCCGGCCGCCTCGCAGGGACGGTCGCCGGCCATGACGGTGCAGCAGACGCTGCCAGCGAAGCCGGTGAACCGCCGTTCCGCTCGATACTGACCGACCCGATCGCCTGGGCGGTCACCGGCTTCATGGGGCTGCAGTCGATGAGCTACTACGCCGCGCTGACCTGGGTGCCCTCGATCCTGCAGGACAGCGGGATGCCCGCCGACGAAGCAGGCTGGATGCTGTCCTTCTCCGCATTCCCGGCGATCATCACCTGCCTCTTCGCCCCTGCGGCAGCGCAACGGCTGCGGCCGCGCTGGCTCGGTGTTGCTGCCGCCTTCGTCCTCACTGCTGCGGGGTTTGCCGGGCTGCTGGTGGCTCCCACGGGCGGCGCCTATGTGTGGATGACGCTGCTCGGTCTGGGACAGGGTGCGACGATCAGTCTGTCGCTGTCCTATATCGTGTGGCGCTCGCCCGACGCCCACCACACCGGGCACGTGTCGACGATGGCGCAGGGCTTCGGCTACCTCTTCGCCGGCCTCGGTCCCATCGGCATCGGCTGGCTGCACACAGTGACCGGGTCCTGGACCGTCCCGCTCATCACCTTGCTGGTGATGCTCGTGGTCCAGCTGGTCATCGGCGGTTTCGCCAGCCAGGACAGACACATTCGGGCACGTGGCGCGCATTCTCGCGAGGTCGTGCTGCGCGGGTGAGTCGTCGCAGCCGGCAGGATGTGGGAGGGCCCTCGCCGAGGAGGCGGGCATACACTGGGTGCATGTCTGCGGCATCCGGCGACGACCTCACCCGCAGCCCGCATCCGCGTCTGCGGCCCTATGTCGGCGACTACGTCGGCTACGACATCTCAGGCGTCCCCGCGGGGACGCACCTGGGCCTGCCCTCGGGGGCGATGACCTTCATCGTCTCGATCGGCCGGCCGCTGCGCCAATCGGATCCGGAGACCGGAGACGTCGAGGACTTCGACGTCCTGCTGGCGGGGCTTCATCTGCGGGCGACGCACATCCGGCACAACGGCACGATGGCCGGAATCCAGATCAATTTCACGCCTTTCGCTCCGCGGGTGTTCTTCGCAATGCCGGCGGTCGACTTCGCCCACCGCACCTACGACCTCGGCGAGGTCTCGGCTCCGATCGCCGCCGAGCTCCATGAGCGCGTCAACGACGCGACGAGCTGGTCCGCTCGGTTCGATGCCATCGACGAGGTGCTGCTGCGGGTCGTCGATGAGGAAGCGCAGCCTCGAGCGGAGGTGTTCGAATCATGGCGGGAGATGGCGGCCAGCCGTGGACGGCTTCCGGTCTCACTCCTCGCCGATCGCATCGGGTGGAGCAGACGGCATCTCAACGCCCAGTTCCGTGCCGAGTTCGGCATCGGGGTCAAGGAGGCAGCCCGTGTCATGCGCTTCGATCGTGCCCGGAGGATGATCGACCCTCCTGTTGCTTCGCTGGCCGAGATCGCGACGGTGTGCGGCTATGCCGACCAATCTCATCTCAACCGCGATTTCAAGATACTGACCGGAACGAGTCCTCGACAGTGGCTGAAAGAGGATCCGATCGTCAGCGGCGGCAGTTCCCATTTGTCCAAGACCTCGCCGAGGCGGTCGATCCACGATAGAGGGGTAACGGGCAGCAGAGAGCTGTCCGTTGAGGATCGAACTCTAGGAGCTGACATGTCGAATGGAACCGCAGCGAACATCTGGCCGACGTTCCGCTATCGGGACGCGAAGGCCGCAATCGCCTTCCTGTGCGAGGCCTTCGGATTCGAGGTCGTGGTCGAGTACACGAACGCCGAGGATTCGCAACGGGTCGACCACGCCGAACTGGCCTGGCCCCAAGGCGGGGGAATCATGCTCGGCTCGGTCCGCGATGACGGGGGAGTGATGACGAAGACCGGTGTCGCCTCCGGCTCGGTCTACATCGCAACGGACCGTGTCGAGGAGCTTTACCGTCGTGCGATCAGTGCCGGGGCCACCGAAGTCGTGGGCTTGACCGAACAGGACTACGGGTCACTCGACTTCAGCGTCCAGGACCCCGAGGGCGTGCTCTGGAACTTCGGCACGTATCGGGGTGCTGGGAGGCAGTGATCACTCCACCCGCGCGCTGACTCCCTCGGCCCAGCGGTAGGGGCGGGTGGCGAGCAGTGCACCGATCGATCGTCGCAGCCTGGACACCTCGGCGCGTACCGTGACCAGCCGGTCGGAGTCACCGTAGAGCGTCCGGCTGAGTTCTGCGGCACTGATGCCGGCTGTCCCCGCCGAGGTGACCGCCTCGAGGATCTGTGCGTGGCGGGGCGTAAGCGGAACGGTCAGCGGATCCGCCCCTGAGTGGACCTCGAGCACGGCAGGGTCGGAAGAGAGCCGGAGCACCACTGCCGCCTGGCGGTCTCCGGAGGGCCGGAGCAGCCAGCCTCCGGTGATCCTCTCGGGCAGGCAGAGTCCGGCTCCCGGGATGAGGATCGTGCGGTCCGGTGAGGGCACCTCGATTCGGTCGCGGCTCCTCACCCCCTGCTGGTAGGCGACCCAGCCGGCGTCGTCGACGACCAGAGCAGGACCCTGAGAGCCCTGCAGCATCGTCGACATGCGATCACGGAGGTTCGACAGCTGTTCCTGCTGGATGATCAGCAGCCGCGCTTCGGCGAGACGAACAGCGGTGTTGACCAGGGTCTGCACCGTCGGATGCAGAGTCAGTGCAGGACCGCTGATGTCGACGATTCCCAGCAAAGTGCCGTCGGTGGGGTCATGGATCGGAACCGCGCTGCAGTACCACGGGTGCTGTGAGGATTCGAAGTGTTCGGCAGAGAACAGCTGCACGGGCGATTCCTCAGCCAAGGCCGTGCCGATGGCGTTCGTCCCGACGACCGATTCCGACCAGTGCGCACCCTCGACGAAGCCCAGACCATCGGCCTGACGGCGTGCGACGGTGGCTCCATCGCGCCAGAGGATGACACCCTCGGCATCGGTGACGACGAGGATAAAGGTCGCGGCGTCCGGAGCCTGGAGGAGCACTGTCTTCATCTCGTCGATGATCAGGCGCAGCTTCGACCGCTGCCTGCGTGCCTCGACATCCGCCTCGGCGGCGACGAGCCTCCGGTTGCCGCCTGCAGGATCGAGGCCCAGGCGCAGCATCCGATCCCACGAGCGCTTGACGAGCGCGCGCGGTTGCACCGGCGGCGAACCACCGGTGATCACGGCATCGTGAATGCGTGTCAGATCCCTGGCGAGGTGTGCCAGGTCGGGCTGAGGCATGTCTTGAGTATAGGGGCGGTCCTCGCGCATGGCCATGCAACTTGATGCAACTCTTCCTTCCGGGGCCGGCCGCACATAGCTTGGACTCACACAGCTCAACGAAGAGGAGTGATCATGACAACGACGATCGAACGCCGGCAGCTGACTGCAGACGACATCGCCACCGAGTGGTTGAACGAATTCGAATCGGCTCTGCGGGCCCGGGATATCCCGGCCGCGGCTGGACTGTTCGCCACGGCCAGCTACTGGAGAGACCTGGTGTCCTTCACCTGGAACCTCAAGACCGTGGAGAACCCCGAAGGGGTCACCGACCTGCTGACGCACAACCTCGAGCGCGTCTCGCCCATGAACTTCGAACTCAGCGAACCCGCCGCGGAAGCAGATGGGGTGACCGAAGCCTGGTTCACCTTCACCACCTCGGTGGGGCGGGGCAAGGGACTCGTCCGTCTCATCGACGAGGACGGCACCAAAGCGTGGACCGTCCTGACCTCACTGCAGGAAATCGCCGGACACGAAGAGCCGCGCGGCACCCGCCGCATCATGGGCGCGGAGCACGGAGTCGATCCCGAGCGGAAGAGCTGGTCGGAGAAACTCGCCGAGGAGGACGCCTCCTGGGGAAAGACCGCCGACCCGTACATCCTCGTCGTCGGCGGGGGACAGGGCGGAATCGCTCTGGGCGCTCGCCTTCGCCAGCTTGGAGTTCCCGCCCTCGTCGTCGACCGGTGGGAGCGGCCGGGCGACCAGTGGAGGTCACGGTACAAGTCGCTGTGCCTGCACGATCCTGTCTGGTACGACCACCTGCCGTACCTGAAATTCCCGGACAACTGGCCGGTGTTCGCACCGAAGGACAAGATCGCGGATTGGCTGGAGTTCTACACCAAGGTGATGGAGATCCCGTACTGGTCCTCGACGACGGCCAGCTCGGCGAGCTATGACGAAGACGCCGGTCAGTGGACGGTCGACGTCGAGCGGAACGGGGAGAAGCTCACGCTGCGCCCCACTCACCTGGTCATGGCCACCGGCATGTCGGGCAAACCGAACATCCCCACGTTCCCTGGCGCTGACGTGTTCAAGGGCGAGCAGCAGCATTCTTCGCAGCATCCCGGCCCCGATGCCTACGCGGGCAAGAAGGTCGTCGTCATCGGGAGCAACAATTCGGCCTTCGACATCTGCGGCGCACTGTATGAGAACGATGTCGACGTCACCATGGTGCAGCGTTCGAGCACGCACATCGTCAAGAGCGATTCGCTCGTGGATATCGCGATGGGGGACCTGTATTCCGAGCGCGCGTTGGCCAAAGGTGTGACGACGGAGAAGGCGGATCTCATCTTCGCCTCGCTGCCTTACCGGATCATGCACGAGTTCCAGATCCCGCTCTACGACCAGATCAAGGAACGCGACAAGGACTTCTACCAGCGGATGGAGAACGCCGGGTTCGAACTCGACTTCGGTGATGACGAATCCGGGCTCTTCCTCAAGTATCTGCGCCGCGGCTCCGGCTACTACATCGACGTGGGATCCGCCGAGCTCGTCGCCGACGGCAAGGTGAAGCTCGTCAAGGGGCAAGTCGACCACCTGACCGAGAACTCAGTGGTTCTCGATGACGGCACCGAGCTGACTGCCGACCTCGTCGTCTATGCCACCGGCTACGGCTCGATGAACGGGTGGGTGGCAGACCTCGTCGACCAGGAGACGGCCGACAAAGTCGGCAAGTGCTGGGGATTGGGCTCGAACACCGCGAAGGACCCCGGCCCGTGGGAAGGCGAAGAGCGCAATATGTGGAAGCCCACGCAGCAGGAGAACCTGTGGTTCATGGGCGGCAACCTCCACCAGTCGCGGCACTACTCGCTCTACCTGGCCCTGCAGCTCAAGGCCCGTCACGAAGGGATCGGCACCCCTGTCTACGGGCTGCAGGAGGTGCACCACCTGAGCTGAGGTGCGGTCGACGGCCGCGGCCCGCGCGGCAGAGGGCATGGGCTGATTCTGCTGGGCAGGATCAGCCCATGCCCTCTGTCCACGCCGGGGCACCCTGGGGGCGCAGCGCTAAGGAGCCGGACGACTCAAGCGGCTCACAGACCGAGGCGGGCGAGGACGTTCTTGACATGCCCGAGTGCCTCGTCCTGGGAGAGTCCGAAATTCTGGTTGAAGTACATGCCATCTCCGATGAGTTGGATGGTCATTGCCAGAGCGGGGTCGCCGAGGTGGTCGTTGAGGACGTCGAACCACGCCTCGCGGGTCTTTCGCAGAGCGGTCTTCGCCTCGTCATGCTCTTGGGCGAGACGACCGGCGGCGATGAGGCTCTGATCGAGAGGGGTGCCGATCTCCGCCGAGGTCTCGAGGTAGTAGAGGTGGAGTCGGTCGCCGGCGGCTTTCATGGCTTCGACATCCTCGGCGACGAGGTGTTCGAGCCGCTCCAGACTTCCCTTGATGAGCGCGGCCTTCGACCCGAAATGATAGAGCAATCCACCCTTGGAGACACCGGCCTTCGCGGCCACTGCGTCCAGCGTCGCGCCAGCGGTGCCGAATTCGTCGAGGAGGGATTCGAAGGCGTCGAGCAGCCTCTCCTTGGTCTCGGTGGGATTGCGTGCCATGCTCACGAGCCTAGTCGATCAGGCCAGAGACTCAGCGCCGCCGAGGTCTCTGCGGTCGCGGACGTCGTCCCGAAGTTCCGCAGCGCAGCGGAGGAGTTCGGCGGCGACCTGTTCGTGCTCGTCATCGAATCTGGGCTGGGGCATCGATATGCTCATGGCGATTCGTGCACCGAAGACTTCGAAGCCCGGAACGGTCGCGGCGACACAGCAGCGGCCCTGCACGACCTCCCCGTATTCCACGGCATAGCCGCGCTCGCTCACCTCGACGAGGTCGGTTCTCAGGCCGGAGAGGGTGTGGATGGTCGAGTCCGTCAGCTGGCGAAGGGCGGCAGCATCACCGAAGAGGTCCGCGGTCTTCGACCAGTCGAGTTCGGACAGCAGCGCCTTTCCGATCGCCGTCGCGTGGGCGGGAAGGCGTTTACCCACGTGGGAGAGGGCAACGACGGAATTGCGCCCCTCTTCTCTCATCAGATAGCGAACCTCCGGGCCCTCGAGACGTCCCACGCTCACCGTCTCTCCGAAGCGCTCGCTCAGCTGACCCATCTGACGCCGGATGCTCTCCTGAAATGGGATCGCCCGCTGGTATGCGCCTCCGATCTCTCCGGCGGCCGGACCCAGCCGGAACCAGATGCTTCCCTGCTGCTCGTACTCCTCGAGGAAGTCGCGAGTGACCAGGCTCTTGGCGGTGCGGTAGACCAGGGATCTGTTGTGCCCGGTCAGTGTCGAGAGCTGACCGGCATTGAGTCTGGTCTCACTGCGCGCGACTGCGAGAAGGACATCGGCGGCACACACCGCGGCGGGTGCGCGGTACTTGCTGTCGTCGGCGGTTGCCACGGATGCTCCTTCGCAGATTCGGTTGAAGTCTCGCAGAGATCCTATCGGGCGAGCAGATCGTGTGCTGTGTTCGCCGCATGCACCGCGGCATTCGCCATGAGGCTCGAATCTGATCCGACGGCGATTGCGGTGAAGCCGAGGTCGACGAATCCTTCGACGGCGGCGGCCGTGCCTGCGAGGATTCCCGCGGCGATTCCGTTGTCCGCCGCAGCCTCGACCACCCGGGAACACGCCGCGGCGAAAGCAGGATCCTCCACGGCCGGGGCTGCTCCGATCGAGGAGGAGAGGTCGCGGGGCCCGACGAAGAGCACGTCGACGCCTTCGATCGCCGCGATGGAATCCACATTCTGCAGAGCCTCAGCGGATTCGATCTGGACGAGAGCCAGCGGCTGCGGCACATTCTCGAAATAGTCCCTGACCAGCCCATATCCTGCGGCCGAGTGGTAGGTGGCGACCCCGCGATCGCCCTCCGGCGGGTAGCTCAGGTGACTGAGGAAGGCGGCGACGTCCTCGGGGGTGTCCAGCCTCGGCGCCATGATTCCATCAGCGCCGAGATCCAGTGCTCGGGAACAGCGGATGCGATCGGGCATGGACACTCGAACGATGCTCAGCGCTCCGAACCGGGCGGCGGTGTGCGTCTGGGCATTGAGCTGCGCTTCGCCGCCGGCCCCGTGCTCGAGGTCGATGAGGAGCCATTCGAATCCCGCCCGGGCACAGACTTCCGTCGCCGGAATCGATCCCAGACCGACGAACGTTCCGACCGCTGCCTCGCGGTTGCGCAGCGCTTGGACCGATGCCGCCCTCCGATCCTCCGCGCTCGTCACAGTCTCCAATTCCGTACTCCTTTGTGCCGGGGCCTCACCGATGTCCGTCTTGACGGTCTCGGATCCGCTCAATAGGGTTATTCATATAGAGACTACCAGTTCATATGTGAACATACCCGATCGGTATCGGACCGATACATGCGGCATCAGTCAAAGGAGACTTCAGCACATGGACGAATGGCAGGCGATTCTCGGCCTCCTCATCATCGTGGTCGCGATGATCTCTTTCATCCTCGAGAAGATTCCGATCGCGATCACCGCGGTCGGGGCCTCGTTGCTGATGGTGGCGATCGGGGCGCTGAGCTTCGAGGACTCATACGTCAAATTCGGCAGCACCGCGACGGTCTTCACCGCGTGCATGATGGTCGTCGGCAGCGCCCTGTTCAATACAGGGGTCATCGACCTTGTGGTCAAGTGGTTCCAGCGCAGCCGGGTCGAACGCAATCCGCGACTGCTCGTCGCTGCAATCACCCTCGTCACCGCCTGCCTGTCGGCGTTCCTGAGCAACAGCGCCGTCGTCGCGATTTTCCTGCCGCTCATCGGCATCCTCGCGGCCCGCGCCACGACGAAACTGAATGTGCAGCTTCTGGCGATCTCCGCCGGCATCGGAGCGGCCATCGGCGGTATCGCCACCCTCGCCGGTTCGACCGCGCAGCTCGTCACTCAGGACATCCTCATGGAGACTGAGGGCGCCCGCCCCATGGGCATGTTCACTCTCAGCGCCGTGGGCGGACCGCTGATCATCATCACCGTGGTCTACATGGCCACTCTGGGCTACCGCATCGGCACGCGAGTTCTCGCCGGCCGCGGCGAGGTCGACCTGGTCGGGATCGACTCGGAAGAGCTGCCTGATGCCGAAAGACAGCACCGTTCTGCCGATTCGCAGGCGAACTCCACCCGTGCCGGTGTCGCGCGATCCGGCGGGGCTGGGGGTGCGACGGCGACGATGGTCGAGGACGAGTCCCCGGCCGCCTCGGTGAATTGGCGGATGCCGTTCTCGCTCGGCGTCCTCATCCTCATGATCGTCGGATTCTCCATCGGCATCGCCGATATCGCGACAGTTGCCATGGTCGGAGCCCTCGTGCTCATCGCCACCGGATGCCTGCCGTTCACGGAAGCGCTCAAGCGCATCGACTGGAACACGATCATCATCCTCAGTGCGGCTCAGGCCTTCGGCGCCGGTCTCACCCAGTCGGGCGGCGGACAGCTCGTGGCCGACTGGATCACCGGCCTCCTCGGCGGGATCTCGGGGGAGTGGCTGATCCTGCTGTTCCTGTGCATGGTGTCCATGATTCTGACGAATTTCGCCTCGAACGTCGCTCTCACAGCGATGTTCGTGCCCATCGGAATGTCGGTGGCGGCCTCGGTCGGTGCCGACCCGACCAGCTGGGCGATCGCCATCACGCTGGCCTGCAACATCGCAGTCTTCACTCCGATCGGGACACCGTGCATGACTCAGACTCTCGTGGCGAAGCTGCGCTACACCGACTACATCAAGATCGGACTGCCGCTTGCGGTGATCCTCACGGTGGCTACGGCCCTGCTGTCATTGGTCGTCTATCCGTGACAGGGTCGATGGGGATGCCCGAGCCGGAAGCGGTCGAGTCAGAGACGGCCGACGCTTTTGCCGCGGATTCCGGAAACGGGCCGGCCGAGACAACACCGACCAGCAGGAGACGAGACAGGGAGAGTGCAATGACGAAGGAACCCACAGAGCTGCGCAGCCATCGGTGGTTCGGTGTCAACGATCTGCGGTCGTTCGGGCACCGTTCTCGCATCAAGCAGCTCGGGTACTCGGAGGAGGACTTCGTCGGCAAGCCGGTCATCGGCATCATCAATACCTACAACGACATCAGCCCGTGCCACGGCCACTTCCCGCAGCGGGTCGAAGAGATCAAGCGCGGCATCTTCCAAGCGGGCGGCTTCCCGCTCGAGTTGCCGGCGATCGGACTGTCTGAGAACTTCCAGAAGCCGACGACGATGCTCTATCGCAACCTCCTGGCCATGGAGGCCGAAGAGCTGCTGAGGTCCTACCCCATCGACGGCACCGTGCTCATGGGCGGCTGCGACAAGACGACGCCCGGGCTCCTCATGGGAGCCATCAGCATGGACATCCCCGCCGTCTACTTCCCCTCGGGGCCGATGATGAGCGGATGTTGGAAGGGTCAGACGCTCGGCAGCGGATCGGACGTGTGGAAGTACTGGGATGAACTCCGTGCCGGCAACATCTCCGAGTGCGAATGGAAGGGGATGGAGAGCGGCATTGCCCGAACGCCCGGCCACTGCATGACGATGGGTACGGCCTCGACCATGACGGCCATTGCCGAAGTGCTCGGATTCTCGCTGCCCGGAGCCTCGTCGATCCCCGCCGTGATGGCGGACCAATCGCGCCTCGCCGCCGCCAGCGGACGGCTAGCCGTCGACGCGGTGTGGAACGACCGCACGCCGTCGACGATCATGTCCGCCGAGGCGGTCCACAATGCATCTGTGGTCGCCCTGGCCATGGGCGGATCGACGAATGCCATCGTCCACCTCGTCGCCATGGGCAGACGCGCAGGACTCGACACGACGAACGAACTGTTCGACGAGCTCGCCCAGCGCGTCCCGCTGCTGGCCAATATCCGCCCGGCCGGGGACCACCTCATGCAGGACTTCTACGATGCCGGAGGGATCCTCGGTCTGCTCAACCGCCTGCAGGACCTTCTCCACCTCGACGCGCCGATCATCACCGGGGGAGTCCTCGGCGACGAGGTCGAAGGCGCAGAGGTCCACGACGACGATGTCATCCGGGGCATCGACACCCCCGTGTCCACGGTCCCGGCGCTGCGGGTGCTGCGCGGCAA
Source organism: Brevibacterium sp. FAM 24630 (assembly GCF_049804075.1). Taxonomy (NCBI): domain Bacteria; kingdom Bacillati; phylum Actinomycetota; class Actinomycetes; order Micrococcales; family Brevibacteriaceae; genus Brevibacterium; species Brevibacterium sp. FAM 24630. Next base: position 92,267 of record NZ_JBNBZD010000011.1, read on the forward strand.
CCTGTGCCCGGACGGGGCGGTCATCAAACCGGCCTCGATGGACCCGGAGAAGCTCACTCATACGGGCACTGCACTCGTGTTCGACTCCTACCGCGAGTACAAGGCGCAGATCGATGATCCGGCCCTCGAGGTCGACGAGAACACGGTCCTCATCCTCCGCGGGTCCGGGCCGGTCGGCGCGCCGGGCATGCCCGAATGGGGCATGATGCCCCTGCCGAAGAAGCTCGTCGAGCAGGGGGTGCGCGATATGGTCCGCATCTCCGATGCCCGAATGTCAGGCACCAGCTACGGCACCTGCATCCTCCACGTCGCCCCGGAATCCGCGGTGGGTGGGCCGTTGGCAGCCGTGCGCACGGGCGACCGCATCGAACTCGATGTTGCTGCGGGGACCATCAATGCCCAAGTCGACGAGGCGGAATGGGCCGAACGGCTCAGGCGGATCGCACCGCTGCCGCTGGGCCGCGAGCGGGGCTATCTGGGCCTCTACCGCCGTCACGTGAACCAGGCCGATCAGGGCTGCGACTTCGATTTCCTCGCCGGTGTCGGAAACCCGGAGCCCGAGATCCTGTGAGCCTCCCACACATGTGCCATAGGATTGTCGAACTGCGAAAGGGGAGGAGCCCGCAGCTCGCTATGGTGATGTGCAGGGAGGACGGCGATGAGACAGCGGCCCATCCGCGAGGTCGAGTGGACCCGGGCCCGTGACATCAGACGCGAACTCGAATCCGACACGAAAGACGGGCTCGTCCACGCCGCACGCGAGGTCTTCGCCGCGAAGGGCTTTGACTCCGCGACGATCGGCGATATCACCTCCGCGGCCTCTGTGTCTCGGCCGACCTTCTACGTCTACTTCGCGAGCAAGGCCGAGATCTTCCGCGTCATCGCAGCACGCCTGAGAGACGAACTGCTCGAGGCACACCACCATCCTCAGCGGGTCGCTGACGATCCCGTGCTCGTCTCCCGGGCATCGATGGAAGCCTTCATCAAGCTCTACGCCGACAATCTTGAGATCCTCGACGAGATCGAGAAGCGTGCGCAGGCCGATGCAACGATCGCCGAAATCCTCGAGGTCATGCGCGGCAAACCCTACCGACGGACCCTGCGCCACATTGACAGCGTGCGCGAGGCCGGACTCGCAACGCCCCTGGTCGACGAGGAGTACGCCGCGAATCTCATGCGTGCGGTGAGCATGGACGCGGCCGCCGCGATTCGGGAGGACCGCACCCGGGCCCGGTACTACGTCGATCAGACCACCCGCGTCTACCTCGCCCTGATCGGGTACACCGGCGGGCTCGCCGCGCTCGACGACGACCGGGCTTCGACCGACCCTGCCTGAATCCGACGGCACGAGTCGACCATTTGCAGTGCCCGGGGAATTGGGCTAGAACGGTGATTGACACAGTCGTCAATCAGGCAGCGGGAACCCGTTGCGCGAAGGAGCCTCGATGTCCGACAGCACCTCTGCCGCCACAGTCGCACGATGGGACAAAGCCGCAGTCGAACTGGCCGCACTGCGCTCACTCTGGCCGGAGGAGGTCCCGCACGAGCTGCCTGAGCCTGTGGCGGGGCCCGGGCTGGCGGAAACGCTGATCCACTGGGCCGCCGCACGCCCCGATGACACCGCGATGAGCTACTACGGATGGACCTCGACCTGGGCGCAGCTGGAGCGTGATGTGGCAGCGGTCGCCGGGTGGCTCATGGCCAGAGGAGTGGGGGTCGGCACCAGAGTCGCCGTCTACATGGGCAATTGCCCGCAGTTCGTCCAGACGTTCCTCGCGATCGGCTGGCTCGGCGCCGTCTATGTTCCCGCGAACCCGATGTATCGGTCAGAGGAGCTGCGCCACCAGCTCTCCGACTCCGGCGCCACCCATCTCATCGCCCACCCCCACTCGCGCGAGGTCGTCGACGCCGCTCTGGCCCGGATGGAAACCCCGATCGACGTCACATGGACGGACCCGGCCGCAGTGTTCGCCGAGGATTCCGCCGTCTCACCCAGCTCGGACATGCCCCACCGCATCCCGGCGGCGAAGGACGCGGGCGACTGGCGCCGGGTGCTCGCCTCGGCGGGGGTCGAACATGTGCCGGCGGACCCCGAAAGGCTCGCATCCCTCAACTACACGGGAGGAACGACGGGCCTGCCCAAGGGGTGTGAACACACTCTCGGCCACCTCGCCTACACCGCGGTGTCCGCCCTGGCGGGCAAGGGAGAGGTCCCCGGTCAGAATCGCGCGGTGTATCTCGGCTTCCTCCCCATGTTCTGGGTCGCCGGTGAGAACTTCGGCCTGCTGCTGCCGATCTACAACGGCGGCGAGATCGCCATCCTGTCCCGCTGGCACCCGAAGACCGCCCTGCGCAGCATCGCCGAGCGAGGGGTCACACAGTTCGTCTCGCCCGCCGACGGCTACGGTGAGCTGCTCGAACTGCTCGAGACCGAGGAATTCGCGGACGTCGACCTGAGCTCTCTCGACTCCTGCCAGGCGGTCTCGTTCGTCCGCAAGCTCGACATCGAGCTGCGTGAACAGTGGGAGGCGAGAACCGGAATCGTCCTCCGCGAAGCCTCCTACGGGATGACGGAGACCCACACCTCCGATACATTCACCCTCGGCCTCCAGGGCGAGAACCGTGACCTCAAGGCGGAACCGGTCTACTGCGGATTCCCGGTGCCCGGCACGGACATCCTCGTCGTCGACATCGACCTCAACCCGGTGCCCGTCGGGCAGGCGGGGGAGATCATCGTGCGTTCGCCCTCGGTGACGACCGGATACTGGAAGAACCCGCAGGCCACGGAAGAATCACTCATCGACGGTTGGCTGCGCACCGGCGACACCGGCCGCTTCGACGACCAGGGTGCGCTGACCTATCTGGCCCGCACCAAGGAGATGATCAAGGTCAACGGCATGAGCGTCTTCCCTGCCGAAGTGGAGGGCCTGTTGCGTGCCCACCCCGATATCGACACCATCGCCGTCGCCCCTCGCGAGGACGCTGACCGGGGGCAGGTGCCCGTCGCCTTCGTCATCCCGCGAGCCGGCGCCTCAGCCGATGCCGAAGCGCTCACCGCCTGGGCCAGGGAGAACATGGCGGTCTACAAGGTCCCCGAGTTCGTCTTCGTCGAGGCCATGCCGATGACTGCGACCGGCAAGATCCGCAAGACCGTCCTGCTCGAGGAGCTGCTGGAGGGCGAAGTATGAGCGCCCCCGTCCCCACCGAGGCGGCAGGAATCCTCGTCGCCAACCGCGGTGAGATCGCCGTGCGCATCATCCGCTCCGCACAGTCTCTGGGTCTGCGAGCCGTCGCCGTGCAATCACAGACCGAGGCCGCCCTCGGCCGATCCGCAGGCCTGCACATCGCGCTCGCCGATGAAGTAGTCACTCTTCCCGGGGCGGGAGCCGCGGCCTATCTCGACGCCGACGCGATCCTGTCGGCGGCGAGCTCGGCGAACTGCTCGTTCGTCCACCCCGGATACGGCTTCCTCTCCGAATCGCCCCGACTGGCCGGAGCCTGTGCCGGGGCCGGAGTGGCCTGGATCGGCCCGGACGCCGATGCGCTCGAGCTCTTCGGGGACAAAAGAGCCACCCGCATCCGTGCCGAGGAGCTCGGAATACCGACCCCGCCTGCCACCGGACTGCTCAGCCTCGACGACAGTGATGTCGCCGAGGCGGCAGCACAGGTGCGGGATCTCCTCGAAGGCAATCCGTCCGGCATCGTCGTCAAAGCCCTCGCCGGCGGTGGCGGACGCGGGATCCGCGTCGTCACGGACCGCTCCGAGATCGAGGGCACCCTGCGCGCCTGCTCCGCCGAAGCGGCGGCCGGCTTCGGCGACGACCGCATCTTCGCCGAGGCGCTGATGTCCGGAGCCCGCCACATCGAAGTCCAGGTGATCGGCACCGTCGAGGGGGTCACGGTCCTCGGCGACCGCGACTGCTCCATCCAGCGTCGCCGGCAGAAGCTCGTCGAGATCGCGCCCGCCCCGGGTCTGTCTGCCGAACTGCGCACCCGACTCCATGCCGATGCGGCGAGACTGGCCGCATCCGCAGACTACCGATCGCTCGGCACGGTCGAGTTCCTCGTCACGGACTCGGACTATGTCCTGCTCGAGGTCAATCCTCGTATCCAGGTCGAACACACCGTCACCGAGGCGGTCACCGGCCTCGACCTCGTCGCAGCTCAGATCGCCATCGCCTCGGGCCGCAGCCCCGGCGGCTTCGACGAGGTCGGCACCTGCGGCCATGCGATCGAGCTGCGTGTGGGCGCTGAGAGTCTCACGGACAGCGGTGATCCTGCCCCGAGCATCGGCGAGATCGAACAGATCGCCTGGCCGACCGGCCCCGGCGTGCGCGTCGACACCTGGGCCAGGGCCGGAGTGCGGGTCACCGGTGTCTTCGACCCGCTCCTCGGCAAGATCATCGTCAGCGCCCCGAGCCTCGAGGCCGCCGTCTCGGCCGCAGGGCGTGCCCTGGACGAAACACAGGTGATCGGCATCGAGACGAACCTCGGGCTGCTGCGGGCGCTGACCGAAGTCCTCGATCTCGGAGATGCGACGACCTCGGCCTTCGACGATCATGCCGAGGCGATTGTGCACCGAGCGGCCCTGCTGCAGCAGTCCGCAGACGCTGGAGAGTCGGAGTCGGTGAGCGGCGAATCCGACCGCGAACCGAGCAGTCACCTCGGCGAGGTCGAGGTAGGACCCGACGAGTCGCTGGTTCGGGCGTCCATGTCGGGGACGGTCGTCAGCCTCGGCGAGGACCCTCGGGAGTACGTGCTCCTCGAAGCGATGAAGATGCACCATCCGGTTCACGGTCCGCCGGCTGACGCGGTGCGGCACCTGGTGGCGGCCGGGGACCAGGTCAGGGTCGGCCAGCCGGTTGCTGTCCTCACCGGCGCAGCGGAGTCTGCGGAGGCGACCGATGGGCGACATGAGCCCCATCCGGGAGTGGCCGAGGTCCGCGATCGGCATGCGCAGGTTGAGGACTCCGCCCGCGAAGAGGCGGTCGCGAAGATCCATGCGCGCAATCGCCGCACTGCCAGGGAGAACATCGCCGAGCTCGTCGACGAGGGCAGCTTCGTCGAATTCGGCCCTCTCGTCATCGCCGCTCAGACGCGACGGCGCAGCGTCGACGATCTCATCGCCAAGACCTCGGGCGACGGGCTGATCGGCGGACCGGCCACGGTCGACGGCCGGGAGATCATCGTCATCAGCTATGACTACTCCGTTCTCGCGGGCACCCAGGGTACGCGCAACCATGCGAAGACCGACCGGCTGATCCAACTGGCCGAGTCCAAGCAAGTGCCCATCGTCCTGTTCGCCGAGGGCGGCGGAGGGCGACCGGGAGACACCGACAGGGGCCCGGGCACCGGCCTCGACGTGCCGACCTTCGCCTCTTTGGCCGGACTGCGCGGTCGGGTGCCGCTCATCGCCGTCGTCTCGGGGCGCTGCTTCGCCGGCAACGCCGCACTGGCGGGAGTGTGCGACCTCATCATCGCCACGCCCGACGCGAACATCGGCATGGGCGGTCCCGCGATGATCGAAGGCGGGGGCCTCGGCCGGTTCCGCCCCGAAGACATCGGCCCGGTCGCCGTCCACACGGCCAACGGCGTCATCGATGTGCTCGCCGCCGACGAGGCTGAAGCCGTCGGCCTTGCGAAGGAGATGTTGGGAATTCTCTCCGGAACAGATGAGGTGTCTGCCGCGGGCTCGGCCGAGGGCGCGGCGGACTCGGCCGTGGGTGCGGCGGCAGCCGAGCGAGCGCGGACGATCGTGCCTGCCGACAGGCTGCGAACGTTCGCCATCCGGGACGCTGTCGAGGCGATCGCCGATGACGGCACGTTCGTCGAAATCCGTCGGGGCTTCGCGGCAGGGGCGGTCACCGGCTTCATCCGCATCGACGGGCGGCCCCTGGCGGTCATCGCCAACGACAACCATCACCTCGGCGGAGCGATCGACGTCGATGCGGCACGATCCTTCACACAGCATCTGCGGCTAGCCGACAGCCATGGAGTTCCCGTGCTCTCGCTCATCGACACACCGGGATTCATGGTCGGACCGGACGCCGAACGTGAACCCGGGGTGAGGGCCTTCGGTGACCTCTTCGTCGCAGGTGCGTCGCTGTCGGTGCCCGTCGGGGCGGTGATCATCCGGAAGGGATATGGTCTGGGCGCCATGGCGATGGCGGCGGGAGGCTTCGACGCCACTGCCTTCACCATCGCCTGGCCGAGCGGAGAGATCGGCCCGATGGGGCTCGAAGGCTCGGTGCGCCTGGGCTATGCGAAGGAGCTCGCGGCCATCGAGGACCCGGCTGAGCGCGCGCAACGGGAGGAGGAGCTCATCGCAGCCGAATACGAACAGGGCAAGGCGATGAGCGCGGCCATGATCTTCGACATCGACGATGTCATCGACCCGGCGCTCACCCGGGAATGGGCACGGATGCTGCGCACTCCCTGAGCAGTCGGGTCCGCCCCTTCCCAACTGTACCGTCCAGACGGTACAGTTGGGTGAATGACGACGACGCTGATTCCACAGCTGCGCGCCGGCCGGCGCGAATGGGCCGGCCTGGCTGTGCTCATGATCCCCGTGCTGCTCATCTCCATCGACAACACGGTGCTCGGATTCGCCATCCCGGCCATCAGCGTCGGCCTGCATCCGACGGGAGTCCAACTGCTGTGGATCGTCGACATCTACGCCCTCATGCTCGCCGGACTGCTCGTGGCGATGGGCAGCCTCGGTGATCGGCTCGGTCGGCGTCGACTGCTCATCATCGGCGCGGCCGGCTTCGGGGCGGCGTCTCTGCTCGCGGCGTTCTCCACCTCGGCGGAGATGCTCATCCTCGCTCGTGCGCTGCTCGGAGTCTTCGGGGCCACCCTCATGCCCTCGACGCTTTCGCTCATCCGCAACATCTTCGCCCACGAGCGTGACCGGCGGGTGGCCATCGCCACCTGGGCGGCGATGTTCTCCGGTGGCGCGGCACTCGGCCCGATCCTCGGCGGAATCCTCATCGAACACTTCCACTGGGGGTCGATCTTCTTCATCAACATTCCGCTCATCGCCGTCTTCATCCCGGCGGCTCTGTGGCTGCTGCCCGAATCGCGGGACCCGAATCCCGGCCGCATCGACCCGGCCTCGATCCTCCTGTCGATGCTCGCGCTGGCTCCCTTGGTCTTCGCCCTCAAACACGCGATGACCGCAGGCGCTGACATCCTCTTCTGGCTCACCCTCTCGGTGGCCATCGTCGCGGGAGCAAGTTTCGCACTGCGCCAGCTCGCACTGCCGACTCCGATGCTCGATGTTCGACTGTTCGCGAACTCGGTCTTCACCTCCGCGGTGGCCTCGAATCTGCTGAGCGTCATGGGCCTGGCCGGATTCCTCTACTTCGGCACCCAGCTGCTCCAGCTCGTCCTCGGCCTCACCCCGGTCGAAGCCGCGCTCGTCCTCATCCCCGGGCTCGTGACCTCGATCGTCTCCGGCTACCTCGTCGTGCCGATCGTCACCCGCCTCGCCCCGCGCGTAGTCGTTCCCGCCGCACTGCTGCTCAACGCCGTGGGCATGGGCATCGTCGCGTTCACCGGCGAGCACACCGTGACCGGAATGCTGGTCGCGTTCCTCATCCTCGGCATCGGGCTCGGCGCGGCCGAGGTGGTCACCAACGACCTCATCCTCGCCGCGGTCCCGGCGAACAAGGCCGGGGCCGCCTCGGCGATATCGGAGACCGCCTACGAACTCGGTTCAGTCATGGGCACGACCGTCCTCGGCGGGCTCTCGACCTTCGTCTTCGGGTCGGCCTTGGCTTCGGAGATCGGTGCGAAAGCGGGCCAACCGCAATTCGACACCTTGGGTTCGGCTCTCGAATACACCGCCGAAACGGGAGGCGCGACCGCCCACCGCATCGCCGAGGCGGCCCTGTCCTCGTTCGAGACAGGAGTGCAGTGGGCCGCCGGTGCGGCCGTCGTCCTCGTCCTCATCGCCGCGGTGCTCACGAGCTTCGGACTGCGAGGTGCCGGACGGCTCCTGCCTGGAGCCGACGCCGAGGCAAACGACGAGGCGACCGCCCCGTAATGGGTCGGCCGCCTGGTCGCTGCGGGGAATGCGGCGAAGCCGCGGAGACGATCAGCGCACCGCATCCTTCGCGGAGGAGAGCATCTCCTGCGTCGTCTGCTTCTGGCGCCTGCGGGCAAGCACACGGCCGATGCCGGTGTAGAGCAGGGCGGCGATGAGCACGAGGTAGATGACGATCGTGATCGGTGAGGACACGAGCGTCGATGCCTCACCGCCGGAGGCCAGCAGCGCATCGCGCAGGTTCGACTCGGCCAGGGGACCGAGGACCATGCCGATCATCAGCGGTGCCAACGGCACTCCGTAGCGTTTGAGCACGAAGCTGATGATGCCGATGCCCAGGAGGACGAGCAGCTCGAACGTCGACGCCGAGGTCGCGTAGATGCCCAGACCGCAGAACACCGCGATGCCGCCGTAGAGGTAGGGATCCGGGATCTTCAGCAGCTTCGCCCACAGCGGAGCGAAGGGCAGGTTGATGATGAGGAGGACGATCATCGCCACGAAGAAGCTCGCGAGCAGACCCCACACGAGTTCGGGGGAGCGGTCGAAGAGCAGCGGACCGGGCTGGATGCCGTACTGACGGAATGCGGCGAGCATGATCGCCGCGGTCGCGGAGATCGGCAGCCCCAACGCGAGCAGCGCACCCATGGCGATGCCCGTCGTCGCCGAACCGGCCGCCTCGGGGCCGGCGAGACCGCGGATCGCTCCCTTGCCGAACTGCGGGTCGGCCCGCCGGGCATCGAGCTTGCGCTCGAGCCCGTACGCCATGAACGTCGGCACATCGGCACCGCCGACGGGGATGACGCCGAAGGGCAGACCGATCGCCGTGCCGCGCAGCCATGCCGGCAGTGCCTCACCGAACTCCTTGCGGGAGAGGAAGGGCCGACCCGAGGAGTTGACCGTGTTGTCCTTGGCCTGACGTCGGATGCGCGAGGCGATGAAGAACACCTCGCCGAGGGCGAGCACACCCACGGTCACCGTGACCAGGGAGACGCCGTCGAAGAGCTCGGGCACTCCGAAGGTGAAGCGTTCCGTGCCCGAGACCGAGTCGATGCCGATGACGGTGAAGCCGATGCCCAGCACGAGCGCAGTGAGCCCCTTGAGCACCGAATCGGCGACCACCGAGGAGGTGGCGACGAAGGCGAAGAGTGCGAGGGCGAAGAACTCGGCGGGACCGAAGCTCGTCGACAGATCCGCCAATGCCGGGGCGACGAAGACGACGAGGAAGCAGGAGATGAACCCGCCGATGAACGCACCGATCGCGGCGGTGGCCAGAGCCTGTGGGGCCCGCCCGGCCTTGGCCATCTTGTGGCCTTCGAAGGTCGAGGCGATCGCCGAAGCCTGCCCCGGAGTGTTCATGAGGATGGCCATCGTGGAGTCGCCGAAGAGCCCACCGAAGTAGACGCCGGCGAACATGATGAAGGCGCCGGTGGGATCGAGTGCGAAGGTCATCGGCAGCAGCAGCGCCACCGCCATCGACGATCCGAGGCCCGGCAGCACGCCGACGGCGGTGCCGAGGAAGCAGCCGACGAGGACCCACAGCAGGTTCATCGGAGTCAGAGCATGTGTGAAGCCCTCGAAGAGGGACATGAGAGCGTCCATATCAGAAGCCACCTCCCAGGATTCCCGAAGGAAGGTTGAGCCCCAGCATCACCGCGAAGGCGATGTAGACCAAGGATGAGAACGTCAGCGCCACAGTGAGGTCGAACAAGGGCTTCTTCGAGCCCATCGACCTCGCCACGCACCAGAACAGAAGCGCGGCGGCGATGATCCACCCGGCGAACTCGAGGATCAGCGCGAAGGCGGCGAAACCGCCGGCGCCCCAGGCCAGGGATACGAAGTCGCTGTGCGTGCGGTGCTTCGTATCGGCCGCCCGAGCTGCGGCCAGAGCCTTGCGGTCGCCTGCCGGTTCGTCCTCTTCGTGAGGGGACAGGCGCGATGCCGAGACCGCCGCGGTGACCGGGGTCGAGAACGCGGTGTCCTCCTCGACTTCGGTCGGCACCTCGTCGTCGACGTCGACCGGTTCCGGATTGCGCATATAGGCGATGACCAGCAGGATCGTCAGTGCATATCCGACGATCATGATGATCATCGGGAAGAACTGCGGCCCCGGTTTGTCCGCATCCTCGGCGACGTCCATCGTGAGGATGCCGACGAGGAGATAAGTCGAGAAGGCTCCCATGATGAGCGGAACGATCAGTCCCGATCGTCCCTGCCACCAGGTTCCCGCGCCGAGGCGGTTCGTCCGTTCCGTGTCCGTTGCTGTCTGTGCGCTCACAGTCCCAACTCCTTCAGCAGCTTCTCTACCCGGGAGCTGTCTTCCTTGATGAATTCGGTGAACTCATCACCGGTCAGCCACACGTCGGTCCACTTGTTCCGATCGAGGGCGTCCTTCCAGGCCGCGCTGTCGCGGGTCTTCTGCAGCACCCCGAGCAGCTGGGAGGATTCGGCGCCGGTGATTCCGGGCGCCCCGAGCCAGCCGCGCCAGTTCGTCAGCGTCACTTCGTAGCCCTGTTCGGACATGGTCGGCACATCGTCGAAGCCCTTGATCCGCTCCGGAGCGGCGACACCGATGGCTTTGACGCGTCCGGCTTCGATCTGGTCGGAGACTTCGTTGAAGCCGCAGGACGCGAAGTCGGTGGTGCCCGAGAGCAGCGTCTGGATCGCCTCACCGCCGCCGGACTTCGGAATGTAGGTGATGTCGGAGGCGGGGATTCCGCCGAGCAGTGCGAGCTGAGCGATCGTAAGATGGTCGACGGAACCGGCCGAGCCGCCCGTCCACACGAATCCCTTCGGGTCCTTCTTCCACGCACCGACGACATCGTCGATCGTGTTGTGCGGGGAGTCGGCTGCGGCGATGAGGACGTCATAGTCCTCGGCCACGCGGGCCAGCAGGGTGGTGTCAGCGAAGCCGACGGGCGATGCGTTCAGTGCGATGCCGCCGACCATGGCCGTGCCGGTGGCCAGGATCGTATCCGCCTGACCGTGCATGGTCGAGAACTTGCCGAGACCGATGGTGCCGCCGGCTCCGGGAATGTTGACGACCTGCGCGTTGTTCGCCAGCGCCTCGACGCGCATGGCCTGCTGAGTCTCCCGGGCGAACCCGTCCCAGCCGCCACCCGCCCCGGCCGGAGCGATGAGGGTGAGGTTCGATGACAGATCGCCCTGGGCCGAGGCGGCCTTGAACGAGTAGGTCGTCGCCGTGCCGATCGCCGCCAAGGCGATCGCCCCATAGGCGAAGCGACCGAACATTCGTCGTGAAGGATGGGAGGATTCGGCAGTCGAATCCTCGGGAGGTGGCGCCTGTGGCACGGACTTCTCCTTTGAAGGCAGGTGTGATGTGAGACTCACCTTAAGGTGGTGCGCTGACGCGGCGCCTGCTTATGCTCACTCTGCGCGTTCTGCTCATTGAGCGCGTTAAGCGCATTCTGCTCGCCCGGGGGCCTGCGAGGGCCGCGCGAAGGTGCCGCCGAGCACGCCTCGGTCGACGAGTCTGCCACTAGGGTGGACTCATGAGCGAAACTTCCGGTGCAGCAGCCCCCGAATCATCCGAAACTCCGACGGCCTCGTCCGTGTCTTCCAAGTCCGAGTCCTCGAAGCCCGCGAGCCCGACGCTGGCAAGCCCGACCTCGGCCCCGGTGGCGAAGAAGGTGCCCCTCGAGCGCACCCACCACGGGCATACCTTCGTCGATGACTTCGAATGGATGCGGGAGAAGGACTCGCCCGAGGTCATCGCGCACCTCGAGGCGGAGAATGCCTGGACCGCGGCGCAGACCGCTCATCTCGAAGGACTGCAGGAATCGATCTTCACCGAGATCAAGACCCGCATCAAGGAAACCGACATGTCCGTGCCCAACCGGCGCGGCGCCTACTGGTACTTCTCCCGCACCCGGGCCGGACTCGACTACGGCATCAGCGTCCGCGTCCCGATCTCCGGACCCGAGGACTGGACCCCGCCGACGGTCGGCGAGGACGAGCTGCCCGGTGAAGAGGTCGTCTTCGACTCGAACCTCGCCGCCGAGGGGCAGGAGTTCTTCTCACTCGGATCCTTCTCGCTCTCCGACGACGGACGGTGGCTGCTCTACGGCGTCGACACCACCGGAGACGAACGCTATACCTTGCGACTGCGGGATCTGGAGACCGGTGACGAACTCGATGACGTCATCGAAGGCACCTTCGCAGGAGCCTCGCTCGATCCCAGCGGCCGCTTCGTCTTCTACACCACGGTCGACGACGCCTGGCGGCCGGAGAAGGTGTGGCGCCACCGCGTCGGCACCGCAGCGGGGGCAGACACCTGCATCTTCGAAGAACCCGATGAACGCTACTTCGTCGGCTCCGGGTTCTCCCGTTCGGGCACGATGATGTTCGTCGTCACCGGGTCGAAGACGACCACCGGCTACTGGAGCATCAGCGCCGACGACCTCGAAGCCGAACCGCAGGAAGTCTGGCCGCGCGTCGAAGGCGTCGAATACCACGTCGAACACGCTGTCATCGGCGGTGAGGACCGGTTCCTCATCACCCACAACCGCAACCGCGACGACTTCGAACTCGTCGACGTCCCCGCCTCCGACCCGACGGCGGACCCGCGCCCCGTCCTCGCCGACATCGACGGCATGCGCATCGAAGACGTCGACGCCTTCGCCGACTTCATCGTCCTCAGCTACCGCCGTGGCGGCTTCGCCCGCGTCGGCACCATCGCGCTCACCCTGGACGCCGCCTCGCCCTATGGGGCACTGCAGGAGCTGCCCTTCGGTCGAGAGACCGGAACCCTGATGCTCTCGGCCAACCCCGAGTTCGCCCAGACCGCCATCCGGCTGCTCTTCACCTCCATGTCGACTCCGTCTGTGCTCTACTCCCACAGCATCGCGGACGGCACTGACACGGTTCTCAAACGGCAGCCCGTGCTCGGCTCCGTCGAACTCGACAAGTATGACGAGACCCTGCTGTGGGCTCGCGCCGAGGACGGCGCCGAGGTGCCGATCTCGGTGGTCTACCGCACGGACCTGCAGCGCTTCGCCGATCAGGGCACGGCCGCCTCGGCGCCGGAAGAGCCGTCACCGCTCGTCCTCTACGGGTACGGCTCCTACGAAGCGAGCATGGACCCGTATTTCTCGGTCTCACGGCTGTCTCTGCTCGACCGCGGGGTCGTCTTCGCCATCGCCCACGTCCGCGGCGGCGGAGAGATGGGCCGACACTGGTACGACCAGGGCAAGACCACCGCGAAGAAGAACACCTTCACGGACTTCATCGCCGCCGCGAACCACCTCGTCGAGGAGGGATGGACACGACCGGACCGGCTCGTGGCCACCGGCGGATCGGCCGGCGGACTGCTCATGGGCGCGGTCGCGAACATGGCTCCCGAACTCTTCGCCGGAATCAGTGCGCACGTGCCCTTCGTCGACGCTCTGACCTCGATCCTCATGCCCGAACTGCCGCTGACCGTCATCGAATGGGAGGAATGGGGCGATCCGCTGCACGATGAGGACGTCTACGACTACATGCGCTCCTATTCCCCCTATGAGAACGTCACCGAGGCCGCGTACCCGAAGATCCTCGCCGTGACCTCGCTCAACGACACCCGGGTCCTCTACGTCGAACCCGCGAAATGGGTCGCCCGGCTCCGCGAAGTCGGGGCGAACGCCCTGCTCAAGACGGAAATGGTCGCCGGCCACGGAGGCGCCTCCGGCCGCTACGACGCCTGGAAGGAGACCGCGTTCGACTTCGCCTGGATCCTCGATGTCCTGGGACGAACGGATGTCGAGATCGAGCCCTGACGGGACGTCTGTCGCCGGAGATAACGATACTGGGACGATTGTCTCCAAAAGCCGCAATCGGCACCCGGTGTCAGTGCCGGGCAATAGAGTGGATATCATCACATTCGACGTGATGTGCGTCATGGTCTCAGAACGGTCTGAGGCCAGGTGACACATCATTCATCTGCATCGCCCTGCCCTCTCGCGTGCGAGGGGAGGCGGTGCCGAATGCAGAATTCGTGACGGATCCGCACCGGCGGACCGAAATTCCGAAAGGGAGAAGAATGCGTCTCAGGAAATTGGCCACAGCGATTGTGGCGGTCGGTTCGATTCTTGCGGTTTCGGCCTGCTCCGGCGGAGAGGGCGGTGACGGCGGGGGCAAGGACGACTCGTTCGCCATCGGTGTCTCGCAGCTCGTGCAGCACCCGGCGCTCGACGCCGCCACCGAAGGCTTCAAGAAGTCCTTCGAAGATGCCGGCGTCGACGTGGACTGGGATGTGCAGAACGCCCAGGGCGAACAGGCCAACGCGACCTCGATCGCCCAGACCTTCGCCAACGACGACCTCGACCTCGTGCTCGCCGTCGCCACCCCGGCCGCCCAAGCCGCGGCCCAGGCGATCACCGACAAGCCCGTGCTCTTCACCGCCGTCACCGACGCCGAGGAAGCCGGGCTCGTCGACTCCAGCGACAAGCCCGGCGGCAACGTCACCGGCACCTCCGACCTCAACCCGGTCGAAGAGCAGCTCAAGCTCGTCAAGGACGTCAAGCCCGATGCGAAGACCGTCGGCATCGTCTACAGCTCCGGTGAGGTCAACTCGCAGGTGCAGGTCGACCTGGCGAAGGAGGCCGCGAAGGGCCTTGATGTGAAGATCAAGGAAGCGACGATCGCGAACTCGAGCGAACTCGCCCAGGCCGTGGAGTCACTCGGCAAGGTCGACGCCTACTACGTGCCCACCGACAACAACGTCGTCTCGGCCGTGTCGACCATGGTTCAGGCGGCAGAGAAGAACAAGGCTCTGCTCGTCGGCTCCGAAGCCGGCCAGGTCGAATCCGGGGCAGCGATCACCCGCGGCATCGACTACACGAAGCTCGGCGAACAGACCGGCGAAATGGCTCTCAAGATCCTCCAGGACGGAAAGAAGCCTGCCGAGATGCCGGTCGAGACCAGCTCGAACCTCGAGCTCGTCGTCAACCCGAAGGCCGCCAAGGCCCAGGGCGTTGAAATTCCGCAGAAGCTCATCGACGAAGCCGACAACGTCATCGACTGACCCTCGTCGGCCACACCTCGTGACCCGGTGCGCGGAGTCCTGAACTCCTCAGCCTGAGGTCACCGGCGCCGAGGGTGCCGGCAGCACTGCCGGCCCCCTCGGCGCCACCACGAACCACACACCAGAAATGAACGGAAACCCATGTTCGGAGCATTGGAGCTCGGGCTCATCTACGGCGCGATGGCGCTCGGGGTCTATCTGACCTTCAAGGTCCTCAACTTCCCCGACCTCACCGTCGACGGAAGCTTCACCACGGGCGGCGCCACCGCAGCCTCCCTCATCATCGCCGGGGTCGACCCCTTCCTGGCCACCGCCGCCGCGATCGGTGCCGGACTCATCGCCGGATACATCACCGGTCTGCTCCACACCAAGGGCGGCATCGATGGACTGCTCGCCGGCATCCTCACGATGATCGGACTGTGGTCGATCAACCTGCGGATCATGGGCAAAGCGAACCTGCCGCTGCTGCGAGAGGACACCGTGTTCACCCCGCTGCGGGAGAACATGCTGTTGGGCACCTGGGTGTCGATCGCGATCCTGCTCGCCTTCGCCCTCATCCTCAAGTTCGCCATCGACTGGTTCCTCACCACCGATCTCGGCCTGGCCATCCAGGCCACCGGCAACAACAAGGAGATGATCCGCAGCCTCGGTGTGAACACCGACAATTCGACGATGCTCACCCTCGCCCTGTCGAACGGGTTCGTCGCGCTCTGCGGCGCCCTCGTCGCCCAGTACCAGGGCTTCTCCGACATCAGCATGGGCATCGGCCTCATCCTCGTCGGACTGGCGTCGGTCATCCTCGGCCAGGCCGTGTTCGGCAACCGCAACATCTTCATGGCCAGCCTCGGCGCACTGCTCGGCTCCGTGTTCTACCGGCTCATCATCTTCCTCGCCCTGCGCGCCGGGCTCGATACGAACGACATGAAGCTGACCACTGCGCTCCTCGTCGTCATCGCACTGCTGCTGCCCAGGTGGGGCTTCCTCAAGCGGATCCCGTCGCTGCGCGGCCGCGGCAACCGTGCGGCCACCTCGGTGCCGCAGGGCACGACCGACATCAAGGACCCGGCCGAGATCGCTGACATCCCTGCCGGGGCAAGCAGTGCACGCGCCGGGAAGGAAGGCTGAGTGGCATGCTCAAGATCAACACCATCTCGAAGACCTTCTTCGCCGGAACCGTCAACGAGCGCAAGGCGCTGCAGGGGCTTTCGCTCGAACTCGCCGAGTCCGACTTCGTCACCGTCATCGGCTCCAACGGTGCGGGCAAGTCGACACTGCTCAACACGATCTCCGGACGTCTGCCCATCGACTCCGGATCGATCACGATCGACGACGCCGAGGTGTCTCGGAAACGTGAACACAAGCGCGCGAAGTACCTGGGCCGGGTGTTCCAGGATCCCATGGCGGGCACAGCACCGGACCTCACGATCGAACAGAACCTGTCCCTGGCGCTCAAGCGCGGACAGTCACGTGGGCTGGGTCGGGGCACCACCTCGGCGCGGCGGGAGCACTTCAAGGACGAGTTGGCGACGCTCGAGCTCGGCCTCGAGAACCGACTGAAGACGAAGGTCGGGCTGCTGTCCGGCGGACAGCGGCAGGCGCTGAGTCTGCTCATGGCCGGATTCACTCAGCCGCGGATCCTGCTGCTCGACGAGCACACGGCGGCGCTCGACCCACAGCGCGCAGCGCTGGTGACGGCGCTGACGAAGAAGATTGTCGAAGCTGACGGGCTGACCACGCTCATGGTCACCCACAACATGGAGCAGGCGATCGCGTTGGGCAACCGGCTGATCATGATGCACGAAGGTCGCATCATCTACCAGGCCACGGCCGAGGAGAAGAAGGACCTGACGGTTGAGACTCTGCTCGGGGAGTTCTCGAAGCTCAAGGGAGCGACCCTGGGGGACCGGGCGCTGCTCAACTGAGTCGCAGGACCAATCCGCTGAACTCGCGGAGTGGCCGCATCGGCGAGCAGCTGGGCCGGTGAAGGCCAGGGCTGGCTGACTTTACCAACCGGTTGGTAAAGTCGCTGTATGGCTGGTGATGCGCGGACACGGATTCTCGAAGCGGCGAAGGCTCTCGCCGAATCGCACGACTCGGTGCAGGGTGTGACCATCTCGCTCGAATCGGTCGCCCACCAGGCAGGGCTGACGAAGCCGGGGCTGATGTACCACTTCCCCTCCAAACAAGCCCTCATGGTGGGAGTGGTCGATCATGCCGCCGAGCATTGGGCGCATATGCTCGCCGGGCAGGCCGGGAAACCGGTTGGGGAGCTGTCGAGCTTCGAGCGGCACCGCGCCTATGTCGCCGTCGCGACCACGGCAGAGGTCTCCCGCGCCGACTACTGGATCTTCTCCGATGCCCTCTACCACCCGACGTTGGCGGAGGCGTGGAGTGGCCACCTCGGGCCGTGGTTCGACACCGTCGGGCTCGACGCGCAGGCGGTGTCACTGCTGACCGCGGCCCGGTTCTGCGCTGACGGGGCATGGATGTCCGAAGCCACCGGAGTCTTCCGGTCGACCGACCTCGCCGCAGTGCGCGAACACGCCCTCGGACTCATCGACATGGCCGAAAGACTCACCGCAGGAAACGGCCGTGCTGCGGCGAACCGCCGTACCGGAGCCGAAGAGCCCGCAGCGGCAGGTGAGTGCTCAGCCGCCGAAGATCGCGCCGTTGCCGATGACGCCGGCACCGACACCGGCACCGCCACCGGCACCGGCACCGGCACCCGGGAGGTGACCGCATGAATATGACTCGTCTGCTCCTCCTCGCCGTCGCCATCCTCGCCGAGGTTGCCGCAACGCTGATGCTGCGCGCCTCCATCGCCGATCCGGTGTGGATCCCCGGCGTCGTCATCCTCTACGCCGCAGCCTTCTTCATCCTCGGCCTCACGCAGCGACTCGGGATGCCGCTGGGCGCCGTCTACGCCACCTGGTCGGCCAGCGGCGTCGCACTCGTTGCGATGCTCGGTGTCGTGTTCTTCGGAGAAGTCCTCAGCTTGGGTGCCGTGATCGGCATCGTCGTCATCATCATCGGTGTCGTCCTTGTCGAGTCGGGAACGCCCGGCGAATCAGAGACCGTGGAGGAGGTGACCGAATGAGTTGGCTCTGGTTGGTCCTGTCGATCCTCAGCGAAGTCGCGGGCACCCTGTGCCTGCGCGCCAGCGGGGGCCTGCAGCGCAGGATCTGGATCATTCCCGTCGCCATCGCCTACGGTGCTGCCTTCTACTTCCTCGGCCGAACACTGGCCGCCGGCATGCACCTCGGGGTCGCCTACGGCCTCTGGGCCGCTTGCGGAGTCGCCCTGGTCTGCCTGCTCTCACGCGTCATCTGGAAGGACCCGCTGACGCGGAAGGCACTTCTCGGCATCGGTTTCATCGCCGTCGGCGTCATGCTCGTCGAAGCAGGCTGAGCTCAGCGGCAAGCATTCCGGGCAGAGTGGCCTTGAGGCTGTGTCCAGCGGCCGTTGCCGTTTCCTTTGGGAAGACTGCAGAAACTGTTATCGTCTGAAGATATGACTCTTTTCGGAAGTGACGACCCACACCGTGGTGGTTCGTCGACTCCGAATCGTGAACGCCCGAGCTGTGGCTTCGCCGATGACTCCTGGGAACCTGCTGCCGTCGGATGGTGGGGCGGAGAGCCCTAAGCACCGTCCGCCGATCCGCGGAGCCCCCTGCTGATCGGCGACAGCCCAGTCGATCTCGAATCCTGAAAATCTCTGACCTGATGAGCCGCCGAGCTCATCGGGCGATAGCGGGTATGTCTGCTGGGCCTGTCGCCGTTCGACGAACAGTTGTCCTGACCGCCGAATGAAAGTGAACCGACACATGGCAGACGATTTCGAAACGAATCCCGACCGGACGGAATCGGACCAATCCACCACGTCCACCCGCCGCCCGCCGCGAGAACGGCTGAAGGCCGACGCGAAGCGCGTCGGTGCTGAAGCGGGACGGGTCAGCCGAGAGACCGGACGAGGCCTCGGCAAGCTCGACTACAGCCGCCCCGACCCTCGCAAGGCCGGTGCCAGCGAGGCGGGCGCCAACTACCCGCACGACACCCACCCCATCCTCGTGCCCGGCATCGCCATCGACGAGCAGCGTCGTCACTACTTCCTCGACAAGATCATCTTCGCGATCGCCGGGTCGCTGACCGTCGCATTCGTCATCTGGGGCATCGCAAGCCCCAGCAGCGTCGCCGGTGTCGCCCAGACGGCCTATGACTGGGCGACTCTGCACGTCGGTTGGCTGTTCAACCTCGTCGCCATCATCGTGCTCGTGTCTCTGCTCATCCTCGCGTTCTCGCCCTACGGCAAGATCCCCTTGGGCAAGGACGGAGAGAAATCCGAGTTCAGCACCTTCTCCTGGGTCGCGATGCTCTTCGCCGCCGGCATCGGCATCGGTGTGCTCTTCTTCGGGCCCTCCGAGCCGCTGACCTACTTCATCGCCCCGCCTCCGCTGACGAACGATCCGGAGACCACCGAAGCGCTTCACGGTGCGATGGCCCAGACCTACTTCCACTGGGGCTTCCACGCCTGGGCGATGTATGCCCTCGTCGGCGGTGCCATCGCCTACGCCGCCTACCGTCGCGGACGCTCCCTGCTGCTGTCCTCGATCTTCGTCACCCTCTTCGGCAAGCGCCAGACCGAGGGCTTCGCCGGCAAGCTCGTCGACATCTTCGCCATCGTCGCCACGCTCTTCGGCACCGCCGCGGCCCTGGGCATCGCGGCCATGCAGATCGGCACCGGAGTCAGCATCGTCTCCGGAGCGGGACCGATGACGAACAATATGCTCGTCATCATCATTCTCGTCCTCACCTGCGGATTCATCATCTCGGCCGTCTCCGGCGTCTCCCGGGGAATCCGCTACCTGTCGTCGATCAACATCGTGCTCACCGTCGGCATCGTCGCTCTGGTCCTGTTCCTCGGACCGACTCTGTTCCTGTTCAACCTGCTGCCGTCGGCGTTCATGGAATACCTCGGCTCGATGTTCGACATGATGGGCCGGTCTCTGTCCTGGGGCGATGAGACTCAGGAATTCCAGTCGCTGTGGACCGTGTACTACTGGGCCTGGTGGATCTCCTGGTCGCCGTTCGTCGGTACCTTCATCGCCCGCATCTCCCGCGGTCGCTCCATCCGTCAGTTCATCCTCGGGACGATCTTCATCCCCTCGACTCTGCTCTTCGTCGCCTACGGCATCATGGGCGGAACCTCGATCTCGATGTACCGTTCCGGAGCCGCGGGCTTCAACGACAGCATGGAAGCCCCCGAGGTGTTCTTCACCCTCATCGACAATCTGCCCTACGTCGAATGGCTGCCGTTCGTCGTCATCGTCGTCCTCGCGATCTTCTTCATCACCTCCGCGGACTCCGCCTCGGTGGTCATGGGCATGCTCACCAGCCGCGGTGATCAGGAGCCGAAGAAGTGGGTCGTCGTGTTCTGGGGTCTGGTCATGTCCGGCATCGCCGTGGTCATGCTCCTCCTCGGCGACGCCAGCGCGCTCGAAGGGCTCCAGCAGCTCGTCATCGTCACGGCCGTGCCGTTTGCGATCGTCATGCTCTTCATCATCGTCGCGTGGTTCAAGGAGCTGCGCACGGACCCGCTGGCTCTGCGCCGGCAGTACGCGCTCAACGCCGTCGACAATGCCGTGGTCGCCGGTGCCGACGCCTATGGCGACGACTTCGCCCTCCAGGTCGTTCCCACCGAACCCGGTGACGGCGCGAACTGCGGCATCGACTCCGAACACGAGGACTACACCGGCTGGTACCAGCGCACGGACGAGAACGGCGATCCGGTCGGCTTCGACTACGAAACCGGGGAATGGGCCGACGGCTGGACCGCCGATACCGAATCCGGTGATCCGGACGGATCCGCGGCAGCCGATGATGACCCCACCGACACCGAGGCTGAGGAACTCGCCGGGTCCGGAGCTGCCTCGGCGACCGATTCCGACTCCACCACCGATCACCGAGAGGACCGCTCATGACCACCCCGAACATCATCGTCATCCAGGCCGATCAGATGGCCGCGCAGGCCTTGGGCGCTTACGGCGATCAGGCCGCGCTGACACCGAACATGGATGCTCTGGCCGCCGATGGGGCGGTTTTCGATCGGGCGTACTGCAATACGCCCCTGTGTGCGCCGTCGCGGGCATCGATGATGACCGGACGGATGCCCTCGGACGTCGACTGCCTCGACAACGGCGATGACTTCGCCGCCTCGGTGCCGACCTTCGCCCACCGGCTGCGCAAGCTCGGCTATCACACGGCGCTCATCGGGCGCATGCATTTCATCGGGCCTGATCAGCACCACGGGTTCGAGCAGCGCCTGACCACCGATGTCTACCCGGCCGATCTCGACATGGTTCCGGACTGGCAGCGGCCGTTGGAGGAGAAGCTCCAGTGGTACCACGAAGCCGAACCCGTGTTCACCGCCGGAGCGGCGAGTGCGAACGTCCAGCAGGACTTCGACGATGAGGTGATCTTCAAGACCCTGCGGCACCTCAACGACCGCAAACGCGCGAATCAGGCGGCCGGATCCGACCAGCCGTTCCTCATGGTCACCTCGTTCATCCACCCGCACGATCCGTACGAACCGCCGAAGGCCAACTGGGACCGCTTCGCCGAGGTGGACATCCCGGACCCCGCCCACCCCGAGGTTCCCGATGCGGCCGAGGACCCGCACAGCCACCGGCTGCGCACGATGTGCGGTTTCGACCAGCGCGAGCCCGGCATCGAGGACGTGCGGCGAGCCCGCCGAGCCTACTATGCGGCGGTGAACTACATCGACGACCATGTCGGGGCGATCAGGAAGCGGCTCGAAGAGCTCGACCTGGCGAAGAACACGGTCATCATCGTCACCAGCGACCACGGTGACATGCTGGGGGAGAAGGGACTGTGGTTCAAGATGTCGCCCTACGAGCAGTCCTCCCGGGTGCCGATCATCATCAACGGCCCCGCCGAGGTGGTCACTCCCGGCCGCTACGCCAACCCCGTCAGCCTCGTCGACCTCGCGCCCACTCTGCTCGAGATCGCCCGCACCGGCAGCGATGCGGCCTCTGCGGACGGTGGGGCTGACGCGCCGGCCGGGGCCGCCTCGGCGATCGATGAAGGGCTGGTGGGTACGTCCCTGCTGGAGTCGGCTCGGCGGGAGGCCACGGGAGAACTCGGACCCGAGGACCGGGATGTCGTCGTCGAATACTTCGCCGAAGGCACCTACCGCCCGCAGGTCACGCTTGTGCGCGGAGACTGCAAGCTCACGCTCTGCCCGGGCGATCCGGCTCTGCTCTTCGACCTCGCCGCCGACCCGGATGAGCTGGTCAACCGGGCCGAGGACCCCGCCTATGCGCAGACGCTGCAGGCGATGCGGGAGGAGCTCGAGTCCCGCTACGACCTCGACCACCTCGAGGAGCACGTGCTCGGGAGCCAGTCGAGCCGGCAGCTCGTTGCCGATGCGCTCAAGGTCGGAACGGTGAGGCACTGGGACTTCGACCCGGAACCCAACCACGGCTACGTCCGCGGCGATTTCTGGTCGGCGTTCCGATTCGGAAAGATCCCCGCCGTCGAAAGCTGAGCGACGACAGGCATTGTCACCGGCCGGTGGGCGCATCGCCCACCGGCCGGTGACAATTCATCTTCACTTGGGCGAGTTGTGCCTCACACTCTCAGGATCGAGTGGCATCATCTCAAGCAGGAGGGACGTCATGACGAAGTTCGAGTGGACATCTGAAGTTCCGCTGTCGGCGGAGACGACCTATCTCTGGCACGCCCAGCCGGGAGCGCTGACCCGGCTGTCGCCGCACTGGGCGCAGGAGATCGTCGAGGAGAGCTACCCTCCGATCTCGCCGGGCTCCGTCGCACAGGTGCGAACGAGCGTTCCGGGCAGCTACGGCCTGGTCCGCCGTCCCTTCAGCTCGGTGCACTCGGAGGGGCCGTCGAGGTTCTCCTTCGTCGACGAGCTCAAGAAGGGCCCGCTGAGCCAGTGGAAGCACACCCATGAGTTCACCTCGGTCGCCGGAGGGACGAAGATCGACGATCAGGTCGAGTTCTCCATGGCACCGCAGGGGTTCGACGCCATCGATCGCACTCTCATCCGCAACCTCGAGGCGACATTCGCGGCCCGGCACCGACGCATGCTCATGGACATCTCATTCATGGAGAGCACGAACGCACCCCTGCTGACGCGGAAGAAGGGCAAGCGGATCCTCATCGCCGGCAGCAGCGGGATGATCGGCCGCCAGGTGGCCGCACTGTTCTCCACGGCCGGTCACTTCGTGCGTCTCCTCGTACGGCGGACACCGACGCTGCCCTACGAAGTGCATTGGAATCCGGACCTCGGCATCATCAACCCCCGCGACCTGGCGTGGGCGGATGCGGTCGTCCACCTCGGCGGGAAATCCATCGCCACCCGCTTCACGAAGAGCGCGAAGCAGGAGATCCGGTCCTCACGGATCGATTCGACGCGGCTGCTGGTCGAAACCATGCTCAGCCTGCCCGAGGCCAAGCGTCCGGAGGTCTTCGTCTGCGCCTCGGCGGTCGGATACTACGGATCGGACTCCGACGAACCCGTGGACGAATCGGCTCCGGCCGGCCAGGGATTCCTCGCCGAGGTGTGCCAGGAGTGGGAGTCCGAGGCCGCACGCGTCGAGGAAGCCGGCGTGAGATGGGTGTCGATCCGCACCGGGGTCGTGCTGTCCACCCTCGGCGGGCTGCTGAAGATCCAGGCCCCGCTGTATCTCGCCGGTGCGGGCGGAAAACTGGGCAGCGGCGAACAGGCCCTGGCGTGGATCTCGCTCGATGATGTGGCCCGAGCCTACGTCCACGCTGTTCTCTACGACTATGTGCGGGGGCCGGTCAATGCTGTGGCACCGGACCTCGTCACTCAGGCGGAGTTCGCGGAGGCACTCGCCGCTCATCTCCACCGCCCGGCCCGTGTGCCCACCCCGGGCTTCGTCACCGAGCTGGTCCTCGGTCGCGATGGGGCCAAGGAACTCGCGCTGGCCGATCAGAAGGTGGTGCCCGAACGTCTGCAGGAGACCGGATACCAGTTCGCGCAGCCGACGCTGGCCGACTGCCTCGAGGAGGAGCTCGGAACCGGAGCCTGAGCCGCCGAGAGTCTCAGTCCGACTCGGGCGTCCACTGAGAGGGATGCAGGCTGCGGTAGTTGCGCACGACGGCGGCGATGAGCGCAGCCGCGAGAGAGACGAAGACGAACTGCTGCAGATGAGCGGGCACCGGCAGACCTGCCGCTGCCCAGAGATCCATCCACAGCAGTGCCGTGAAGAAGCCGCTGCACAGGCCGGAGAGGATCCGCAGGAACTCGAGCATCCTGGCATAGACATAGTCCGTGCGTCCTTCGGCGATCCAGAACGACTTGAAGAAGACGAAGGGCATCTGCACAAGAGACAGAGGCAGGGACTCCCATAGCGGCCGGATCATGAAGCCGACCGAGATGAGCAGGGAGACGGGAATGACCGCGGTGAGCACCAGGGCCTTCGACGACCAGGATCCGATGGTTCCGTTCGAGCCGATATGACCGGGGACGGTATTCGGTGCGAAGACGAAGATCGTGGCGAGGAGGACGCAGAGCATCACGGCTGCGAATCCGAACGCTCTGGGGTCGGACTCCGATCGATGATGTGGCGGTGTCATTGTTCGAGCCTATCGAGTCGCGTCGGTGCTGCCCCGGTGGCGTTGCCTGGGTGTGGCCGTTGGGGTCGCCTCGGCGGGTGCCGAATGAGCCGCGGGTGAATGCGGCGATCCCCTCCGCCGTTCGAAAAGGATCGGCGGAGGGGACCGGACGCACGCGGATCAGAAGCGCTGCGAAGCGATCTGCGCGCCTTCGGTCAGGGACTGCAGCTTCGCAACCGCGATCTCCGGGTGGATGCGTCCACCGAGACCGCAGTCGGTCGAGGCCACGACGTTCTCCGGCCCGACGAGCTTGGCGAAGCGGCCGATGCGCTCGGCGACGAGCTCGGGGTGCTCGACGACGTTCGTCGCATGGGAGACGATGCCGGGGATGATGTACTTGCCCTCGGGCAGCTTCGTCTCCTCCCAGATCTTCCACTCGTGCTCGTGGCGGACGTTGGCCGCCTCGAAGGTGATGCCGGCGGCGTTGATCGACAGCACCTGATCGACGATCTCGGCGAACGGCAGGTCCGTGACATGCGGTCCGTGCCAGGAGCCCCAGCAGGTGTGGATGCGGACCTGGGCCGGATCGATGCCGCGCAGGGCGTGGTTGAGGGCGTCGATGCGGACCTGGATGAACGCCCGGTAGTCGTGGAAGGACGGTTCGGGGTTGATCTGGTCGAAGTTCTCCGCCAGTGAGGGGTCGTCGATCTGGACGGTCAGGCCCGCCTCGGTGATGGCGAGGTACTCCTCGCGCAGAACATCGGCCCAGGCCCAGATGAATTCCTCATCGGTCTTGTAGTACTCGTTGGCCACGCGTGAGGCCGAGCCGGGGGAGAGCGCGTTGATGTAGCCGTCGCGCTCGTCGTAGCCTACGGCGGCGAGGCCGGCCTTGAGATTCGCGATGTCCTGAGCGACGGCCTTCTGGCCGATGTAGCTGATGGGTCCCGTCGCCTTGGGGAACTGCGGCTGTGCTCCGGTGTCGGTGCCGGCGTTGGCGTCCGCGTAGACGTTCGGGAAGAGGTTGCGATCGCGCCGATCGGAGAAGCTCGTGAGCACGATGTTGCCGGGAGTCGAACGGTTGGCCGGCTCTTCGAAGATGTTGCGGTCGTGGAGTTCGAGTCCGCCGGTGCGGGCGAAGGAATAGTGCCACCAGGCGCCGTAGTCGAGGTCGGAGGCCATTGCGTGACCGTATTCGCCGTCATTGGGCAGGGTGATGCCCAGATCCTTCTGGCGCTTGACGAGATCAACGACGCTGGCGGCGAGGAGTTCGTCGAACTCCTGGGCCTCGGTGTCGGAGACCGTCTCGCCGCCGAGGCGGGCTGCGGTCTGAGCGTGCTTGACCTTGTTGGCCTCGATGAGCTCAGGGGTGCGGGGTAAGGATCCGGCGTGCGAAGTGCGGATCGTGGCCATGGGTGACTCTCCTCAGGTTGTGCGGTGGCATATCAGCCGTATCGTTCCGTTTCAGACAATCACATCAGTGGTGACGCATGCATGGGCGCCGTCATGTTGGGTCACGTGCCGGTCGCCGCCACTTCCATCTTGGTACGGTCGAATAGCAAAGACTGATGGTCCTCCACGTTTGGAATCGGTGAGAAAGGGCAGCCGAGCAGAAGGAGAGGGGCGCTGTGGTCGGCTACATCCTCGGCGGCGAGGTCCTGTTCTGGGTCCTGCTGCTCGCCGGAGTCTCGTCACGGTACCTGCTCGGCTGGAGGGTGACCTCGGCCGGGCTGCTCCTCGCCACGCCTGTCGTCGACCTCGCGATCATCGCGCTGACCTATGTCGATCTGGCCGGCGGTGCACGCTCGGACTTCAGTCATGGACTGGCTGCGTTCTACGTCGGGTTCTCGATCGTCTTCGGCCCCGAGATCATCGCTCGCTTCGACAGGCGGTTCGCACGCAGGCACACAGGTCTGTCCGAGGAGCAGCTGCCTCCAGTGCCGATACGCATGGATCTGGCCTATCTGTGTCGCTGTCTCATCGCGTCGGGCATCACTGTGGTCCTCTTGGCGATCGGCATAGCCCTCGCCGGTTGGGCCGACTCCTTCTGGCTGATCTACTGGATCGTCGTGGCCGTTTCGACTGCAGTGATGTGGGCGCTCGTCGGCCCGATCCGCAAGCGCTGGGGTCGAGGTCGGAAGCAGGACTCGCCTGATCACCCGACACAGGACTCACCTGATCGTCCGACCCCGAGAGAGGAATAGCGTCACCGGCCGTTTACGAGCCGACGGCCTCGTCGGATCACGAGCATCCGCGACGGAGCGCAGGCTCGTGCCACGGTCCCTGGCGCCCGCCGACCTCGCGCCACCCGCGCCCGCCAAACGCCGAGAGGACCACTTCGCTTCGAGCGGACCAGTTGCAACTGGCACTCTCGAAGCGAAGTGGTCCTCTCGATGAGCGACAGGGCCGTGGTGGCCCGACTCCGTGGATTAAACGGCGCTTGTCGCGACTACACGGCGCTTCTCAGACCGCGGTTTCGGTCACCGCCGCGACGCTTCCGCCGAAGCGATTGCGCAGAGTGCCTTCGTACACGCGACCGAGCTCGTCGAGGCCGATCGAGAAGTGGTCGACGATGTCGAGGCTCGGCTCCGGGTCGCCGGCATCGGTCATGCCGATGCGCACGAACGGGAACCGGCGGGCGGTGCACATGTCCTTGAACCGGACCTCCTCCGAGCGCGGGACGGCGACGATCGCACGTGCCGAGGACTCGGAGAACAGTGCGGTGAACACGTCGACGCCGTCACGTTCGCAGACTTCGTCGAGCCAGATCCGGGCACCCGTGCCGCAGCGCAGGCTGGACTCGACGAGCGCCTGCGACAGGCCACCCTGCGACAGATCGTGCGCGGCATCGATCATGCCGTCGCGCGAGCAGTTGATGAGGATCTCGCTGAGCTCCTTCTCCGCCTCCGGCTTGTACTGCGGAGGGACTCCGCCGAGGTGGCCGGCCGTGACGTCGGCCCACGCCGATCCGTCGAGCTCATCCTCGGTGGTGCCGAGCAGGTAGATGGTCTGGCCCGGTTCCTTCCACCCGCTGGGGGTGGCGCGGGTGACGTCGTCGAAGACGCCGAGCACACCGACGACCGGGGTCGGGTGGATGGCCACACCGCCGGTCTGGTTGTAGAGGGAGACATTTCCTCCGGTGACGGGGATGCTCATGTCCTGGCAGGCATCGGCCAGTGCCTCGACGGACTGCGCGAACTGCCACATGATCTCCGGGTCCTCCGGGGATCCGAAATTCAGGCAGTCGGTGACCGCACGGGGGATGGCACCGGAAGTCGAGACGTTGCGGTAGGCCTCGGCCAGGGCCAGCTGGGCACCGCGCGCCGGGTCGAGGAAGCTGTAGCGACCGTTGGCGTCGGTGGCGATGGCCACACCGAGTCCGGTCTCCTCATCGACGCGGACGACACCGGCATCATCCGGGTAGGCCAGCGCAGTATTGCCCTGGACGTACTTGTCGTACTGCGATGTGATCCATGACTTCGAAGCGAGGTTCGGCGAACCCGCGAGCTCGAGCACGGTCGAGCGCAGCTCCTCGTCGGTCTCCGGCTTCTTCAGCCCGGCGTTGTCGACGGTGTTCGCAGCCACCTCGGCGGTCCATGACGGCTGAGTGAACGGACGGTTGTAGACGGGGCCGTCGTGGGCGACCGAGCGCGGAGGCACATCGACGATGACGTCGCCGTGCCATTCGATGACGAGACGGTCGGAGGCGGTGACCTCGCCGAGCACGGAGGTCTCGACCTCCAACTTGCCGACGATGGCGAGGAACTCCTCGAGGCGGTCGGGACGGACGACGGCCATCATCCGCTCCTGCGACTCCGACATGAGGATCTCCTCAGGTGTGAGGGTCTCATCGCGCAGCAGCACATCGTCGAGCGCGATGTGCATTCCGCCGTCACCGTTGGACGCCAGCTCCGAGGTGGCGCAGGAGATGCCGGCAGCGCCGAGGTCCTGAATGCCTTCGACGACGCCGGCGCGGAAGAGTTCGAGGCAGCATTCGATGAGCACCTTCTCCGCGAAGGGGTCACCGACCTGCACGGCCGGGCGCTTCGAGGGCTTCGTGTCGTCGAAGGACTCCGAAGCGAGGATCGAGGCACCGCCGATGCCGTCGCCACCGGTGCGCGCACCGAAGAGCACGACCTTGTTGCCGAGTCCCGACGCATTGGCCAGGCGGATGTCCTCATGCCGCATGACACCCACGGCCAGAGCGTTGACCAACGGGTTCGCCTGGTAGACGGAGTCGAAGACGGTTTCTCCGCCGATGTTCGGCAGCCCGAGGGAGTTGCCGTAGTTGCTGATGCCGGCGACCACACCGTGGACGACGCGGGCGGTGTCGGGGTGATCGATGGCACCGAAGCGCAGCTGATCCATCACGGCGACCGGGCGGGCACCCATGGAGATGATGTCGCGGACGATGCCGCCGACACCTGTGGCCGCGCCCTGGTGGGGCTCGACATAGCTGGGGTGGTTGTGGGATTCGACCTTGAAGGTCACGGCCCAGCCGTCGCCGATGTCGACGACCCCGGCGTTCTCGCCGATGCCCACGAGCAGGTGCTTCTTCATGTCCTCGGTGACCTTGTCACCGAACTTCGACAAGTGGACCTTCGAGGACTTGTACGAGCAGTGCTCGGACCACATCACCGAGTACATGGCCAGCTCCGCCGAGGTGGGGCGACGTCCGAGGATCGTCTTGATCTGCTCGTATTCGTCGGCCGTGAGACCGAGATCGGCGAAAGGCTGTTCGACGTCGGGATTCGCCGCAGCGAACTCGACCGTCTCCTTGACCTTCTTCGAAGCATTCTGCGGGGAATCGACCTGCGTGGAATCCGCAGAGCTGAGGTTTGACGTCATGTCCTCTTCGGGGCCCTTTCATACGACACGGCACTCACGGCCAATCTTAGCCGTGTCCCGACCAGGGCCGTGAAGCGAGTCCACGTTGGGTCGCCTCGGCGAGGTCGCAGTGATGACTCCGGCGGCCCGCCGCGGCGACGCGGAGGGGATCGTTCCGGTGATCCCACCTCGGCGAGGACGGTGGCCTGCGCCGCCTTAGAATGGGAGTCATGGCAACTCCCAAGATCGTCCTGTTCTATGTCTTCACTCCGCTGGCCGACCCCGAAGCGGTCAAGCTGTGGCAGCACACCCTTGCCGAGAGTCTCGGCCTCAAGGGGCGGGTGATCGTGTCGAAGGACGGCATCAACTCCACAATCGGCGGGGACATCTTCGACGTCAAGCAGTACGTGCGGGCGACGAAGTCCTATGCCCCGTTCAAGAAGGCCGACATCAAGTGGTCCAACGGTGAGGGCGATGACTTCCCGCGTCTGAGTGTGAAGGTCCGGGACGAACTTGTCACCTTCGGCACCGCTGACGAAATCACTGTCACCGAGGATGGTGTCCGAGGCGGCGGGCAGCATCTCAAACCCGGTGCCCTGCACAAGCTGCTCGACGAACGCGGCGACGATGTCGTCTTCTTCGACGGCCGCAATGCGATGGAAGCGCAGATCGGGAAGTTCCGCGACGCCGTCGTCCCCGACACGGACACCACCCGCGACTTCATCGCCGAGATCGAATCCGGTAAGTACGACGATCTCAAGGACAAACCGGTCGTCACCTACTGCACCGGCGGAAT
This sequence comes from Brevibacterium sp. FAM 24630, assembly GCF_049804075.1. Lineage (NCBI taxonomy): Bacteria > Bacillati > Actinomycetota > Actinomycetes > Micrococcales > Brevibacteriaceae > Brevibacterium > Brevibacterium sp. FAM 24630. The sequence goes on from NZ_JBNBZD010000011.1 coordinate 122,572, forward strand.
CCGCTGCGAAGTCCTGTCGGTGCTGATGAAGAACCGCGGTTTCGAAGAGGTCTACCAGCTCGACGGCGGCATCGTCCGCTACGGCGAGACCTTCGGCAGCTCCGGTTACTGGGACGGTTCGCTCTACGTCTTCGACAAGCGCATGCACGTCGAGTTCGGTGACAACGTCGAATCGATCGGGCACTGCGTGCACTGCGAAGCGAACACTCCGGTGTTCGTCAACTGTGCGAATCTCGATTGCCGCAAGCAGTATCTGCGGTGCGAGGAATGCACGGACAAGGGACTGCAGCCCTACTGCACCGAGTGCGCGGACGCAGGAATCGGCGCGGACGCGGTCGCCGGCTGAGGTGGGCGGTGCCCGGAACCGACCTCAGACTCTGTCTGCACTCTCCGTCGGCAGAGGCTTCATCCCGACGGCGACGTCGATCCCGACGACGGCTTCGCAACCGTTGATCGCCGAACCACAAGCGATGGGGTGATGAGGTTCTCCCGGCGGGGGGCCTCTGGGTCGGCGAGGATGTCGAAGACCGCTTGGGCCGACAGTCGCCCGATCAGCTGGTTCTGCGGATCGACAGAGGTCAGGGAGATCCGTTCGAGGCCGGACAGAGAGATGTTGTCGAATCCGACGATCGCGAGCTGATCGGGTACGCGCACTCCTGCCTCGTCGGCGGCGGCCAGGACCCCGATGGCGGAGATGTCGTTGACCGAGACGATGGCGGTCGGCGGCGTGCTCGATCGCAGAAGCTGCTGAGCGGCCGTATACCCGTCGTGCTCAGAGAACCCGGCCGACTGGACTCTCGGCACCAAGCCGCGGGAGCGCATGGCTTCGATGTAGGCGGTCTCCCTCGATTTCGCGACCGCGCTGCCCTGCCCGCCGGTGAAGGCGATCTGTGCATGGCCGAGTCCCTGGAGGTGATCGAGCACCAGAGCGATTCCGCTGACGTCGTCCATGCGCACCGAGGAATAGCCGGAGCCCGGACTCGGAGCAGCACTGGCGTAGACGGTGGGGATGCCCGAGGACAGTGCTTCGTGCTCGATGACCGTTCCGACGACGATCAGCGCCTTCGGCCGCAGGTCCTGCAGCATTGCGATGACCCGGGAGTCGATGCGGCCGTAGGGCTCGGTCGGACTCCGATCGTTCGCGATCGTTGCACTGGTGATCAGGCCGTATTCGCCACGCGCATCGAGTTCGGACCGGACGGCATCGGCGATCTCGGCGAAGATCGGGTTGTGGAGATTGACGACGAGAATGCCGACGAACGGCGATCCGTCTGCGGCGAGTGAGCGGGCCAGGAAGTTCGGCTGATAACCCAGGGATTGAGCCGAGCGCAGAATCAGCTCGCGGCGGCGTTCGCTGACGCGCTGCGGTTCTTTGAAGGCAAGGGAGACCAGTGACTTCGACACCCCGGCAGCCGCAGCAACATCGCGAATCGTCGGCCGCGACCGCGCGGTCCTCGACCCGTCACTGTTGGAATTCGGCATATGCTCATCATCACACATGGGCAGGGGAGTCGAGCGGGGTCGGGTCCGTCCGGGCCGTGGAACACGAAATCTCAACCTGAGTTTCCAGAGAGTGCTTGACAATGTCGGCGGCGTCACATTAAGTTCGCATTGATCTCATTTTGAACCGGTCCAAATATTTGGACGAAAAACGATGAACTTCAAATTGGACCGGTTCAAAATGAGGCTTGAAGATTGTCGAAAGAGTTTGGAGTACGCAATGACGCGCAGCGAATTGCTGATCGGTGGAACCTGGCGAGCTTCTCGTGAGGGAAGCGGTCAGCTGAAAGACGTGGTGTCGCCGTTTGACGGACGCACCGTCGGACAGGTTTCGATCGCGGGTGCTGCGGACGTCGAAGCCGCCCTCGAATCCGCTTCTCGCGGTGCCGAGGTCTGGCGCAGGACTCCGGCCCACGAACGCAGCGAGATCCTGCTCAAGGCCGCGGCTCTGGCCGACGAGCGCACCGAACAGATCGCCCAGGTGCTCTCGGCCGAGAACGGCAAGACTCTGCGCGAAGCCCGCGCAGAAGCCGGCCGCTCCGGTTCGATCATCCGCCTGGCGGCGTTCGAAGGCACACAGCTGTACGGCCAGACGCTTCCCCTCGACGCAAACCCGGGCACCGGCCTCGACAAGGTCGGCTTCACGCTGCCCCAGCCGGTCGGCGTGGTCGTGGCGATCACTCCCTTCAACTACCCGGCGCTGCTGGTCAACCACAAGATCGCCCCGGCGCTGGCCGCAGGCAACTCGGTGATCCTCAAGCCTGCAAGCACCACTCCGCTGACGGCGCTGGCGCTGGCCGAATGCTTCATCGATGCCGGACTGCCCGAGGGCGTCCTCTCCGTGCTCACCGGATCCGGTGGGGACATCGGCGATCGCCTTGCCGCAGACAAGCGCGTCCGGAAGATCTCGTTCACCGGGTCCACAGGGGTCGGCGAGCACCTGGCCTCCATCGCCGGTGTGAAGAAGCTGTCCCTGGAACTGGGGTCGTCTGCCCCCGTCGTCGTCCTTCCCGACGCCGATATCGAGCTCGCGGCGAGTGCTGTTGCCGCCGGCGGGTACACGAACGCCGGTCAGGTCTGCATCTCGGTGCAGCGAGTCATCGTCCACGAAGACATTCAGGGTGACTTCCTCGATGCGCTGAGCGCCAAGGTCCGGGAACACCGGATCGGCAACCCCGACGATGACGCGACGACGGTCGGAACCCTCATCACCGAGTCCGAGGCCAAACGTGTCGAAGGGGCCATCCGCGAAGCCGTCGGCGCCGGAGCACGCCTCGAACTCGGAGGCGACCGCGACGGCGCGATGATCGAGCCCGCAATCCTCAGCGGCGTCGATCCCCAAGCCTCGATCGCGCAGGACGAGATCTTCGGCCCCGCAGTGGCCGTCTCCACCGCCCCCGACGTCAAGACCGCCATCGAACTGGCGAACTCGACCGACTACGGACTCGCCGCCGGGATCTTCACGAACAACGTCGACGCAGGCGTCCAGTACATGCGTGAGGTCGATGCCGGAAACATCCACATCAACTGGACTCCGCTGTGGAGGGCCGACCTCATGCCGTACGGGGGTCTCAAGGCAAGCGGAATCGGCAAGGAAGGTCTGCGGGCCGCCGTCGAAGAGATGACCGAGTCGAAGACCGTCGTCATCCACGGCCGCCCCTGGGCCTGACTCTTCGGGACAGAAGAGCGCACAGACAGCGTTCGGTGCGGAACACACACCGACACACCAACCTCGGCGCCCATGATCACAGAAGGTCACGGCGCACCCTATCCGTTCGAAGGAGAACCCATGAGTCACGAACCGACCATCCGACTGACGGTGGCCCAGGCCGTCGTCAAGTTCCTCAGCAGCCAGTACTCGGTCCTCGATGACGACCGTCAGCGGTTCATCCCGGCCGCGGCCGGCATCTTCGGCCACGGCAATGTGGCCGGCTTCAGCCAGGCGTTCTCGCAGTACGCCGACGATCTCCCGTTCATCCAGGGCCGCAACGAACAGTCGCTGGCTCACGCGGGAAGTGCTCTGGCCAAGGCCAGCGGCAGGCGGCAGACGCTCGCGGTCACCGCCTCCATCGGTCCCGGAGCGATGAACCTCGTCACCGCGGCTGCACTGGCGACGGTCAACCGCCTTCCGCTGTTCCTGCTGCCCGGCGACACCTACGCGACCAGGCGCCAGGGCCCCGTCCTCCAGGAGCTCGAGAACCCTCAGGACCCGAACCTCACCGTCAATGACTCATTCCGTCCCGTCTCTGCGTTCTTCGACCGGATCACCCGCCCCGAGCAGCTGATCACCGCGCTGCCCAAGGCCTTCCGCGTGCTCGCGAACCCCGCGGAGACCGGAGCCGTCGTGCTCTCCCTGCCCCAGGACATCCAGTCCCACGCCTACGACTTCCCCGTCAGCCTGTTCCGCGAGCGGGATTGGCCGATCCGTCGCACCATTCCGCAGCCCAGCGACATCGAACAGGCGGTCTCCGTCCTCGCCTCGGCGAAGAAGCCCCTGATCATCGCCGGCGGCGGTGTCCACTACTCCGAAGCCCGTGAGGCACTGGCCGCATTCGCCGAGTCCACCGGCATCCCTGTCGCCGAAACCTTCGGCGGCAAGGGCGCAGCACTCACCGACGCCGATTGGGTGCTCGGCGGCATCGGACTCGAGGGCAACCCCGCGACCAACCGCCTCGTCGCCCAGGCCGATGTCATCGTCAGCATCGGCACACGACTGACCGACTTCGCCACCGGATCGCAGACGATGTTCAAGAACCCCGATGTGCGCTTCGTCTCGATCAACATCGCAGAGCTCGACGCGATCAAGCAGGGAGCCGTCGCGATGCTCTCCGACGCGAAGCTGGGAATCGAAGCCCTGAGCCAGCAGCTCTCCGACTACTCGGTGCCCGGTGACTGGACCGCCGAGGTCGCCTCGCAGAAGGCCGAATGGGCTCCGCAGCGCAGCCAGGCACTCGACCCGGACACTGCCTTCGACAAACACGCACCGGAGCACGCGGCACTGGGAATCCCGGACACCGACGCGACCGTCACCCAGGGACAGCTCATCGGTCTGCTCCAGGAGCATGCACAGCCGGGCGACACACTCATCGCCGCCGCCGGTGGACCCCCGGGAGACCTGCTCAAGGTATGGGACGCCACCGATGACCGTCGCTGCCACCTCGAGTTCGGCTTCTCCTGCATGGGCTACGAGATCCCCGCCGGCATCGGAGTCCGGCTCGCGGACCCCGAGAGCACCGGCCGCGTCTCGGTCTTCATCGGCGACGGGACCTTCCTCATGAACCCGACCGAGATCCTCACCGCAGCGCAGGAGCACCTCGACATCACCTACGTGATCTCGGAGAACCACGGCTTCCAGGTCATCCGCCGCCTGCAGATGATGAAGTACGGAGAGCAGTTCGGCAACGACTTCCGCTACCGCGACGAAGAGGACACCGCCCGGCTCTCGGGCGACTACCTCCACGTCGACCTCGGCGAGATCGCCTCGGGCCTCGGCGCCAAGACCATCCGCGCCACGAGCGTCGACGAGATCCGGGCAGCGCTCAACGACACCCGCGACGTCCACGGACCCGTGGCCATCGTGGTGCCGACCATCCCGCTGGTCGACCTGCCCGGGTCCGGAGTCTTCTGGGATGTCGCACCCGCCGAGGTCGCCGAACAGGAATGGGTCTCCGGCCTGCGCGCCGATTACGAAAAGGGTCTGGAGGACCAGAAATGGCACGTGTGAACACATCGCCGACCCCGCTGGACAAGGGCGCGCTGGCCAGACGGATCCGTGCGGGCGAGACAACCATCGGCAGTTTCGCCGGTCTCGGCTCCACCATGGCCATCGAGGTCCTGGCCGCTGCCGGACTCGACTGGATCCTCGTCGACCTCGAACACGGCGGCGGAGACGAAGCATCGATCGGTGACGCGGCAGCGGCCGCCGGCGGATACGGGGCAGCCACCCTGGTGCGGGTGGAGATCCCGGACCGGATCAGGATCGGACGTGCCCTCGACGCCGGTGCCGCCGGAGTGATGCTCCCGCGAGTGAGCTCCGCCGCCGAGGTGGCCGAGATCATTCCGCACCTGCACTACCCACCGCTCGGAGACAGGGGAGTGGCCACCTACAACCGCTCCCTCCGCTGGGGAATGGACAAAGCGGGGCTGGAGACGAGCAACGACGAGGTGCTGACGATCGTTCAGATCGAGACAGCAGGCGCCCTCGCCGAGGTGGACGACATCGCCGCACTCGACGCCGTCGACGTCCTGTTCGTCGGGCCCCTGGATCTGTCGTATGCGCTCGGTGTGCCGCTCGACTTCAATGCGCCGGTCTTCCGCGACGCCCTCGACACGGTCGTCGCAGCTGCACGCAGACACGGAAAGTCGGCCGGAATCCTCAGTGCCGACTCAGCGGTCGCCACAACCCGAGCCGAACAGGGCTTCACCTTCCTGCCGGTCGGTTCGGATTCGACGCTGTTGGCTGACGCCGCTGCCGCGGTCGTGTCCACCCTGCGCGACTGACGCCGCAGAACATCGGGGCCAACCGCCCCACCATTGACTACTCAAGGAGCACCATGAGCAACAACCCCACGACCATCGGAGTCGGACTCATCAGCGTCGGCTGGATGGGGCAGCTCCACAGCCGCGCCTACTCCAACGTTCCCGTCGTCTACCCCGAGCTCGGCATCAGAACACGCCTGGTCATCGCCGCCGACACCAACGACGAGCGCGCCCAGTTCGCCCAGGACGTGCTGGGCTACGAGAATTCGACCAGCGACTACAACGACGTTCTCAACCACCCGGACGTCGACGTCGTCTCCGTCTGCGCACCGAACTTCCTTCATGAGGAGATCGGCACCGCCGTCGCCAAGGCCGGCAAATCACTGTGGATCGAGAAACCCGTCGGCCGCTCCGACGAAGAGACGGAATCCGTGGTCAACGCGGCCGATGCCGCGGAAGTCGTCACCGCTGTCGGCTTCAACTACCGCAACGCCCCGGCCATCGAATACGCGAGGAAGATCATCGCCGAAGGCAAGCTCGGACGCATCACGAACGTGCGGGGCGCATTCTTCGCCGACTACTCGGCCGAGCCGAACGGCGCTCTGTCCTGGCGTTTCATCCGCGGACTCGCCGGTTCCGGTGTCCTCGGAGACCTGCTCGGACACCTGACCGACCTCGCTCACTACGTCGTCGGACCGATCGACAAGGTCACCGGCGTGGCCAACACCGCCTACACCGAGCGCCCCAAGCAGCAGATGGGCAGCGGCACCCACTTCGACGTCGTCGAGGGCGGAGAGATGGCACCCGTCGAGAATGAAGACTACGCCGGACTGCTCGTCCACTTCGGCCCCGATGCTCAAGGAGCCGGCGCCGTCGGTTCGCTCGAAGCCTCACGGGTGTGCGTCGGGCCGCGCGCGGAGTACTCGCTCGAGGTCTACGGCACCGAGGGCTCACTGCGGTGGAACTTCGAACGGATGAACGAACTCGAACTGGCACTCGGACACAAGGGTCCTCATGTCGGGTTCACCCGTGTGATGGCCGGTCCGGACTTCGGCGACTTCTCGAAGTTCCAGCCGGGCGCCGGTACTTCGATGGGCTACGACGACCTCAAGGTCATCGAAGCGAAGAAGTTCCTGCTCGCCCATGTCGGCGAGGAATCCACCCACGCCGACGTCCATGACGCCCTCGCCGCCAACCGCGTCGTCTACGCGGGTGAGCGCGCGATCGCCACCGAGTCCTGGCAGACCGTCGAACAGGTCGAGGGCACCTCGGCATCGACACGGACCACGGACGACTCGAACAGGAAAGAGACTGTCGATGCCTGAGAAGACCACCGTCATCGGACTCGGACCGGTACCGAAGGACCTCGTCGAAGCAGAACTCGGACTCGGGGTCGACTTCGTCGAGAGCCCCGGAGCTGAGGACTACGCGAAGGCCGAGGGCGCAATCGTGCGCGCTGCCGTCAAGGTCGGCCCCGCAGAACTCGATTCGATGCCCAATCTCAAGGTCATCGCCCGCACCGGCGTCGGCGTCGACGACGTCGATGTCGAAGCCGCCACCGAACGTGGAATCCCCGTGGCGATCACCCCCGGTGTCAACTCGACTGCGGTGGCCGAGGGCGCGTTCGCTCACATGCTTCAGCTCGTGAAGTCACTGGCACCGCTCACGGAGATCGTTCGCTCCGGGGGATGGACGGAACGCACCAGTGTCCCGGTCGGCGATCTCGACGGAGCGAGTCTGGGCATCATCGGATTCGGCAACATCGGTCGGCGGGTGAAGGCGATCGCCGAGGCCTTCGGCATGAGCGTCCTCGCCTACGACCCCGTCGCCGAGGTGCCCGAAGCCAATAGGGTCGACACCGTCGACGAGATCCTGCGCGCATCGGACATCGTCACTCTGCACGTGCCGCTCCTCGAGAGCACCCACCACATGATCAACGCCCGCACAATCGATCTGATGAAGGACGGAGCGATCCTCATCAACACCAGCCGCGGAGGACTGGTCGACGAGGACGCGGCTCTGTCGGGACTCGAGTCCGGCAAACTCGGGGGCGTCGGACTCGACTCGTTCGAATCCGAGCCGCCTCGGCCGCACCCCCTGTACCAGCACCCCCGCACAGTGCTGACTCCTCATGTGATGGGGCTCAGCGCAAAAGCCAGCCATGCCACCTTCGTCGCCGCCGCCCGTGCCGTGGACGCCGTCCTCAAGGGCGGGCGCCCGGGCGCAGCGGTCAACGAAGTGGATTCGCCGGCTGCACCTGCAGCCGCAAGCAAAGGAGACCCAAGGTGAGCAACGTCAAAATCGCCGCGGCCCCCATCTCCTGGGGAGTCTGCGAAGTCCCTGACTGGGGATACCAGCTGAGCCCCGAACGGGTCCTCACCGAAATGCAGGAACTCGGCTTCGACGCTACAGAATTCGGCCCCGAGGGGTTCCTTCCCGACGACGCCGCAGGCAGGGCCGAAACCCTGAAGAAGCACTCGATGCAGGCCGTCGGAGGGTTCTACCCGGCCATCATCCACGACCCCGACCATGATCCGCTGCCTGGGATCGAGCGCGAACTGGAAGCCTACACCGCAGCCGGTGCGGATACCCTCGTCCTGGCAGCAGCAACGGGCGTCGACGGCTACGATGCCAAGCGGCCTGAACTCGACGAGGCCGGATGGAAGACCGTCTACCGCAACATCGACCGCATCCTCGAAGCCGCAAAAGCCCAGGGAGTCACCGTCAGCCTGCATTCGCATGTGGGAACCATGGTCGAAACCCAGGACGACGTCGACCACATTCTCAACGGCACCGACGTCGACTTCTGCTTCGACACCGGACACATGTTCATCGGCGGAGTGGACCCGGTCGAATTCGTGCAGAAGCACACGGGACGCATCTCCCACGCACACCTCAAGGATGTCGCGCTCGACCGTGCACGCAGTGTCCAGGCCGGCGAACAGACCTACTACGATGCCGTCGTCGACGGAATGTACCAGCCGCTCGGCCAGGGAGACATCGACATCGACACGATCGTCGGCACTCTCATCCGCGCCGGATTCGACGGCTGGTTCACCCTCGAACAGGACACCGTCGTCGCCGACGAACCGGCGCCCGGCTCCGGACCGATCGACCAGGCTCGCGCCAGCCTCAGCTATCTCAAGCAGATCATCGAGGAGAACCGATGAGCACACGGATCGGCGTCGTCGGCCTCGGCCGGATCGGACGGATGCACGCTCGCAACATCGCGCAGGAAGACGGGGTCGACGAGCTCGTGCTCATCGGCCGCACCGCAGGCAAGCTCGAAGACGCCAAAGCGCAGCTGCAGTCGGAGCTGGCCCCGGACGCGGGGCCGGACCTTCGAGGTGCTCACGCCCCCGCAGGTCCCGGCAACAGCCCGGTCATCAGCACGGTGCTGCTCACCGAGGACTGGACCGACGGACTCGACGGTGTCATCATCGCCAGTTCGACGCACACCCACCCCGATCTCGCTCGGACAGCACTGACCGCTGGCGTCCCCGTTCTCGTCGAGAAGCCGATCGGACTCAAGCTCGAAGAGACCGCTGCCCTGTCCGCGGAGTTCGAAGCGCTCGACGTGCCCATCATGGTCGCCTACCACCGCAGGTACGACGAAGGGTTTCAGACCCTCAGAGAACGGATCCACAGCGGTGAGATGGGAACCATCCGAGTCATCCACTCGGCCGGACATGATCACTTCCATGTCGATCCGGAATTCATCCCCACCTCGGGAGGGGTGTGGCGCGACCTGCTCATCCACGAGTTCGACACGATCCCCTGGCTCATGGGTGAGGCACCCGTGTCGATCTTCGCCTCGGGCGGGGTGCTCGACGAGCAGGCCTATGCGGACAGCGGCGACCTGGATACGGCCACAGCCGTGATCACCTTCGAATCGGGGGTGCAGGCGCTCATCAGCGGTGCCCGCAACATCGCCTCCGGCCAGGATGTCAACACCGTCGTCTACGGCAGCGATGCGGCGTTCGCAGCCGGCATCGACTCACACTCGCCGGTCACCTCGACCGAACCGGGAGTCGCCCCGCCGGAGTCGACATACGCCGACTTCATCGAACGGTTCGAACCGGCCTTCAGACGCGAAGTCCGACATTTCCTGGCCGTCATCAACGGCGATGCCACCTCGCTGACCCTGCCGTCCGACGGCATCGTCGCAGCGAAATTGGCGTTGGCAGCCGAGGAATCGGTGCGGCGCGGCCGACCCGTCCGATTGGACGAAATCACCGCGTGAGCGCTCAAGCCGCGACACCGCACAAACCCACATTGACTCAACGCGAATTTCGAACGAGGAGAGAAGTTCAATGACGAATGCACAACTGCGCATCGGTCTCATCGGGACCGGCCGCATCGGCAAAGTCCATGCCGTCAACATCGCGGCACTTCCCGAAACCACCCTGACCTGGGTGATCGACCCCTACGTCGCCGGAGCCGAAGCGATCGCTGAGGAAAACGGCGCCCGCGCAACAGGCGACCCCGACGAAGCCTTCGCTTCGGGCGAGCTCGATGCAGTGGTCATCGCCTCACCGACGTCGACCCACGCCGATCTCATCAAGAAGGCCATCGAAGCCGGCATCCCGGTGCTCTGCGAGAAGCCGATCGACCTCGACATCGCCCGCGTCGACGAACTGGCGCCACTGGTCGAGAATTCCGGCGTTCCCTTCGCCGTCGGTTTCAACCGCCGATTCGACCGTGACTTCTCACTCGCTCGAGAACGCCTCATCGCCGGTGAGGTCGGAGATCTCGAGCAGCTGTCGATCATCAGCCGCGACCCCGCCCCACCGAGCGTCGAGAACCTCCGGACGACCGGCGGCATGTTCCGAGACCAGACGATTCACGACTTCGATATGGCACGCTATTTCGCCCCTGACATCGTCGAGGTCTTCGCGACCGGCTCACAGCTGTTCGACGACGGAGCCAAGGAGACTTCCGACTTCGACACCGCGATGGTGACGATGAGGACCTCGACCGGGGTCCAGATCTCCATCACGAACTCACGGCACAGCGCGATCGGCTACGACCAGAGGATCGAGATCTTCGGCGGCCAGGGCATGCTCGAAGTCGGGAATGCGGGGACGAGTCTGGTCAGCTACTCGAACGCGACTGCGGTGAAGACCACCTCGCCCTATCAGCACTTCTTCCTCGAGCGATACTCCGACGCCTACGTCGAAGAGCTGCGCGAATTCTGTCAGCTCGTCCGTGGAGAGGAGTCACGCTGCTCGTCCTTCGCTGATGGCCGAGCAGCGCTGATCCTGGCCAATGCGGCCCAGACATCCGCGGCAGAAGGACGGGTCGTCCAGGTCGATCTGACCGCCTGACCCTGAACCCAACCCAATGCGGCAACGCATATCAGAGTGCAACGATGCATATTTGTTAGGAGACCATCGTGGTTGCCAATTCAACAGAGTCACCAATCGTCAAAGACTCAGCACTGCCGGTGATGCCCAAGACCGGAGCCCATCGCAAACGGATAGGACTCATCTCTATCGTTGCCTGCTTCGGAGGGCTTCTGTTCGGCTATGACACCGGTGTCATCAACGGGGCGCTGCGCCCCATGTCCGAAGAACTCGGGCTGACTGCAGTCAGCGAAGGCGTCGTGACGAGTTCGCTCGTCTTCGCTGCCGCTGTCGGCGCCGTGTCCTGCGGCAAGATCTGCGACATGGTCGGACGACGTCGAACGATCATAGTCCTGGCGATGTTGTTCTTCCTCGGCACGCTGGTTGCCGTCTTCGCCCCGAACGTGTCTGTGCTGGTCATCGGTCGGATCATGCTCGGGCTGGCCGTCGGCGGTGCCTCCATCGTCGTCCCGGTGTACCTGTCCGAACTCGCTCCACACGAGATCCGCGGATCCATCAGCGGACGAAACGAAGTCGCGATCGTCAGCGGACAGCTTGCCGCCTTCGTCGTCAATGCCATCATCGGCAACGTCTGGGGACATATCGACGGGATCTGGCGGGTCATGTTCGCCATCTGCGCAATACCCGCGGTCTGCCTGTTCATCGGCATGCTCCGGATGCCCGAATCGCCGAGGTGGCTGGTCGAACACAACCGCCACGACGAGGCTCTCGCTGTCCTGATGACGGTGCGCACCGAAGAGAGGGCACGTGCGGAGCTGGGATCCGTCGAAGAGGTGGCGGAGGCCTCAACCGGAGATCGTCGAGTCGGCTACCGGAAGTTCGTGTTCAACAAATGGCTGATCCGGATCGTGCTTGTCGGCATGGGCGTGGCGGTCTGTCAGCAGCTCACCGGAATCAACTCGATCATGTACTACGGGCAGATCGTCCTCATCCAGTCAGGGTTCGCCGCCAACGCCGCACTCATCGCGAACATCGCTCCCGGTGTCGTCGCTGTGTTGGGCGGACTCTTCGCCCTCTACATGATGGACCGTGTCGACCGACGCACGACCTTCATCACCGGTCTGTCCCTGACGACGACCTTCCACCTGCTCATCGGTCTGTGCTCCAAGTTCATGTCCGAGGACAACCCGCTGCGCGCATGGGTGATCCTCGCCCTCATCGTCGGATTCGTCGCCTCGATGCAGTCCTTCCTCAATGTCGCTGTGTGGGTCTGGCTGGCGGAGGTGTTCCCGCTGCCGATGCGCGGTGTGGGCATCGGAATCTCGCAGCTGTTCGGTTGGGGCATGAATGGTGCCATCGCTCTCGTGTTCCCATCGCTGGTGGCAGGGATCGGGATCTCCGGTGTCTTCTTCCTCTTCGCCGCAGTCGGAGTACTCGCCTTGATCTTCATTGCGACTCAGGTTCCCGAGACGCGGGGAATATCGTTGGAGAAGATGGAAGAGGGCATCGAATCGGGCCTGGCATACCGCTTCGGGGCATGGAAGAAGCTGCGTGACGAATGATGATCGAACCGGAACTGATAGCCACCTGCTGGACCAGCGCCGGCGACGCGGCTCCGATGCGCAGCAGCGAGCGGAGCCCGCTGGATCCGATCGAGCGGGTTCGTCAGATCGCCGCGACCGGCTGGATGGGGCTCGGCTTCGTCCTCGATGACCTGCGAGCCATCCGGGACACCATCGGCTACGACACTCTTGCCGACGAGATCACCGGATCCGGCCTGCAGCACGTCGAAGTCGAACTGTGCTCAGGATGGTGGAAGCACCCGAGCGAAGGTTGGCGCGGACACTGGGAAGAACTGCTCGAAGCCGCGCAGGCTCTCGACGCCGCCTTCATCAAGATCGGCACCGACAGCGCCCCCGCTCTCAAAGACGTCCGTCCTCTCGTCGCCCCTCTCAGGGACCTGGCAGAGGAAGCCGCCTCGTACGGGACCAAGGTCGCCCTCGAGCCTCTTCCCTTCGGCATGATCGCGTCGATGCCGCAGGGAGCCGAACTCATCTCCCAGGTCGACCACCCGGCGGCCGGTCTGATCGTCGACTACTGGCACGTGTTCCGGGCAGGCACCTCTTTGGACGAGCTGCGGGCCTGTCTGACCACGGACATGGTCTTCGGTGTCGAACTCTGTGATGCCCAGGAAGACGTCGTCGGATCGCTCTTCGAAGACACTCGCGACAATCGTGAGCTCATCGGAGACGGAGTCCAGGACGTCGCCGGCTTCATCCAGGCACTGCGCAGCATCGGATACGAGGGACCGTGGGGAGTGGAGATCCTGTCGGCGGCTCATCGCCGCCGGAGCCTGTCCGAGGCTCTGGACGCGGCACGACTCAGTGCCCTCTCGGCATTCGCATGAACGCGCCCATGCTCGAAGCCCAGCTTCCAGGAGCGCCGCTGTTTCAGGGCTCCTGGAAGGCTGCCTGTTCCCCGGCAGTCCGTGTGGTGGGTGTCACGTGGGGAATGGCGGGTTTGGATTTGCGTGGACGGGTTTGCCTGGTCTAGAGTTATATCTCGTTGCCCCGCCGGAAACACAGTCTGAAAGACAGGGTTTCCACCGGGCCTGACCAGGACAAACACGGTTTGTCACGGTGGTTGGGGATCGGGTGGGTGACGATAAATGAAACTGATGCCCCCAGTGAACACGCCCCTTTTTGTTGGGTTGTGGTGATGGGTGAGTGTTTGTGGTTTGAGAATCCAATAGCGTGTTTGTTTGAACAAGTTGTGATGCCAGAAACATTATTTTTCTGGTGAGACAATCACACGGTCGAACAGTCTGGTTCGCCTCCTTGAGGTGGGTGGTTCTTTGTTGAATCGTTCACTGGGGTGGCGGTTGGGGTGTTTGATCGTTTTTTTTGAAGCCGGCTGGTCACCCCGTGACTGGTTTGGCTGTCTTGCTGGGATTCATACGCAACATAATTTTTTTATGGAGAGTTTGATCCTGGCTCAGGACGAACGCTGGCTGCGTGCTTAACACATGCAAGTCGAACGCTGAAGCCGGGTGCTTGCACCTGGTGGATGAGTGGCGAACGGGTGAGTAACACGTGAGTAACCTGCCCCTGATTTCGGGATAAGCCTGGGAAACTGGGTCTAATACCGGATATGACCGTTCCACGCATGTGGGATGGTGGAAAGTTTTTCGATCGGGGATGGGCTCGCGGCCTATCAGCTTGTTGGTGGGGTAATGGCCTACCAAGGCGACGACGGGTAGCCGGCCTGAGAGGGCGACCGGCCACACTGGGACTGAGACACGGCCCAGACTCCTACGGGAGGCAGCAGTGGGGAATATTGCACAATGGGGGAAACCCTGATGCAGCGACGCAGCGTGCGGGATGACGGCCTTCGGGTTGTAAACCGCTTTCAGCAGGGAAGAAGCGAAAGTGACGGTACCTGCAGAAGAAGTACCGGCTAACTACGTGCCAGCAGCCGCGGTAATACGTAGGGTACGAGCGTTGTCCGGAATTATTGGGCGTAAAGAGCTCGTAGGTGGTTGGTCACGTCTGCTGTGGAAACGCAACGCTTAACGTTGCGCGGGCAGTGGGTACGGGCTGACTAGAGTGCAGTAGGGGAGTCTGGAATTCCTGGTGTAGCGGTGAAATGCGCAGATATCAGGAGGAACACCGGTGGCGAAGGCGGGACTCTGGGCTGTAACTGACACTGAGGAGCGAAAGCATGGGGAGCGAACAGGATTAGATACCCTGGTAGTCCATGCCGTAAACGTTGGGCACTAGGTGTGGGGGACATTCCACGTTCTCCGCGCCGTAGCTAACGCATTAAGTGCCCCGCCTGGGGAGTACGGTCGCAAGGCTAAAACTCAAAGGAATTGACGGGGGCCCGCACAAGCGGCGGAGCATGCGGATTAATTCGATGCAACGCGAAGAACCTTACCAAGGCTTGACATACACTGGACCGTTCTGGAAACAGTTCTTCTCTTTGGAGCTGGTGTACAGGTGGTGCATGGTTGTCGTCAGCTCGTGTCGTGAGATGTTGGGTTAAGTCCCGCAACGAGCGCAACCCTCGTTCTATGTTGCCAGCACGTGATGGTGGGAACTCATAGGAGACTGCCGGGGTCAACTCGGAGGAAGGTGGGGATGACGTCAAATCATCATGCCCTTTATGTCTTGGGCTTCACGCATGCTACAATGGCTGGTACAGAGAGAGGCGAACCCGTGAGGGTGAGCGAATCCCTTAAAGCCAGTCTCAGTTCGGATCGTAGTCTGCAATTCGACTACGTGAAGTCGGAGTCGCTAGTAATCGCAGATCAGCAACGCTGCGGTGAATACGTTCCCGGGCCTTGTACACACCGCCCGTCAAGTCACGAAAGTCGGTAACACCCGAAGCCGGTGGCCCAACCCTTAGGGGAGGGGGCCGTCTAAGGTGGGACTGGCAATTGGGACTAAGTCGTAACAAGGTAGCCGTACCGGAAGGTGCGGCTGGATCACCTCCTTTCTAAGGAGCACACATTCAGATCCCCACCGTCAGGA
>NZ_JBNBZD010000011.1:138488-141606 GCF_049804075.1 Brevibacterium sp. FAM 24630
CCCTTTTGGGGTTGTGGTGTTATGTAATGTGATTTTTCTTGTCATCATCTTGTGTGATTGAAAGACAATATTTCGCGTACACGCCGCCAACCCTTTGGGGTGTGGTGAGTGTGTAAGAGCGCATGGTGGATGCCTTGGCATCAGGAGCCGATGAAGGACGTGGAAATCTGCGATAAGCCTCGGGGAGCCGATAAACGGGCGTTGATCCGAGGATCTCCGAATGGGGAAACCCCGCTGCCTGTGAGGGTAGTGACCCGTGCCTGAATATATAGGGTACGTGGGGGGAACGCGGGGAAGTGAAACATCTCAGTACCCGCAGGAAGAGAAAATAACAATGATTCCGGGAGTAGTGGCGAGCGAAACTGGATGAGCCTAAACCGTGTGCGTGTCAAGCGTGCTGGTGTTGCGTGCACGGTGTTGTGGGGTATGTACGGTCTGGTCCAGCATGGCCAGTCTGTGTTGGTGTTGGTGTAGTCGAACCTGGTGGGAAACAGGACCGGAGTGGGTGAGAGTCCCGTAGACGAAACAGTGACGCCGGCGTAGTGTACGTGTGCCCGAGTAGCACGGAACTCGTGGAATTTCGTGTGAATCTGCCAGGACCACCTGGTAAGGCTAAATACTTCCTGATGACCGATAGCGGATAAGTACCGTGAGGGAATGGTGAAAAGTACCCCGGGAGGGGAGTGAAAGAGTACCTGAAACCATGTGCTTACAATCCGTCAGAGCAGTATCTAGATGACTGTGATGGCGTGCCTTTTGAAGAATGAGCCTGCGAGTTAGCGGTGCGTGGCGAGGTTAACCCGTGTGGGGTAGCCGTAGCGAAAGCGAGTCCGAACAGGGCGTTGTCAGTCGCGTGTCCTAGACCCGAAGCGGAGTGATCTAGCCATGGGCAGGGTGAAGCGTGTGTAAGAGCGCGTGGAGGCCCGCACCCACTTCAGTTGAAAATGGAGGGGATGACCTGTGGTTAGGGGTGAAAGGCCAATCAAACTCTGTGATAGCTGGTTCTCCCCGAAATGCATTTAGGTGCAGCGTTGCGTGGTTCTTGCTGGAGGTAGAGCTACTGGATGGCTGATGGGCCCCACCGGGTTACTGACGTCAACTAAACTCCGAATGCCAGTCAAGGTTCAGCGTGGCAGTGAGACAGTGGGGGATAAGCTTCATTGTCGAGAGGGAAACAGCCCAGACCATCAACTAAGGCCCCTAAGCGTGTGCTCAGTGGGAAAGGATGTTCAGTTGCGAAGACAACCAGGAGGTTGGCTTAGAAGCAGCCACCCTTGAAAGAGTGCGTAATAGCTCACTGGTCAAGTGATTGAGCGCCGATAATGTAGCGGGGCTAAGTACACCGCCGAAGTTGTGGCAGCACCACGTGTATCCGTAATGGTGTGGTGTTGGGTAGGGGAGCGTCGAGTCGCTGGTGAAGCTGCCGTGTGAACGAGTGGTGGAAGCGGTTCGAGTGAGAATGCAGGCATGAGTAGCGAAAGACGGGTGAGAAACCCGTCCACCGGATGACCAAGGGTTCCAGGGCTAGGCTAATCCGCCCTGGGTAAGTCGGGACCTAAGGCGAGGCCGACAGGCGTAGTCGATGGACAACCAGTTGATATTCTGGTACCGACACACAACCGACAGTACCAAAACACATGAGACTAACCATCTAATTCGCCCTTCGGGTCTTCGGATCTGTTGTTTGGTGATGCGGGTGGGACCTGAGTGTGGAGTCGGTAAGCGTGTGGTGTGACGCAGAAAGGTAGCCAGGCCGTGCGATGGTAGTCACGGTCTAAGGTTGTAGCACGCGGGGGTAGGTAAATCCGTCCCCGCTTTGTGTGTGAGAGCTGATGGGCGCCCCACTGTGGTGGGGTGATCTGGTGATCCTCTGCTGCCGAGAAAAGCATCGACGTGAGGGTGTGTGTTGCCCGTACCCTATAACCGACACAGGTGGTCGAGTAGAGAATACTAAGGTGATCGAGAGAATCGTGGTTAAGGAACTCGGCAAAATGCCCCCGTAACTTCGGGAGAAGGGGGACCATCCTGGTGAACCGCACTTGCTGCGGGATGTGCTGGTGGTGGTCGCAGAGGCCAGAGAGAAGCGACTGTTTATTAAAAACACAGGTCCGTGCGAAGATGTAAGTCGATGTATACGGACTGACGCCTGCCCGGTGCTGGAAGGTTAAGAGGACTCGTTAACAGGTTACTGTGAAGCGGAGAATTTAAGCCCCAGTAAACGGCGGTGGTAACTATAACCATCCTAAGGTAGCGAAATTCCTTGTCGGGTAAGTTCCGACCTGCACGAATGGCGTAACGACTTCTCTGCTGTCTCAACCACGAACTCGGCGAAATTGCATTACGAGTAAAGATGCTCGTTACGCGCAGCAGGACGGAAAGACCCCGAGACCTTCACTATAGTTTGGTATTGGTGTTCGGTGTGGTTTGTGTAGGATAGGTGGGAGACTATGAGGCTTGGTCGCTAGATCAGGTGGAGTCGATCGGTGAAATACCACTCTGACCATAGTGGATTCCTTAACTTCGGACCCTGATCGGGTTCAGGGACAGTGCCTGATGGGTAGTTTAACTGGGGCGGTTGCCTCCTAAAGAGTAACGGAGGCGCCCAAAGGTTCCCTCAGCCTGGTTGGCAATCAGGTGTCGAGTGTAAGTGCACAAGGGAGCTTGACTGTGAGACGGACGTGTCGAGCAGGAGCGAAAGCTGGGACTAGTGACCCGGCCATGGCTTGTGGAAGCGTGGTCGCTCAACGGATAAAAGGTACCTCGGGGATAACAGGCTGATCTTGCCCAAGAGTCCATATCGACGGCATGGTTTGGCACCTCGATGTCGGCTCGTCGCATCCTGGGGCTGGAGTCGGTCCCAAGGGTTGGGCTGTTCGCCCATTAAAGCGGTACGCGAGCTGGGTTTAGAACGTCGTGAGACAGTTCGGTCCCTATCCGCTGCGTGCGTAGGAAATTTGTGGAGGTCTGTCCTTAGTACGAGAGGACCGGGACGGACGAACCTCTGGTGTGCCAGTTGTTCCGCCAGGAGCATGGCTGGTTGGCTACGTTCGGGATGGATAACCGCTGAAAGCATCTAAGCGGGAAGCCTGCTCCGAGATGAGATTTCCATCCATACATT
>NZ_JBNBZD010000012.1:0-138840 GCF_049804075.1 Brevibacterium sp. FAM 24630
ACCTGAGAGGTGCCCCTTTCTTGGCCGGGAATGTTGACTTAGAACATCACCATTTTCCCAGCTCAGGAGGGGCATTTCCATTCCACGAACGGCTTGATCCGGCTACTTACATCGGTGGATCAAGGCTTAACTCCGTCCTCCCCTCTGGGGGAGTGACGCCTCTAACACGTCTGGACAACCAGTGCCGTACTAGGTCGTTCAACGATATGGACAGTCTCGCGACGGTGATCAGTGGTGCCCGCAGTGGGATGCTCTATATCGCGGCGAACCCCCGTGACCCCGCTGCTGATCTCGGGGCCGCCCAGGGCGGTGCATCTACGGTGATCGACCCGCGTCTCGTCCTCGCCGACATTGACATCGGAAAGGACGGGCAAGGCGATTTGCGTTACGCCGGGGACGAAGACGAGGCGTTCCATATCGTCGACATTGTCGCGGACACCCTCGGGACTGCCCCAGTCACAATTGTACGCACGCGTGGTGGGCTCGCTGCCTTGTATTGCATTACCGACCTGACCCGCGACCTGGCACACGCCGCCGATCGTGCGGTGGCCGCAGCGCTGGCTGACGAGGGGCTGTGCATCGACCGTGGTGTCCTAGCGAACATCGCGACGTTGACCCGCCCTGCTGGCTCCTTGCATCAAAAGGAAGGCGACGATAGGCCGATCGTCAACGAACTGCGTCGCGCAAACCCGGGCGCGCAGACCACGGCAGCGGCCCTGACTTCACGTATCGACGAGTTCATTACCCCGTCACGACCTCGCCGCTACCACGCGCACACCAGCGTCGACGATATCCCGATGGCGGATCTCCTCGACGCGCTCGGGTTCACGGAAACTTGTGGCGGTTGGACACACCCAGACGGCTCCAGTGACACGCGTGATGCGGCGATCTTCACCGGTGACGACGGGCTGGAGCGGGTCCACATCTTTTCCGGCTCCGTGGCCGGCACACTCCTCGATGACGGGCCGGGGTCATATACCGCACGATGGCTCCTGCAGTGCCTCCTAGATCTCGATACCAAATCACTCGACGCACTGAGCGAACGACTCAATGCGGAGGGCGTTGAGCCATTCCTCGACGCCCTCTACGAGAGCGCCGAAACCGCATACGCGTGGGTTGTTGCGGGGGGCTGGCCTGAGGACCTCAGCGACGACCACATCACCCATCTGGCGGCACGCTGTGTCACCGCAGCACAGGCTCGGGCTCTTACGCTCCGAACGGAGGAGCGCCCACACCCACGCGACGATTCGGATGACCCCACCCCGCTGCCGGTAATAGTAGGGTATGCCCCTACCACAACCAGCGAAGGTGGCACGGTTGTCACGTTCCCCGGAACCGTCGATGACACGTACACGGTTCCGGCACCGGTGGTCGTTGGCAGCGGCGACACGCTGACTATCGCAACATCCCTGGTTGACGCGCTCCGCCTCCAGGACGCAAGCGAAGTCGTGCTCGGCCGTTTGACGGCGCTTGTCCGACAGCCCGGCGCGGCTGGGAATCGGACTGCTGAACCCCAGCTGTCTACCCTCACCCTTGACCCGTGCGATCGGGATGTGCGACTCGCTCTGGGCCCCGAGTGGCGGCGATACGCCCCACGTGTGCGCGACACCGTGCTCGCACTGCGGGCTGCTGGTGCTAGGGCGGTCACACTCCACGACGCCCCGCGTGACCCCGAGACCCGCGTCCGTTGTGCAGACCAGATGGCGTTCTCTGTCGCAGCTGCGGAGGAAGCGATCTCCCTAGGTAGGTTCGACTCCTCGACGGACCCTGGGCTCCGCGCATTGCTCGGGCAGCGTCTCCGTGATCGCGGGCACCGCTATGCCACGGACCGCCGGATCTGGCTTCGCGACGATGGCACTCGCCTCTATCCGGTTGACGGGGCCCCCGTCGACGAAGCGATGGAGATCATCGATGACGTCTTCTCACCCGATGACCGACGGGCCCCTTCCCTCAATGCGCTGCGGTCCTCGTGGCTGCCTTCTTTGAAATCGGACCTCGACGCAGGGTCGCTTGATGAGCCGACCAGTGCCCGTCTGGCTCGCGACGAGGACCACCCGTACCAGGCATGCAGTCCCGATGGAGTCCTGGACCTCCGCACCCGTGAGACTCAGCCTCGGCCGATCGGTGCGCCGAACCTCCGGCGTCTGGGCGTACATCCTCGCGCCTTCGACCCGGGTGAGGATCTTTTGACATCGACCATTGCCGGGAGGCTCATGCTCGACATGTGTGGCGGAGCCCGCGACACGGCCAGTGTGCTCCAAGAAGCTTTGTCGCAACCTCTAGTGGGGCTGCCGAGCGAGCGGATCTATTTCATCGTCGACGCAGAGGGCAACGCAGGCAAATCGACGCTTCTGCGAGGTGTCGGCGACGTCTACGCAGATTATGGTGTCCAGCTCTCGGCGTCGGCATTCGCAGGTCAGGATGGCCGATTCGCGACGGCCAAGCTCGCGGGAGCGCGATTCGTCGGAGTCTCCGAGCTGGACGCATACACGCGGATGTCAGGGCAGGACATCAAGCGCTTGGCCACCAGAGACTCGATCGCGGCCGAGCACAAAGGCGGTAAGCATTTCGACTTCACCCCGCAGCACACCCTGATCGTAACGACCAATCACCTCCCGCAGCTGAAGAACTTCGACGATGCGACCGCTGACCGCATCGTCGTCATCGAAGTGCACCCCATCCCGGTCGAGCAACGTGACTCCCAGCTGGGAACGCGCCTGGCGCAAGACGCCGCAGGAACAGCGGCCCTGCTAGTGGCCGGAGCACAGCGCATCATCGCGCGTCTCGACCAGGGTGTCCCTGACCAAGGGATCGTGCCACTGACCGCTACGGTGGCCGCAGCGACAGCCCGCTATCGTCGGCAGGAGGACCATCTCTCTCGGTGGCTTGCCGAGCACACTACCCGCGAGGTGTCCGGCGAAGCCACGGCCGTCGCGGATGTGCGAGACGCCTTCACCGAGTATATGCGGGACGATGAGGGGCTGGAGGATTACTCAGCGCCGTCGAAGTCGCGGTTCATCCAAAACCTGGGTCGCTGCGGTATCACCGTCGGAGAGGTCAAACCGGACAACACCACATGGCGGGTCTCAAAGAGGGGTGTATACGCCAAGGGGCTCGTTCTCCAGCCTCCGGACGCGCCGCAAGACCTCCCCGGGGTGATTCCCCTCGACGACTACCGCAAGGCCCGGAGGGCCACGCCTCCTCCGATGACTGCCACAGGGGAGACCACCGAGGAGGAGTTCGATGTCTGACCCGCTCTATGCCGCGGATGCCGCGACTATCCGCGGCTGGCTCGACGACCATTCGCAGGGGTGCCTGGCGCTCGACACAGAGACCACCGGAATCGATCACCATGCCCCGGACTTCGCGGTCGGGGTGATCTGCCTGGCCCTCGCCGACGGGTCCGCCATCGTCTGGTCGGGGCGGGACCGCGATCTGACACGACAAGCCTGTCGCGTCATCGCGGACGATGGGCGGACACTTTACGCCCACAATGCCGATTTCGACTATCGCGCCATCCGAGCCAGTGCCGGAGTCCGTCTGGTCTCGATGGTGTGCACACTGACGATGGCCCGGACACTGCGCTGGGGCGTCGACCGCTGGACGGGTCTCGACGAAGGCTTCTCTCTCAAACGGCTTCGCCCGACCACCGCCGCGGCCCAGGACGCTCTTCGCGCCCATTACCGCGATTGCGCCGCCGCATGGGCACGAGCTGCTGCGTCAACGCCACGCGAGGAACGCCGCATCCTCCGCGATCGGTATCTGGGTACTGGTCGGTCCGATTGGCTACCCCGCGCCGTACAGTATCTGGCACCCGATGATGTCTTGCTACATCGTTACGTGGCCGAGGACACAATTGAGTGCGCCGCACTCGCCGAGGAGATGGAAGACCATCTCGAGGCACGCCCCGAGCTCGCCCCGGCGGTCGACTTGGACATCGACATCGATTCCGCATTTCGTGCCACCGGCTATGATGGGCTGGCAGTCGATCAGAAAGCGTTGCGTGCTGCGATCAATAACCTCGAAGCCTTCCTCGCTTCCGAGCGGCAGCATTTCGGCTTCGACCCGACCACCACGAACAAGGCCCGGCAGAAATGGGTCGAAGAGGTGATCTGCCCGCGCGGACTCGATACCACGGACAGCGGCGAACTGTCTCTGAGCCGGGCCTCTCGGAACCGTGCATACGTCGATGACGACGTGCGCGGCGAGTGGGATCGGATGTGTGCCGCTGCCGATCGTGCGAGCCAGTTGTCGAAACTGCGCGAGTTCGCGCGCACGTCGGAAACGACCGGTCGTGTCCATCCATGCTTCAGCGCGAATGCTGCGCGCACTGGGCGCATGTCCGCGAGCAAACCCGCCGTGCAGAACATCGCTCGGCCGCGGGACGGGGAAGTCGACCTCCGAGGGCTGCTACACGTCCCCAACGGGCGAACACTCGTTGCCGCCGATCTCACGCACGTCGAGCCATCGGTAATGGCTGCTCTCAGCCAGTGCCCGCGTATGGCTGAGACGTGCACGCGCGGGACAGACCCGTACGTCGAAATCGGCCGAATGGTTCTCGGCCCTGCGGCCACCGAGACGGACGCCGCGGGGCGCTTGACCGCGAAGGCCGTAAAGAGCCGTTCACGGATGAAAGTCGTGCTGCTTGCCCTTATGTACGGGATGGGGGCCGAATCCCTCGCTGCAGATCTCGGTGTATCGGCTAGCGAGGCCGCACGTGTGAAAAAGCGGGTGCTCCGCCGATTTCCACGGCTGGAGCGCTGGCTGGATCGCACCCAACGCCAGGCGACACGGATGCGCCCAGGGTACACCCCGTGGGGCCGGGAATTGCCTGCAATCGAGAACCGCAGTTACACGGCGCAGAATCACATCATCCAGGCAACGGCAGGCGACGTGTTCAAGACGATGACACGGCGCGTAGCCGCACGGCTCCGTATGGAGGCCCCGACAGCTCGCCTTTGGCTGGTCGTCCATGACGAACTCGAGATCGAGTGTGACGAGGAAGACGCCGAGCGGGTAGCAGCAGTGCTTCGTGATGAGATGCACGGCTGGCTCGATGACAGCGGACTCCACGAGGAGAGCGGCCCCGGCCGAATCGAAATCTGGGGGGACCCGGTGGTCTTGGGTCGCAAGTGGACAAAATTCTAAGGAGAGATATGACCGCCACGATTGAAATCCCATGCGTCAGCGCACTCCCGGCACCCCGGACGCAACGGCTGGTCACGGCGATGATGACCCAGTCGTTGCGTCGCCGGTGGGCTATCCAAACCGAGCAGCTGATGCTGGAGAGCCGGGAGGTGGCGGTCCTGGCGCGGCACCGGGCGCGGAGAGCCCTCGCCCGCCTCGAGCGAGCCACGGACACGCGGCCGACCCCACCGACCACCAGCGGGGCAGCAGCGGTGGTCGTCGGTCACCTCGAAGTTTTTACATGTGATGCACAAATGCCAACCGTGGGAGGAGGACCCGTGAAGCACAACGAGGCCATCTAGATCTAGGCCCAGTGCCGCAGCCGGTTCGGCTGCGCCGTCGCTCTCTGTGAGCGAGACACTGGAGGAAATAATATGGAACTGATCAAACCGCAGCTGGTCGCTGATCAGCTCGGAGTCACCACTGATCAGCTCGCGAAGCTGCGTTACGAGGGCACCGGCCCCGCGTTCGTCCGCGTGGGCCCCCGGAGCCCGCGCTATCGGCAGGAGGACATCGACGACTGGGTGGAGAGCCGCCTTGCCCGCCGTACCGATGAAATGCCGTGGGCGGCATGACGGGGTCGATCGAGCGCTATGAAACGAAATCCGGACCTCGTTACGCGGCGCGGTGGCGAGGACCGGATCGGCGGCAGAAAAAGAGGAAGGGGTTCGTGCGCAAGCGCGAGGCGCAGGCATTCCTGGCGCGCGTACAGACGGAGATGCGTGACGGCCGTTACATCGACCCACAGGCTGGTCGCGCGAGCGTTGGGGAACTCGGACCCGCGTGGCTGAAGCGTCGCCGAGCGGGCGTCAACTTCTCGACATGGCGGACCTACGAATCCGCCTGGCGGCTCCACGTCGAACCCCGGTGGGGGCGCGTCCCCGTGGGGGTGGTCCGCAAGGACGATGTCGAGGACTGGATCGCGGAGTTTGTCGAGCTTGACGCTTCCCACACCCAGATCGACCGCAATCGATCGGTGCTCAGCGGAATCCTGCGCGAAGCCGTCGCGGCCCGGAGGAACGCGGATAACCCCGCGGAGAATCTGTCGAACATGCCGCGCAAGACGAGTCGCGACATGCGGATCCTCACGGCTGCGCAGCTGCGCGCATTGGCAGACGGGGCGGGCCCCCACCGGGATCTCGTGCTCACGCTCGGTCTCACAGGCATCCGCTGGGGCGAGGCCGTGGCGCTCCAGACAGCCCACGTCGACCTGGTGCGTCGTCGCATCCGTATCGTGGAGAACGCGGTCGAGGCCGGAGGGCAGATCCTGCTCGGGCTGCCGAAATCGCACGAGCGGCGAGAAGTCAGCGCACCACTGCCACTGCTAGAGCGCTTGGCTGAGCAGCCAAGCGGGCTGCTCTTCCCCGGATCGCGCGGCGATTTCCTCCGGCGACCGAAGAACGAGCGCAGCTGGTGGGCGAAGGCGTTGCGGGCCGCCCAGCTGCCGAGCGACCTGCGGCGGCACGAGCTGCGGCACACCGCGGCGAGTCTCGCGATTCATGCGGGGGCGAACGTCAAGGTACTCCAGCGTATGCTCGGGCACGCCTCGGCGGCGATGACTCTCGATCGCTACGGGCACCTCATGGACACCGCACTCGACGAGGTCGCCGACCGAATGGCGGTGCAGATGGGGTCTGAGGCCATCTGAGGTGGCGTGAGATGTGCCCGATTTGTGCCCTCCCCAGGAGAAGCCCGCTGAGTCTGGTACTCAGCGGGCTTCTCACCAGGGGGTACATCCTAAAATCAACGGTGGGCCCCGTGGGGATCGAACCCACGACCCACGGATTAAAAGTCCGTTGCTCTACCAACTGAGCTAGAGGCCCCGTCCCAACTCGACTGATCGGCAGAGCCGGAACACGACAGTTGGAGACTCAATAATATTAGAGGTACGTGACCCCATTACTCAAACCAGAGGACGCGGTCGAACACCGCTTCCCTCATTTCTCCAGCTCGGGTCGATCCGGGCCGGTGTAGGTCTGAGGCAATGAGTCCGGAGAGGACAGATCCTCGTCCGCAGCCTCGTCGATGACCGAGCTCTCAATGGCCTTGTTCTTCTTGAGCTTCCCGAGCAGCGCGGAGACGTTCTTGAGGCTAGCGAGCAGCCTGCGGTCCTTCTTCGGGGCGACGTATTCGGGGTCGGTTTCGATGGGGAAGATCGTCGGAGCTGCACCGAAGGCTTCCTTCGACTCCGCGGCCACCTTCCGTGCCATCTGCGCATTCACGACGGCTCCGATGACGGCACCGATTCCGAACGGCAGCAGCCGGCCGACGAAGGAGCCGCCTGCGCGGGCGGCGAATTTGCGGATGAAGGTCTTCCGCAGCTTGCGCACGAGCAGGTCGACCAGCGGACCGGGCAGCTGCTTGGTCACGGTGGCGCCCCAGCTGCCGAACATGGATTCGACTCCGCCGTTCTGCTTGCTGAACCGCTGCACGAGGTTCTTCCCGTCCTTGCCCAGCATGAGGCCGAGCACGAGAGCGTTCGCCCGCTTGGCATCGGCCACGGGCAGTCCGTGGATCTCCGAGATCGCTTGGGCGAACAGCGCCGTGCCTTCGAGGAATCCGGCGGTCTCCGCACTGGCCACGCCGAGGGCGGCCGTGGTTCCCAGGCCCGGCACGGCGGCGGTCGCGCCCACCGCTGCGCCGCCCGAAGTCGTCAGAGTCAGGTAGTGCCTGCGAATGATCGCGATGAGTTCCTCGGGCGTCGCTTCCGGATGCTTCCGGCGCAGACTGCGCACATAAGCCAGGGCGACGGGCCGTTGCACGGACAGCAGACGCGACAACATCGACTGGGCGCGAGGATTGAGGGTGCCGTCCTCATTGACTGCGAGCTTCGCCGCCTTGTCGAGGCCCTTCTTCGCCACGGATGATTTTGCCACGAGAGTTCCTCCTCGTATCGGTCACTCGCGACTGCGGGTCGCAGACACGAATCACCAGCAAGTTTAATAGCCGCCACTGTGAGCTCGGGGAGCGAACCCTGACCGTCGGACAAAAGCCCGGCTGTGATCTGGGTCCTGGTCACCGCGCACGCCGGCGGACTAGACTGCCTTGACGATGACACAGCGACCCTTCCACCGCCCCGTTCCCCTCGCCGACCTCGACTCCGTCGGTGCCTCCGACGATCCTGTAGCCCGGTCCGAAACCTCGCACGCGACCGCCGCGCTGCTGCTCGGCGACGCCGACGGCAACCGCGACGAGGCAGCCACCCGACGGTTCATCGAACTCGCCGACGACATCGGTTTCGAAATCATCGCCGAGATGTGGTCGGCTGCCCCAGCCGTCTCAGCGCCCGGCGCCCTGTGGCGTCTCTACGCATTGCGCGAATGGATCACGTCTGCACCCCGCGACCTGTCCGAGATGTTCGCCGACGGACAGCGCAGAGTCACTGACGGCATCGGATACGACGAGATCCTCGCCGGCGTCGAACTGCCCGCCGGCCCTGATGAGGTGGCGCGGGCGATCGACGAGATCCTCGCCGGAGCTTTCCGCGGCGACGTCGTCATCGCCTTGCTGCGCGCCGCCGCGTTCGTCGCCATCTGTGCCGCCGGCACGGACGACAACGACGTCAGCGCTCGACTGAGCCGACTCTCCCAGGATCTCTCCGACGCGGCCGTCGCTCACCGCCGAGGCGGCCTCGACTGACCGTGTGAACACGAACCCAGCCCCGCCGAGGCTACCCAGTCCGGCCGCGCCGACGCGCCCCCGGTCCGGCCGGCGCCCGGCCCCGGCCCTGCCGATATTCCCACGTGCCCCCGAAGTCAACTGTGAGATTCTCAACGAACCAACAGCCGCCTCGGCGGTGGACTCATGCGTGTGAACGAGTATCGTAGGGGGTGGCCTTCGGGCCACCGGACGCTGGATCGCTGAAGCCCCGGGCTCCAAATTCAGCCGCTTCGAGCGGCCTTCCGCCGAGAGGCGCTCTCGGTTCAGCGTCCGGCACATATCATTGAGGCATCATGCATATTCGTCCGGCTCGTCCGGGCCCCGGGCAGGAGGAGCGCATGCGGCTCAAGCGAGTACCGCAGGACACTGTCTTCTATGAGCGGCTGTCCGCTCTCGTCTCACAGATGCGGCAATGCAACTTGGTGCTCGCCGAACTCTCCGGCATCGAAATCAGCGAACGTCGCGACGTCGCCGATCGTCTCCGCGAGATCGGGGACAGAGCCGATGAGGACA
The DNA here is from genome assembly GCF_049804075.1 of Brevibacterium sp. FAM 24630. NCBI lineage: Bacteria > Bacillati > Actinomycetota > Actinomycetes > Micrococcales > Brevibacteriaceae > Brevibacterium > Brevibacterium sp. FAM 24630. The sequence continues at coordinate 9,361 of NZ_JBNBZD010000012.1, forward strand.
TGGGCGCGATGCTGCGGGCGCTGCGCGAGAACTACATCACTCCATTCGACCGCAATGACCTCTACCTGCTCAGCCACCACATGCGCGACATCTGCCACCGTCTGCACGGGGTCGGATTCGTCCTCGCTTCGGAAGCCTTCGACCCGTTGCCGTCCGGCGTGCCCGAGACCTTGGCGGTGCTGTCGAACCAGACCGACCACACCTCGCGGATGATCACCCGCATGCCGGGCAAACTCGACCAGTGGGACTACGTCGACGCGATCAACCGGCTGACCTACCAAGTCGAGACCCTGCAGTGGCGGATGTCGGATGCGGTGCCGAACTCCAAACGCGGACTCACGTACATGGCGGCCGTGTCCCAGCTCGGGCAGGCATTCGTCCGGGCCGCTCACGGGTTCACGGAGCTCGGCAAGGTCGTCGCGGCCATCGCGATCAAGGAGTCGTAGTCCGTGGAGCTGCTTTTGGTGGCCGTCATCGTCGCCGGGGTGATCTTCGCCGGCTCGAACGGCTTCCATGACGCTGCGCTGACGATCGGCAATGCCGTCGTCGGTCGGGCCCTCAACCCGAAGTGGGCACTGGGCCTGGCCGTGGTCTTCAACTTCATCGGGGCGCTGCTCGGCGAGGGCATCGCCATCGTCGTGGCGAACCAGATCGTGCTCTTCTCCGGTTCCGCCGACCTCATTCTCACCTGTCTGCTCGTCGCGTTCGTGGCCGCGACGATCTGGAGTCTCTTCACCTACTTCCTGGCGCTGCCGGTGTCCTCGACGCACTGTCTCATCGGCGGACTGCTCGGTGCCGGAATCGTGTTCGGGTTCTCCGTCAACACCGGTGAGGCGATGGACTCCGTCGTGTGGCCGCTGCTGCTCTCACCCGTTCTCGGGTTCATCCTCGCGTGGGCGTTGACCCTCGTGCTGTCGAAGTTCCTCGCCTCCGTTCCGCCGAAACCGCTGTTTCGCGGCGCGCGCATGGTCGACTCAGTGCTCACGGCATCCCTGTCGCTCGTCCACGGAGTCCAGGATGCGCAGAAGGTCGCGGCCCTGGTCATGGTCGGCATCCTCGCGGTCGAGGCCACCCCGCACGACGGTCTGTCCATCGTCGAGATCTCTTGGCCCGTGCGTCTCCTCATTGCCGCGGCCCTGGCACTGGGCACCGGGCTGAGCGGGTGGCGGGTGGTCCAGACCCTGTCAGTGCGGATGGTCCGGCTCGACCCGCTCAAATCCGCCATCGCCGATGGTGCCGCCTCGATCCTCATGTACACCGCGGCTCTGGTCATGCGCGTGCCCGTGTCGCTGACCTTCGTCCTGGGCTCGTCGATCCTCGGCACCCAATATGCCGGACGCAAGGGCCACGCCCGAGCCCGCTACTTCCTGCCGATGTTCGGCGTGTGGCTGCTGACGATCCCGGCCGCAGCGCTGTTGGCGCTGGGCCTGGGAGGGATCGTCAAAGCGGCTGCAGGAATCTGAAGGATCAGACTCGAGGCTTGCGACCGAAGACGATCCCGGTCGTGATCATGGCCGCCGCGAGGACGAAGTGCAGCCAGTTGTCGGCGGTGTTGAGCCCGACGAAGTTGCCCATCGACTCCATCGGAATCACCATTCCGTAGATCCACAGCACCGCATAGATGATGCCGCCGATGATGAGGTAGTTCTTCGCCAGTGCACGCGAGCGGAGCCCGAGCATTCCGACGAATCCGAACAGCAGATGGACGATGTTGTGGAGCACCGTGACCTGGAAGAGACCGAGCAGCGCCGCATCCGTATGATGTCCGGCGAAGCTGATCGAACCGAGGTTCGCGGTGATGCCCGGGACGAATCCGAGGATGCCCACGAGCAGGAACACGGCGCCGAAGAGCCCCGAGACCATCTGCACCTGCGAACGCGTGCTGTGTGAGGCTGCGGGCGACTGTGATGACATCGAGATATTCATGACGATCCTTTCTCAAAGGTGACTGGTATCGATGATTCGGAGCCGATGCCGATTCGGATGGCTGCTGTGCGCAGAATCGTCGTGTCAGTCCGCCGCTGTAGTCTGGTGGCGATGGGAGCTTGGGCGGTGAAGCTGTGGCGCAGACTGCTGGTCCTTCTGATCGGCGGGGTCGTCGCCGTGCCCTATATCGCGGTGATCATCTGGGTCGTCACCGCGTGGAACGAGGCCAGCGACCGGTCCCTGGCCCTGGGCATCTTCGTCTTCGGCATCATCGTCTTCATCCTGTTGTGCATTCCCGCGTTCCTGGCAGTGATCCGCGCGCTCGAGCGGACCCTGGCCGAGCAGCTCCTCGAACTGTCCATCCCCACCCCGCCGAGGCGGCCGACCGCCTCCGACCGTGTCCGCGGTGCCCTGTTCTACTTCGGGCACGCTTTTGCCGGCGCACTGCTCCTCCTCACCGTGGTTGTTGTCATCCCCTCCGCTTCGCTGATGATCGCCGATCCGCAGCAGGCCTCGGAACTGTCGAACGGGCTCCTCGGCATTGCGGGTTCCACCGGCGGGCCAACGGGCGGAGGCGGGGATTCGTCGGCCGGCCCGTGGACCGAGCCCGCCGTCGTCCTGCCCGCCGGACTCATCCAGATCCTGGCGCCCTTGGTTCTTCTCCTCCTCGCTGCCTTCATCATCGCCGAGGGCTATTTCCTGCCGCACTATGCACAGATCCTGCTCGGCCCCTCGGCAGCTGACCGGGCTGCGCTAGCCGGGGCCGATCGCGTCCGTCGTTTCCGCCGCACCGTCCTCGCCCGTGAGGTCCACGATTCGATCGGCCACGCCCTGACCGTCATGACGATGCAGGCAGCGGTGGCCAAGCGTGCCCTGCACCACGATGAGAAACTCGCCGAGGCGGCCGTCGACGAGATCGCTCGCACCGGCCGTGACGCTGTGGCTGAGTTGGATCATGTGCTCGCGCTGCTGCGCGCGGAGGCAGATGCCGAAGGCACTGTGAGCGAGATCGAAGACTTGGTGGGCGGCGCCGGCGGCATCGCCGGCACCGACGCTGATGTCGGAGGGATCGCGGACGACGGTGACAGCGGAAGTGCGCGGCCGCCTCGGCCAACGATGCTCGACATCACCCGCTTGGCCGAAGAAGCCCGCTCCATCGGGCACCCCACCCGGCTGACCATCAGCGGGGACGCCGCCGGACTGCCCACGGCGGTGGTCCGCGAACTCCACCGGATCGTGCGTGAAGCGGTGACGAATTCGCTGCGGCATGCGACGACGCCGGGCCTCGACGTGACCATCGACTTCGGCGCGGACTGCGTGCAGGTGGTTGCGCGCAATGCCGGCGGGGCCACCGGCCCCGTGTTCGGCACGGTCAGCGAGGGCAGGTCCGATCTGAAGGGGGCGGCCGCCTCGGCGAGGGAATCACGGGGACTCGTGGGCATCGGCGAAAGAGCTGCGCTGTTCGGTGGGAACGCGGCCTGGGGAGTCGATGGCGGACAATGGGTTCTGCAGGTGAGGCTGCCGTATTCGGAGGGACAGGTGCCATGGCCATCAGAGTGATCCTCATCGACGATGAGCCGCTCGTGCGCGCGGGACTGGCCGCGATCATCGACTCCGATCCGGGGCTCGAAGTGGTCGGGGAAGGCGGCGATGGGGCGGAGGCGGTGGATCTCGTGACTCGGCTGCGTCCCGACGTCGTCGTCATGGATGTGCACATGCCCCGCCTCGACGGGTTGGAGGCCACGCGGCTGCTCGTGGACCGGCAGGAGTCGCCCCGGGTGCTCATCCTCACGACCTTCAACAGCGATGATTACGTCTTCGAGGCCTTGCGTGTGGGAGCCGACGGCTTCGTCCTCAAACGCGCTCAGCCGGACGAGCTGATCAGAGCGGTGCACACCGTGGCAGGGGGAGAGGCGCTGCTCTATCCGCAGAGGATCCGGGACATGGCGGCACGGTCGGTCCGACACGTCGACCTGGTGAGTTCGGCTCAGCTGAGCAACCGGGAACAGGAGGTTCTCACCCTGATGGCGCGGGGGATGAGCAACGCCGAGATCGCCGTTGAGATGTTCCTCGGGGCGGAGACGGTCAAGACCTACGTCAGTTCGCTGCTGTCGAAGCTCGGCGCGAGAGATCGGACGCAGGCGGTGATCCTGGCCTTCGAATCGGGGTTCATCACGCACTGAGCCCGAATCGGACTTCACCCGCTCGGGGACGGGGTTCACCCTTGTGGGGGAGACCGTGGCAGGTCTGCGGGGGCGAATGTGGAGGCATGACACAGAAACGGCTCCACCACACAGTCCATCATCCATCACAACCCGCACTCGTCGCTGTTCGGGCGGGACTTGCGGCCACCTCGGCGTGGTCGCTCTTCCTCTTCGTCATGTCGGTCCTCTGGGGACTGGGAATCGTCGGCGCACCGCTGGCCGGATCCGAAGACGGGGCGTTCACCTCGGCAATCGCCTCGCTCCCGACATCGGTCATGGCCGGCGTCGTCGGCTTCGTCGCTCTGCTGAGCTTCGTCCTCTCTGCGGTTCCGCTCACCGTGGCCCGTGTGCGGGAACGATTGAGTGAACCTTCCGCGGTCCGGGCCCTCGGGATCGTCGCACTCGCGATCACCGCAGTCATCACCGTCTTCTTCACCGATACCCTGCTGCTGGCCTACCTCGGCTATACGCTCAGCCTGCAGTTCCCGCCGATCCCGGCTCCAGTGATCTGGCAGGCGATCATGCTCATCGGTCCGGTGCTGTGGCTCGTCGTCTGGGCCGTCGCCGAACGGTCGCGTCGGGTAGGGCTGAGCAGGGACAGTGACCGGCATCCGGCAGGAGATGCCGGTTCGGTCGACGGGCCTGCGGCTGCCGTAGGAAGCGGTTCGACCGCGGTCTCGACCAGTGCGAAGGTCGCAGTTGGTGTGGCCGTCGTCGTTCCGGGTTTCTACGCACTGACTCGGATTCTCTGGGCGCTCGGAATTCCGGTCGGTCTGAGCCAAGGCCTCTTCGACGAAGGGCAGCGCGTGGGGCTCTGGCATTCGGGTCTGGCGCTCGCCCTCGCCGCGGTGGCAGGCATCCTGCTCACACTCGGGCTCGTGCAGAAGTGGGGAGAACGGCTGCCTGCGTGGCTCGGTCCTTTGGGCGGGAGGCGAGTGCCGATCACTCTTGCGACGATTCCTGCGACGGTCGTGTCGTTGGCGATCTTCACCGGCGGAGTCGGCCTGGTGCGCACAGCCTTCTCAGGCATGCCCGAAGTCTTCGCCGACAGTTGGTGGGCGACGATCGGGCCGACGCTGCTCTTCCCGGTCTGGGCCGTGGCCCTCGGCTGGGCGACCTTTGCCTATCGGGAACGCCGACTGACCGCCGAAGCTCGGAACTGACAGCCGAAGTACAGACGTGACAGCCGAACAGCGAGTGCTCACCACGGCCGATGAGGCGGACGGGAATCGTCCGCCTCATCGGCCGTCGGGCTGCGCCCAAGAGATGTCGGTTCACTTGACCCAGCCCGTCTGTCGAGGCTGCCTCGTCGGACTGCGCCCGTCTAGGTGCCGTTCAGCCGGACTGCCCGCCCGTAGGACCGGCGGTCAGTCCGGCGAATGGTCCGTATGTGACCAGCAGATTGCCTTTGCTGGTGCGCTGCACGTCTTTGAATGCCAATCGAGTTGTCGTGCCTCCCTCGAAGAGCGAGCGTCCGCTGCCGGCGACAACCGGATGGACGGCCAGCGTCAGTTCGTCGATGAGCTCGGCTTCGACGAGTTGACGGACCACTGACATCGACCCTTCGACGGCGATCTTGCCGCCGTCGGTGCCTTTGAGTTCACGGACGAAGTCGACGAGGTCTCCTTGGATGAGCGTGGAGTTCTCCCATCGGAGGTCCGCCTGCGACAGAGTCCTCGAGGCGACGTGCTTGGGCGTCGCGTTGATGAAGTCGGCGAACGGTGCGTCTTCGCCTTCGGTGTGGTTCGGCCAGTAGTTCTCCCACTCCGAATAGGTGACACGGCCGAGGATGCAGTCGTCGACTCCACCGATGGCCGTGTTCATCCACTGTCCCACCTCCTCGTCGAAGGAGTCGAACTGGAATTTGAACGGGTCCGATGCGATGCCGTCGAGCGATTGGAACAGTGCGGCGATGACAGTGCGGCTCATGATGATCTCCTCATCGAGTGTCGTGTGGGCCGAGCATGATGCATTAAATGTCAGTTCAAAAAGTAAACTGCAGTTTCAATAGTGAACTATGTTGGCTAGACTGTCAATCATGAAGTCGTATGGGCAGTTCTGCGGTTTGGCCAGGGCGGCAGAGGTTCTGGGCGAGAGGTGGTCGCTGATCATTCTGCGCGATCTTCTCGTGGGCGCGAAGCGCTTCAATGAATTGCGGCAGGGCATTCCCGGCATCCCATCGAACCTGCTGACCACACGACTGCGTGAACTCGAAGCTGCCGAGATCGTCGAGCGCAGCATTGATGGGCGCAACGTCGTCTATCGTCTCAGCGAGTACGGTTCGGACCTCGGGCCGGTGCTGATCGAACTCGGCCGCTGGGGCGCTCGACGTCTGACCGCTCCGCGCGAGGACGAAGTTCCCACCGACAGCTCGCTGGCTGCGGCTCTGCTGTCATCTCGCACCGAGGTGGCAGTGCGGCCATTCACCGTCGAAGTCACTGCGGGGCCGGCAGAGGCCCACGCGGTCGTGCATGAGTCCGGGGTCGATGTCGCCGAAGGTGCTGATCCGCACGCGCAGCTCTTCATCGGTGGGCCGGGGTTGCGGGGTGTGCTTGCCGATGGTGAAGCGGAGGCAGCCGTGGCGGCTGGAGCAGTGACAGCAGACGGCGACGCATCCCTGCTGTCCGAGTTCGCCCGTGCCTTCCGAGCACCACTCGACGAGGGCGTCAGCAGCCCACCGGCCGCAGAGTGAGCTCGTTCAAGGGATTCTCTGGTCGATCCGCGGTGTTTCAGAGCGGCTGAACGCCGTGGAACGACCAGACAATGACGTGCGTCGGCGGACCCGACCGGAAAACTCAGGTCCCCGAAGCGACCGGCACGGCTCAGATCATCCGAAGCGGCCGGAGATGTAGTTCTCGGTCTCTTCCTTGTCCGGGTTGGAGAAGATCGTCGAGGTCTCATTGAACTCGATGAGCTTGCCGGGCTTGCCGGTGCCGGCGATGTTGAAGAACGCAGTCTTGTCGGACACTCGCGCGGCCTGCTGCATGTTGTGGGTGACGATGACGACCGTGTACTTGTCCTTGAGGTCGTTGATGAGGTCCTCGATCGCCAGCGTCGAGATCGGGTCGAGGGCCGAACACGGTTCGTCCATGAGCAGAACCTCGGGCTCGACGGCGATCGCGCGAGCGATGCACAGGCGCTGCTGCTGACCGCCGGAGAGGCCGGAACCGGGCAGGTTGAGACGGTCCTTGACCTCGTTCCACAGGTTCGCGCCGCGCAGGGCACGTTCCGTGAGTTCGTCGGCCGCGGACTTCGACAGGCGCTTGTTGTTCAGCCGCACTCCCGCGAGCACGTTCTCCTTGATGCTCATCGTGGGGAAGGGGTTCGCACGCTGGAACACCATGCCGACCTCACGCCGGACGTTGACCGGATCGACGCCCGCTCCGTAGATGTCGTTGCCGTCCATGAGGACCTCACCGGAGACGCTGGCGCCGGGGATGACTTCGAGCATGCGGTTGAGGGTGCGCAGCACGGTGGACTTGCCGCATCCCGAGGGGCCGATGAAAGCGGTCACGGAGCGCGGCTTGATCTGCATCTGCACACCGTCGACGGCGCGGAAGTCTCCGTAGAAGATGTCGAGATCCCTGATGTCGATCTGCTTGGACATTGTGTTTCCTATCCGTGGATTGTGATGAGTCTAGAGAATCGTGACCGGCATGCGCCGCTGTGATGATCGCCGAGGCGGCCGCACCGTGACCAGATCACGTCGCGCGTCCGCGCCGCACATCAGCGGCCGGCCTTCGGCGCCAGCACCTTCGCGATGATGCGGGCGAGCAGGTTGAGGACCATGACGAGGAGGACGAGGACGAGGGCGGCGGCCCAGGCCCGTTCGGAGCTGGCCAGCGCGGCCGCACCGGGGGAGACGGGGCGCAGCTGCGAGTCGTAGATGAACGTCGGCAGCGTCGACATCCAGCCGGAGAAGAGGTTCCAGTTGAGGGTCTTCGCGAATCCGGCGGTGACCATGATGGGTGCGGTCTCGCCGATGACGCGGGCGATGGCGATCGTGACACCGGAGAGGATTCCCGACACCGAGGTGGGCAGGACGATCTTCATGATCGTCTTCCACTTCGGCACGCCAAGAGCGTACGAGGCTTCACGCAGGTCCATCGGCACCAGACGCAGGATCTCCTCGGTGTTGCGCACGACGATGGGGATCATGAGCACCGACAGGGCCACAGCCGCGGTGAAGCCGGTCTTCGCGATTCCCGCCGAGGCCGGCATGAGCACATTCGCGATCGTGGAGAACAGCGCGAAGGCGAAGAGACCGGCGACGATCGAGGGAATGCCGGTCATCACATCGACGAGGAAGGTGATCGCCTTGCCCAGGCGGTTCTTGTTCGAGTACTCGACGAGGTAGATGGCGGTGAGGACACCGATCGGGATCGAAATGATGCAGGCGGCGAGTGTGATGAGCACGGTGCCGACGATGGCGTGGTAGAAACCGCCGGCGAGGGTGGCTTCACCGGCGACGTACTGCTGGTCGAGCACACCCTTCATCCCGAGCATCGTGCGAGTGAGCAGGTCGCCGCTGATGGCGGCCCCGCCCTTGGATACGGTCAGCCACAGCAGCGAGATGAGGGGAACGCAGGCGAGGACGAAGGTCGAGGTGACGACGGTGGTCGCCACGCGGTCGACGGCCTTGCGGCGTCCTTCGTAGGCGGCGGAGGCCGCGAACACGGCGACCATGTTGATGAGGCCCGCGAGCACGGCGACGACGGGGATGTTGAAGCCGCCGAAGGAAATGAGGCTGATGAGGGTCGCTACGACGATCGAGGCGGCGGCGACGACCCAAGGGGTGGCGTTGGGCAGCTGCTTCGAGGTCAGCTTCTTCGGCTTTGCGATGGCGGTATCTGCGGTGGTCAACGTTCTCAGCTTCCCTTCACCGAGGTACGGGCGACGATGGCACGGGCTCCCATGTTCACCAGCAGAGTGATGACGAAGAGGACGAGGCCGACCGTGATGAGTTCGGACAGACGCAGACCCGCGGCTTCGGGGAAGTTCTGCGCGATCTCCGAGGCGATGGTCTGGTTGCCGCTGACGACGAGCGAGGCGGTGAGGACGCCGGGGGAGAGGATCATGGCCACGGCCATGGTTTCACCGAGCGCGCGTCCGAGGCCGAGCATCGTCGCCGAGACGATGCCGGACTTGCCGAACGGGAGCACGGCCATGCGGATCATCTCCCAGCGGGTGGCGCCGAGGGCCAGTGCCGCCTCTTCCTGCAGACGCGGGGTCTGGAGGAAGATCTCCCGGGTCAGCGAGGTGATGATCGGCAGAATCATGATCGAGAGCACGAGGGAGGCGGTCAGCAGCGTGCGTCCCGTCTGCGAGACGGACCCGTCCTCGGCCGGAGCGAAGATCGGGATCCACCCGAACCACTTCGACAGCCACAGGTAGAAGCCCGTGAGGTTCCCGGCCAGGGCGATGCCCCATAGGCCGTAGACGACCGAGGGGATCGCGGCGAGCAGGTCGATGACGTAGCCGAGCGTCGGGGCGAGCCTGCGCGGAGCCATATGCGTGGTGAACAGTGCGATGCCCAAGGCGAAGGGAGTCGCCACGATCAGCGCGATCGCCGCGGAGATGAGGGTGCCGATGACCAGCGGCCACACATAGGAGAGGAACCCCTTGCCGCCGGTGATCTGCGCCGGATCGCTGATCTGCGCGGCGATGGTGTCCTTCGACTGTGCGAGCAGGAACAGCGCCACCCCTGCGAGGATGAGCAGGATCAGGATGCCGGCGATGAGTGTGGCGGCGGAGAAGATGCGGTCGCCGGGTCGGACGACGGCCTTCTGCTGCCGAGGAGCAGGACTCGAGCTCTGCGGCTGCGGCCCGGCCTCGGGAGCGGAGCCCGGACCTGTGGGGCCGGACTCGGTGATCGGTGTGCTGGTCGGCACAAGTACTCCTCACGTGACTTGTGGTGGAACCCTGGTCGGTTCACAGGCGCCGAAGAGCGGCGCAGGGACTCTGCGCCGCTCCGGCTGGTTATTTCTCGAGGTCAGAGACCAAATGTCAGCTCGCGACCTTGATCGAGTCGATGACTTTCTCGATCTCCGCACGCAGGTCGTCGGAGATCGGGGCGGACCCGGCCGAATCGGCGGCCGATTTCTGTCCCTCTTCCGAGACGACGAACTTCTCCCAGGCCTTGACCATGTCCACGGTCTCCTGGTCCTCGTAGGAAGAGCAGACGAGGTGGTAGGAGACGAGGACGATCGGGTAGGCACCGGACTCGGTGGTGTCGCGGGCGAGGTCGAAGGCGAGATCGCCTTCGTCGCGTCCTTCGACCTTCTCCGAAGCGTCGACGACCTTGGTCGCGGCTTCGGGGGAGAGCTCGACGAACTCGTCGCCGACCTTGACCTTGGCGGTGTTGAGCTCACCGACGGCGGAGGCATCCGCGTAGCCGATGGCACCGTCGGTGTCCGAAACCGTCTGGATGACTCCGTCGGTGCCCTGAGCGGCCTCGCCGCCGTACTCCTTCGGGAAGTTTCCGTCGACCTCGGCGTCCCACGTCTTATCGGCGGTGGCCTTGAGGTACTCGGCGAAGTTCTCGGTGGTGCCCGAGTCGTCGGCACGGTGGACTGCGGTGATCTTGAGATCAGGCAGCTCCGCGTCCGGATTGTCGGCCTTGATGGCCTTGTCGTTCCAGTTCGTGATGTCACCCTTGAAGATCTTCGCAATCGTGTCGGGCGAGAGGTTGAGCTCATCGACGCCCTCGACGTTGAAGGTCACGGCGATCGGGGAGATGTAGACGGGGAACTCGAAGGCTCCGTCGGCGCCGCAGGCCTCCTGACCGGCCTTGACCTCGTCATCGTCGAGGTGGGCGTCGGAACCGGCGAACTGTGCGTTGCCGGCGAGGAACTGTTCACGGCCGGCACCCGAGCCGTCGGGGGAGTAGTTGACGGTCACACCGGAGTTCTGCGAGGTGAAGTCCGCTGTCCAGGCATCCATGGCTGCCTTCTGCGAGGAGGCGCCGATGCCGGTCAGGGTGCCCTGCAGGTCACTGCTGCTGCCCGAAGCCTCCTCGCCGGTGGCGGACTGGCCGCCGCATGCCGAGAGGGTGATGGCGCCGACCGCGAGGATCGCAGCGGAGGGGGCGAGATGCTTCATCTTCACGAAGATGCCTTTCATGGTTGTGGACACAGCTCGAGAGTTCTCGATTGCTCGTGTTCCACGCTAAAGATCACGCGTGAAGTGCAAGGAGTTGAAACGTGAATGGGAGGTGAATGAGGGGCGAAGGGTTGGAACCGCCTTGAGCGCTTGGTCACAGACCGCGCCGTTTTCATGAAAGGATCATTGTCGGGACCGGCATTCCCGCGCCGAGGCGGCCTGCCCGGTACTCGTGCACGCTCGCCGGGGCGGCCCGCCGTATGCGTACGCGCCCCCTGAGGTTCGTCGATCTCTTGTCCCGGTCCGGCCCCGATCCTACGGTCGAAGCCATGAAGGATGAGAACCGATATGTCCTCGGCGAGTCCGAGAGCGAACATTCACGACTGCGCGACCAGTCGGTCGTCTTCGACCCTCTGACCAAGCAGCTGCACATCGAAGCGGGAATCACTGAGGGCATGAGCGTCCTCGACATCGGCACCGGCGCCGGAGACGTCGCCGTCATCGCCGCCGATCTCGTCGGCCCGGACGGGCATGTGCTCGCCGTCGACCGCAATCCCGAGGCGCTCGAGGGTGCCCGCAGCCGGCTGGGCCATCGGCGAGAGATCGAGTTTGCCGAGGCGGATCTCTGCACCCTCGACCTCGACGAAGACTTCGACGCGATCGTCGGCCGAGCCGTGCTCATGCACCTGCGCAGCCCCGTCGAGGTGGTGGAGCGACTCGGCCGGCACCTGCGTCCTGGGGGTCTGCTGGTCATGCACGAACTCGACGTCGCACAGGTGTGGGCGAGTGCGGACACGCCGCTGCTGGAACACGTGAGAGAACTGATTCTGCAGACATTCGCATCGATAGGAATCCACAGCAGGATGGGCAGAGACCTGTTCGCGGCGTACCGTTCCGCCGGGCTGCCCGACCCGCACCTGACCTTGAGCGCACCGGTGGGCGGCGGGGCGGAGGCACCGAGCTTCGGCTGGGTGAATGCCCTGGCCGCTCTGTTGCCCTACCTCGAGCAGCAGGGGATTGTGACCGGCGATGAGCTCGGAATCGACTCGCTCACGCAGCGGCTCACCGACGAGTTGGATGCTGAAGACGCCACCCTCCTCGGGCCGCTGATGTACGGCGCCTACTGCACCGTCGGCTGAGGGCAGTCCCTTCGCCGAGAAAGTCCCTTCGCGGAGGCGGCCCTTTCGCCGAGGCGGCCCGTCCTCACAAGCGGATCGGCTCACCCTCACAGGCGAATCCGTTCATCCGCACTAGGGGCTGAGATCCCTCGATCAGCTGTCGATGGGGCGGACGCGTTCGATCGCGACGATGCGCGGCATCGCGCCGGGGCGCACATAGGCGACGAGGACCTCACCGGGCTTGAGATACGGGTCGTCCTTCGGCAGCTTCGCGACCACGCGTTTGGGGGCATGTTCGGCGTAGACGGAGAAGATCGTCGGCAGCACCGGGCGGTGCGTGCAGTAGATGACGGGTTTTCCCTTCTCCAGCAGCTTGCGGATGAACCGTGCGGTCTTCTCCGGGTTCGCCGAGGTCGCCTTCTCACTGAGCGTCGGGGCCTTCTTGATCGGCTGCCCCCTGGCCGCTGACAGCGGGGCCAGGGTCGCCATGCACCGCTTCCACGGGCTGGAGATGAGCTTCTTCGTCTTCCAGGCTCCCAGCAGACCGGTCAGGGCCATCGCCTGTCGGGTGCCGAGTTTGAGCAGCGGTCGCACATGTTCGGTCTCATACCACTTCGACCGCGGGAACGCTTTGCCATGGCGGACGAGGATGAGCGGCCAGGCGCGCAGCGCATCCGTGGAGTCGAACTTCTCCACCACGTCGAGCTGCTCCCGATCGGCATAGGACGTCAGCTTGGTCCGGGCCTTGTCGACCGGGAACCATGCGGCCCGGTCGACTTCGCGTCTGTTCATCGGAGCGAAGACGGTTTCGCCCTTGACCTCGGCCGACCAGTAGAAGACCTTCTTGAGGTTCTTTCCTCCGACCGTGTATTCGGCCGAAGGCAGCGGAACGCCGAGGTGGATGTCGAGGCCGGTCTCCTCCTTGACCTCGCGTACGGCGGTCTCCGGCAGGGTCTCGCCCGGGTCGACCTTGCCCTTGGGCCAGGACCAGTCGTTGTACTTCGGACGGTGGATGAGCACCACTTCGAGGCCGTCGGGTCCGCGTCGCCAGCAGACGGCGCCGGCGGCGAGCACATTGGCCTTGACCCGGGACGACGCCTGCGCCGAACTGACCGATGAGCGGCTCACGCCTCGTCCCCGATGCGACGCCGCTTCCGGTGTCTGCGGATGAGTTCGGTCTGGTAGTCGATGAGGGTGTTGCCGTCGACATCGTGAGTGCTGCGGGTCCACTTGCCGTCGTCGGCGAGTTCGAACGCCGAGGTGGTCGGGGCGAACGCGAGGTCGAAGAGTTCGATGACCTCGTCCCGGTGGCTGTCGTCGACGATCTGCACGAGCGTCTCGACCCTCCGGTCGAGGTTGCGATGCATCATGTCCGCCGACCCGATGTAGACGATGGGGTCACCGTTGTTGCCGAAGACGAAGGTGCGGGAGTGCTCGAGGAACCGGCCGAGCACGGAGCGGACGGTGATGTTCTCACTGAGTCCTTCGATCCCCGGTCGCAGGGCGCAGATGCCGCGGACGAAGACTTCGACGCTCACCCCGGCACGAGACGCCCGGTAGAGGGCGTCGATGATCGCTTCGTCGACGATCGAGTTGACCTTGATGCGCACCTGCCCGGTGCCGCCCGACTCGACATTGGCGATCTCGGCGTCGATGAGTTCGATGAGTCCCGTGCGCACCTGGCTGGGGGCGACGAGGAACCGTGAGTACTCGGACCGCGGCGCATAGCCGGAGAGCTGGTTGAACAGCTTCGTCAGATCATCGGCGACCGCGCGGTCCTTCGTCAGCAGTCCGAAGTCCTCATAGCCGCGGGCGGTCTTCGGGTGGTAGTTGCCGGTGCCGACATGGCAGTAGCGGGCCAGCCCCTCGGCCTCCTGCCGCACCACCAGGGACAGCTTCGCATGCGTCTTGAGCCCGACGATGCCGTAGACGACGTGGACGCCGGCGCGTTCGAGCTTGCGCGCCCACGTGATGTTGGCCTCCTCGTCGAAGCGGGCCTTGATCTCGACGACGGCGAGCACCTGGATGCCGGCCTGGGCGGCATCGACGAGGGCGTCGATGATCGGCGAATCGCCGGAGGTGCGGTAGAGCGTCTGCTTGATCGCGAGCACGTTCTTGTCCGAGGCGGCCTGCTCGAGGAAGGCCTGCACACTGGTGGAGAACGAATCGTAGGGGTGGTGCAGCAGGATGTCGTGATGGGACACCGCTTCGAACACGTCGACCTGGTCGCTGGATTCACGCAGGGACAGATCCTTGTTCATCTGCGGGACCATCTTCGGGAAATGCAGGTCATCGCGCGGCACATCGGCGATATCGGACATTCCCGACAGGTCGAGCGGCGTCGGCAGATGGTAGATCTCGGACTCGTGGATGCCCAGTTCGTCCTTGAGCATCTCGAGCACGCGGGGATGGATGTTCTCCGTGATCTCCATCCGCACGGCCGGGCCGAAGCGCCTGCGCAGCAGCTCCTTCTCCAGGGCCTTGAGCAGGTTCTCCGCATCGTCCTCTTCGACTTCGAGGTCTTCGTTGCGGGTGACGCGGAAGGTCGAATGATGGACGACCTCCATGCCTTCGAAGAGGGTGCCCAGATGTTCGGCGATGATGTCCTCGAGGGCGACGAACCGGGCCGGGACGTCGCGTCCGGCAGGGCGGTCGGTCGCCGCTGCGACGTTGAAGAACCGGGGCAGACGCGGGGGCACTTTGACGCGGGCGAAGAGTTCCTTGCCCGAGTCCGGGTAGCGCAGGAGCACGCCGAGGTTGAGCGAGAGTCCCGAGATATAGGGGAACGGGTGTGCGGGATCGACGGCGAGCGGGGTGAGGACGGGGAAGACGTGGCCGAAGAAGAACGCGTCGACGCGGGTGCGTTCGTCCGCGGTGAGGTCGTCGACCTGGACCTTCGAGATCGACTCCGCGTCGAGACGGGGGCCGATATCGTCCTTGAGCAGCGCGGCGTGCCGGCTCATCAGCTCATACGCGCGGACCCCGATGTCGTGCATGACCTGGGCGGGCATCCGTCCGGTCACACTCGGCACGGCCAGCCCGGTGTTGATGCGGCGTTTGAGACCGGCGACGCGGACCATGAAGAACTCGTCGAGATTCGTTGCGAAGATCGAGAGGAACCGGACCCGCTCGAGCAGCGGGATCTCCGGATCCGAGGCGAGGTCGAGGACTCGTTCGTTGAAGGCCAGCCAGCTGAGTTCCCGATCGAGGAAGCGGTCCGCGGGATCGGGCAGACCCAGCTCCTGGCCGGCTGCTGCGATGTCGTACAACGCTCTACTCCTTCTCGCTCGTCGTCGCTGGGCTCGTGCTCTCGGCACCGATGGGCTGAGATGCCGGTGCATAGGACACGTGCGCGACCGCGACATGGAATCCCAGCCGCTCGTACAAGCCTAGCGCCGGGGCGTTGTCGGATTCGACGTAGAGTTCGATGACCTCGGCGCCGGCTGCGACCATCCGCCGCATCCCCTCGATCGTCAGCGCCTTGCCCACACCCTTGGCGTGGATGGTCGGATCGACACCGACGACATAGACCTCGCCGAGGCGGCCCTGCCCGTCCGTGTCCGTGAGTTTGATCTGGTGGAAGCCGATGACCTCACCATCGCGGACGGCGAGCACGACGGTGTCGGGATCGAAGTCGGCCGCGGTGACGATGGCGTCGATATCGGCGCGGGTCTGTGAGCCCTGTTCGGGGTGCCAGTCGAAGGCCGCGTTGTTCACAGCCAGCCAGCCGGCTTCGTCACCGGGGGCGAAGGATCGGAGCTCGACGCCCTCGGGCGCCTGCGTGGCAGGCAGGTCGGCCAGCCTCAGCCCCGCCTCGGTGCGCATCTGATAGAGCACGCGGTCACGGCCGAGCCCATGCTTCTTCGCCAGGTGCGCCGCGGCCGGATGGTCGCCGTGGGACCAGCACCAGGATTCGGGCTCCTCGGCGAGGATCAGGGCCAGCAGCTCTGCGCCGAGGCCCTGCCCGCGGTGGTCGGGGGAGATGAGGAATTCGGCGGCGTGACGGTCGCCCTGCAGGGCGCGGATGCCGAAGCCGATGAGAGTCTGTCCATCGAAGACGCGCCACACGGACGAGGCGGTCTGCGCCGCGTGGGCGGTGTCCTCTCCGGTGGCGATGGCCATGAGCCCGCCGGAGATCTCGGGCGCTCCGTCGGCGGCGGCCACACGGTCGAGGAAGGACAGCTCCTCCTCGGTGAGGGTGTCGATCGGGGTGTTCGCGGTCGCTCCGCTGGCCTGGATTCTCATGCCTTCACGTCCTCTGGTTCGGTGACGCTGTCGGCGCTGAAACGGTAGCCGACGTTGCGCACGGTGTGGATGGCGTTCTCTAGGTCTTTGCCGAGTTTCGCACGGAGGCGGCGAACATGCACGTCAACGGTGCGGGTGCCGCCGAAGTAGTCCTCGCCCCACACGGCCAGGAGGATCTCGTCGCGGGTGAAGACGCGTTCGGGATGCATGGCGAAGAACTTCAGCAGTGCGAACTCGCGGTAGGTCAGGTCGAGGCTGCGTCCGCCGAGGTCGGCGGTGAACGCGGTCTCGTCGATGCGCAGGGTGCCGGTGACGACGACCAGCGGTTCGCCGTCGGCGTTCCACGGTTCATCGCCGTGGCGGCGCCGACCGGTGCGGTTCGTGCCGCTGCCCCCGGCGTACCCGGCCGAGCCTCGGCTGCCGGAGAGTCCTCGGTTTCCGGACAGTCTTCGGTTCTCGGCCGCGGTCGGGCCGGCCCAGCCCTGCCGGCCGGTGGGCGGGGCGGACCGCTGCGCGTCGAGGTGACGGTCACGGGCCACGCGCAGCCGCGCCTCCACCTCGGCGGGGCCGGCGGTGGTGAGGATGAGGTCGGAGACGTTCCATTTCGCCGAGGCGGTCGCCAGTCCGCCCTCTCCGAGGACGACGATGATCGGGGCGGTGACCTTCCGCGCGGTGAGCACCTCGGCGATGCGCGGGGCCAGGGACAGGTCGAGGCAGGCATCGGCGATGACGACGTCGGCGGTCAGCGATTCGCGGTGCGCGTGCGTGATCTCATCTGCGCCGCGGCGGTCGATGTGATGGCCGAGGTACTGCAGGGATTCGGGCGCGATGGGGGCCTCGAGTCTGTCCGTGGGGCAGATGTGCAGAATCCGCATGTGCTGCATCCACCTCCTCGGCGCCCGTCGTCTGTGCAGATTATAGCGAGACCGGTGCGCCGTTCCCGACGGCGGACCGGCGGGAACGGCGGGTGCTCGGCCGTGTGAGTCCGGGGTGGGACGGGGGCGGGCGAGGGTGAAAGGAATGCGCGGGACGGCGTCCGCCGAGGCTGAAGGGGACGGGCGGGACCGGAGCGAAATCGCTTGCGTGCGCTGAGATGAGGCACGATAGTGCTGTGATCAGATGGATTCGAGTAGCCGTCGCCCTGGTACTGGTGCTGGCCCTCAGCACCTCCGTGTACTGGGGCTATTCAGTGTTCCTGTTGGCGACCGGACTCATCGTCCTCGGCGTCGCCTACGGGTGGCCGCGCCTGACGGACTCCCCGCAGCCGCGGGCGACGTCGATCATGCTCGCCCTCTTCGGGATGGCGGGACTGTTCGCAGCGTGGCAGGACGAGTCGGCCCCGTATCTCGACTGGCTGCCCGTGCTCGCCGGCCTGGGACTGCTGTGGACCTTCGTGCAGAACCTCACCCGCGGCATCGGCGCCTCCTACGCGGTGGCGAATGTCTCCGCGCAGGTCTCCGGCCTCGTCATCGTCCTGTCGGCGAGCACCTGGGTCGCGGCGATCACGGTGCCCGGCGACAAGGAAGCCATCATCATCGGCCTCATCGCACTCATCACGGCGCAGTGCATGACCGCTCTGCCATGGCCGGCGATCTACACCTCGCCGCTGGCCCTGGCCATGTCGACCGCCGTGGCCGGGATCCTGTCCGTGCTCGTGTTCGATGATTCGATCACCTGGCCCACCGCTCTCATCCTCGGCATCATCATGGGTCTGCTCGTAGCCGCTGTCGACCGGATGCTCGGGCTCATCGCGTATGCGAAGTTCCAAGCGGCGAACCTCGAAGCCTCGCAGAACCTCGAGATGAAGAAGAACGTCGAGAAGGCCCGCAGCTTCGCCGTGCAGCTGGCCCTCGGTGCCGCCCCCATCGCGCTCGGCGGAGTCGTCGTCTACGCCCTCGAACGCATCGCACTCTGAGCAAATGTAGACTGGGAGCATGGAAAATCTTCTTGCCCTCGAAATCGTCTTCTCCAGCCTCGTCGGCCTCGCCGCTCTCGGTGCCCTGGGCGTCGGAGTCAAGGTCGTCACCGCGCTGTTCAAAGACAACCGCTGATCCCTCATGATCGAACTTGATGCCTCGGTCCATCCTGAGCTCGTCCCCCTGTCCTGGCTGATCGGGTCCTGGGAAGGCGTCGGTGTCGTCGGCTATGCGGACACGCCTGAGAAGCAGTTCGGCCAACGCATCGACTTCGTCGCCCATGAGGGCACTCCGTTCCTCCAGTACACCGCGCATGCATGGCTGCTCGATGAGTCCGGTGAACTCGAATCGACCCTGACCCTGGAGACCGGGATCTGGCAGCTCGTGCGTCAGCATGACGACGGTGACGTCGGACCGGGCATGATGGTGCCTACGGCCGAACAGAGCTTCACCTCTGCCGCCGCGGTCGAAACCCTGCGCACGAACGACGACGCCTTCGAGATCGAAGCCGAGATCGTCCACCCGCACGGTGTCATGGAACTCTATGCCGGCACCGTCAAGGGCCCGCGCATCGACCTGGCCACCGACGTCGTGGCCCGGACGAAGACCGCGAAGGAGTACTCCGCTTCGACGCGGATGTACGGCCTCGTCGGCGGCGAACTCATGTGGGCCTGGGACATGGCCGCCATGGGCCACGAACTCGCCTCCCATTCCTCTGCCAGATTGAAGAAGCTGTCTTAAGATGACTGATCCTGTGTCGCCGAATGCCGTTCCCTCCGATTCGCCGTCGCCGGAGAACACCGACACCCCCGCCGAGGCGGTGCGTCGGTCCTCGCTCGCCCGCGGGCTGAGCTCGACTGCAGTCCTGGGCGCGGGCGAACTGTCGCAGACACCCATCCACTACGGAGCGTCCCTGCGTGAGCAGCGGGTGCTCGAGGACAAGGACGGCCTCGTCGACCTCGCTCACCTGCGCGTGCTGCGCCTGAGCGGACCCGACCGGCTGACCTGGCTGAACTCGATCACGACGCAGAAGATCGACGCTCTGGCTCCCGGAGTGTCCACCGAAACGCTGGTCCTCGACCCCAACGGCCGCATCCAAGGGTGGCTGAAGGTCGTCGACGACGGCGAGGCACTGTGGGCGATCAGCGAACTGGCCACCGATGAGACGCTGGATTTCCTGCGCAGGATGGTCTTCATGATGCGCGTTGAGATCGACGATCTCAGCGACGACTATCAGTGCTTCGGTGCCGTGACAGCGCTTCCTGAGAAGCTGCCGGTGACCCAGCTGTGGTCCGACCCGTGGCCGCACATCGGCCCCGGCTCGGCTTCCTACGCTCAGGTCGACCTCGGCCAGTCCGTCGCCGGCACCGAACACCCGGGGCTCGAGACCCCGTTCGTCATCGGCATCGTCAAACGCTCCGAGCTGCAGGGACTGTCGGTCCGAGACTTCGACATGGCCGGGTTCGACGCCTGGGAAGCGCTGCGGATCGCCGCGTGGCGGCCGGGGAGGAACGAGGTCGACCACAAGGCGCTCGTCGGCGAACTCGACCTGCTGCGCACCGCCGTCCACCTGGCCAAGGGCTGCTACCGCGGCCAGGAGGCCGTGGCCCGTGTGCACAATCTGGGTCAGCCGCCTCGGCGATTGGCCTTCGTCCACCTCGACGGGTCCGGGCACATCGCCCCCGACCCCGGCACCGAGGCGCTCGCGGAGGTCCGTGGGTCCGAACGCGGCGTCGGCACCCTGACCTCGGTGACCGTGCATTGGGAGCTCGGACCGATCGGTC
The DNA here is from genome assembly GCF_049804075.1 of Brevibacterium sp. FAM 24630. Classification (NCBI taxonomy): domain Bacteria; kingdom Bacillati; phylum Actinomycetota; class Actinomycetes; order Micrococcales; family Brevibacteriaceae; genus Brevibacterium; species Brevibacterium sp. FAM 24630. Next base: position 29,655 of record NZ_JBNBZD010000012.1, read on the forward strand.
TGGCCGTGGTCAAACGCAATCTGTCACCCGAGGCGCAGCTGAGCTTCGAAATGAGTGACGGCGACCGCGTGGTCGGCGCGCAGGAGACGATCGTCGTGCCCGTGCGCGAACACGAACGGGTCCTGCCTGCGCGGAACAAGGACGTCGACGCCCGCAATCAGCACCGCTGATCGCGCCGGTTCGCGACCCTGATCGACGGGTCTGCGGGCGGCCGCGCGCGAAGCGGCATCCGTGCCGAACCGGGGCGCCGGCGGGCACGACTGCGCCTCAGCGCACCGCCGCGACATCCGTCTCAGCGGCGCAACGGATTCCGTACCGAAAACGCTCCGATCGTGATCGTTCGATGCCCTGGGCGTGACGTACTGCTCAGCCTGCGGACGGTAAGTGACAAAAACCGTTGCGAACCCCTATTGTTCCCCTTATGACAGCTTTCGAGATTGGCGGCGAAGCTCTGCCGCAGGAACGTAAAATCGTCACCGAGATTCCGGGACCGAAGTCCCGTGAACTCGAGACGCGTCGCAAGTCTGCCGTGGCGACCGGTGTCGGTTCGAGCCTGCCCGCCTATGTGGTTGCGGCCGGCGGCGGCATCCTCAAGGACGCCGACGGCAACCAGCTCATCGACCTCGGTTCGGGAATCGCGGTGACCACCGCCGGCAACGCGAACCCGCGCGTGGTCGAGAACGCGAAGGCTCAGCTCGAGGCCTTCACCCACACCTGCTTCATGGTCAATCCGTATGAGAGCTACGTCGAGGTGGCAGAAGCGCTCAATCGGCTGACCCCGGGAGACCACGAGAAGCGCACCGTGCTGCTCAACTCCGGTGCCGAAGCGGTCGAGAACGCCGTGAAGATCGCGCGTGCCCACACCGGCCGCGACGCCGTCGTCGTCTTCGACCACGCCTACCACGGCCGCACCAACCTGACCATGGCGATGACCGCGAAGGCCGCGCCCTACAAGGCCGGCTTCGGCCCCTTCGCCGGTGAGGTCTACCGTGCGCCGATGTCCTACCCGTTCCGCGACAACGATGCGGCCGGCACCAAGCTCAGCGGTGAGGATGCCGCCAAGCGCGTCATCTCGATGATCGAGAAGCAGGTCGGCTCCGAGTACGTCGCCGCGATCGTCATCGAGCCGATCCAGGGCGAGGGCGGCTTCATCGTCCCGGCCGAGGGCTTCCTGCCCACGCTCGTCGACTACGCCCGCGAGAAGGGCATCGTCTTCGTCGCCGATGAGGTGCAGGCCGGATTCGCCCGCACCGGAAAGATGTTCGCCTCCGAATGGGAGGGCATCGTCCCCGACCTCGTCGCCACCGCCAAGGGCATCGCCGGCGGCCTGCCGCTGTCGGCCGTGACCGGTCGCGCCGACATCATGGACTCGGTCGGACCGGGCCGCCTCGGCGGCACCTACGGCGGCAACCCCATCGCCTGTGCTGCCGCACTCGGCGCGATCGCCGCGTACGAGGAGGACGGACTGGCCGATCGGGCCGGACACATCGGTGAGATCATCGTCGACCGTCTCACGAAGCTGCAGTCGAAGTACCCCGAGGTCGGCGACGTCCGCGGCCGCGGCGCCATGATCGCCGCCGAGTTCGTCGAGCACGATTCGATCGAACCGAACGCGGACCTGGTCAAGAAGATCGCGGACTACTGCGCGAAGAACGGTGTCCTCGTGCTCACCACGGGAACCTTCGGCAATATCCTGCGCTTCCTGCCGCCGCTGACGATCTCGGACGAGCTGCTCCACGACGCCTTCGACGTCATCGAGGCAGCCCTCGCCGAACTCCTCCCCTAACAATTACTACCTGACGGCGGCCCAGCAACCTCGCGCGAGGTAGCTGGGCCGCCGTCAGGTGTTTTGGAGGAGGCGTTTCTGGTTCGCCGGAACTGTAGCAGAATAGAACACATGACTTCAGCGATCGACGACTCCGCCATGAGCGTGCCTGCCCGGGTCTGGCGGTTCCTCAGGGGACCGCGCTTCATCGACCTGCCGATCCGTCTGCTTGCGCTCATCATGAGCCTGACCATCCTCGTGCCCGGGGCGTTCGAAATCGTCGAACCGCGCTATGCGACGTTCCTCGTCGTGGCCTATGCGCTCATCCTCCTCGCCGCTTTCGTGCCGCTGACGACCGTCATCGCCTCCACTGGCCTCGGCATCCTCTTCTCGCCGCTCTATCCGGACCTGGAGAACATGTTCCCCGAGGCGCTGCTGCTGGCCACGGCGGTCCTCATCAGTCGTCGTCGCTGGATCGGCTTCTCCGTCGGCACAGCGGGGCTGGGCGGCTACCTCGGGCTCTCGACCTGGGTCGGATCCTACGACGCGGGCTTCGAGGGGTTCACCGACCTCGGCTACGGATGGCTGACCTACTCACTCCTCGGACTGTGCGCGAGCTTCGTCGAAGCACGGATCAGCCGTGAGATCGACCGCCGCGAGCGGGCCGCCGTCGACCATCAGCGCAGCCTCGACGCGATGCGGGCCCGGTTCACCAGCGACATGCACGACACGATCTCGCACTCCCTGACCACCGAGTCCGCGATCATCCGCACGCTCGCGAAGGAGACCGACCCGGCTCATGCCGACCGGCTCCTCGCCGAACTCGCCCTCGTCAACGCCGAAGCGACCAAACGCCTGCGCCAGCTCGTGAGGAGCCTGAGCACATGGGAGGCTGAGACCAGCTCCGCGGGCACCCGCGACGCCCGCATCCGGTTCCGCGCCGAGGCGGAGCAGCTGACGAGTGCGATCGAGGACGGCTGCGCTGCCGGATCCGTGCCGCTGAACGTGCAGCTCGCGTGGTTGCCGAGCTATTCCTCGAGCACGCTCGCCCGTCATTTCCGCGCGATCCTGCTTGAGCTCGCCACGAATGTCATCCGCTACTCCACCCCGGACACGCCCGCGAGCCTGACCGTCGAAATCCGCGGTGAGAGCGGCGACCGGGCCGAGCTCGTATGCCGCAGCACGAACGATTCGCCGACTGAGCTGACCGTGGTGCCGCGATCGCTGTCGAGCCGCGCGACCGCCGTGGGCGGAACCTGTGAAGTGGGCTCCGACGAGGCGAAGCGCACCATCGTCGAGGTGGCCCTGCCCGTCCGCTTCATGTCACCGACCGCAACGGCCGACACCGCCGACAGGGCCGACACCACCGAAAAGGCCGAGACCAGCGAAAAGGCCGAGACCAGCGAGATGATCGACGTCATCGACCCTCGATCTGACGCGACCGGTGACACCCGCTCCGACGCGACCGGTGACACCCGACTCGGCGCGACCGCCGAGACCCGATCCGCCACAACCGGCGGAACCGACCGCGAGACCGGCCGCAGGCCCGCAACGGCCACCGGTCCCACCACATCCGGCACCGTCCCCGCACGGACCGAGTCGAGGGACGACCACGACAAGGTCGACGTTTGACCCCTCCCGTCCCGCACCCGCCCACCGCTGCCGACGTCGAAGCCGCAGCCGCCCCCTCCGTCCTCGTCGTCGACGACGATTCCTGGACGACGCGCGCGATCACTGCGGCGCTGCGTGACGCTGGCGAATTCCGCGTCCTCGACCCGGTCCACACCGGTGAGGACGCCGTCGATGTCTTCGTCGCGAGTCGCCCCGATCTTGTGCTCATGGACGTCAACATGCCGCCGGGCATGACCGGGGTCGACGCGACGGCGGCGATCATCGATCACGATCCGCGGGCCCATGTGGTGCTGCTGACCACGGTGGCGCCGGGTCCGGGGATCGCCCGCGGCCTCGAGGCCGGTGCCCTGGCCGTGCTCAACAAGACCGCGGGTGAGAGCGAACTCGTCGCGGTCGTGCGTGCCGCCTCGGCGGGGGAGTCGCCCGAACTGCTCAAGGGCCTGGCCGAGGACATCGCCATCAGCGGCGATTATCTGCCCGAGGCTCCGGTATCGGCCCCGCAGCTGACGGAGCGCGAGCTGGAGCTGCTCATCCTGCTCTGCCAGGGCTTCGGGTACGACGAGATCGCCGAGGCACTGGGCCTGAGCATGCACACGATGAAAACGCACTCCCGGAACCTGCGCATCAAACTGGAGGCGAAGAACCTCGCCCAACTCGTCGTCCGGGCCCTCCAGTTCAAGTTCTATTCCCCGGAATAGACCTCCCGCGCCGAGGCGGCCGCCCCCTGTTCCGCGGCAACCGACTCGACCGCGCGGGCCCCACCGGCGGTTGACTACAGTGGGGATATGACCGACACCGCGAGCCCGCGCCTGTCCCGCCTCATCCGGGACACCGAGGGCCTCCTCCTGCCGCTCACCGAGGTGGCCGACGATGTCGTCATCACCCGGATCGAGTTCGGCTTCGACCTGCCGACGACGAATGAGTCCCGCGCCGAGGAGGCCGATCGCAGCCGCAGCACCGTGGTCTCCTACCGTGGCTCGTATCGGGCCGACCGCGCGCGGTCGGGCACCGTCGTCCTCGTCACCGAGGAGGTGCACAGTCGCGCGGGACTGGGCACGGTGTTGGCCGACTATGCGGGAGCAGCGGCACTGGTCCTTCCACCCGGATCGCACACCCACCTCGGCGAGGGTGCGCACACCGCCGACGATGCTCCAGCAAGCGGGGGCGAGGCTCCGGTGCTCCTCGAACGGTCGCCGCACGTGACCTGGTCGGAGGTGCTTGTCCACCTGCGGCAGCTCACGGAAGGTGCGACGAGCGCTCTGGCCTGGCCCGATGCCGACGATCTCAGTTCCCTGGCCGCGGTCATCGCGGATTCCACGGGGGCATCGATCACGATCGAGGACCCGGCCTCGCGTGTGCTTGCCCATGCCAACCTCGGCGATGACATCGATGAGATTCGGCGCGAGACGATTCTGTCCGGGGCCATCCCCGGCTGGCGGATCGCCGAGCTCGAGGAGTCCGGCTTCCTCGACACGGTCCGGCGATCGACCGATGTCGTCGAGCGTCCCGCCGCGGGCGCATCGCCGGCTCGGTCCGTCATCGCCCTGCGCAGCGAGGGCGAACTCATCGGCACGATCTGGGCGGCCTACCCGGCCGAGCTCGACCCGGCTCCGCTGCGGGAGGTGCTGCGCGATGCCGCTCGTGCCGCCCTGCCGGTGATGCTGCGGACGCTGCGGCGCTCACCGTTCGAGAAGCGCATCCGGCGGGAGGCGCTCGCCGCGATCCTCGCCGGGTCCGCCGAACTCGGCCCCTCGGCGACCCTGCTCGCCCTCCCGTTCGCCGGGCACTACTGTGTCCTTGCCTTCGCCGAGGTGGCCCCCGAACGAGAGCCCGTCCTGCGGTTCCATCTGCGGGCCGCTTTCGCCGATGCCGTGCTCTCGCAGGTCGAGTCGGGGACGGGGGAGCATCTTGCGGCTCTCGTGCAGATGAGCGCACCAGCGGATGCCGCGCAGATTCGGAACCGTGTGCTGTCGACGCTGCGGCGTTCGCTGCCGGGTGCTGAGGGGCTGAGCTTCGGCGTCGGTGCTCCGGTCGACCGCCTCGATCGGGTTCATCGTTCCTGGTCGGAAGCCGCATACGTCGTCGATGCCCTGAACAGCGGACAGCACGCGGCCGGCAGTGGTGCTCACGACGGTCGAGCTGACGGCGGTGGTGCTGACGACGGTCGAGCTGACGGAGGGCGAGCTGACGGCGACGCGGACAGGGGCGGTCAGGGCCCTGCGAAGGCGAGACGGGGAGAGGGAAGCGCCGAGGCGGCCCAGGCGATCATCGGAGCGACCGTTGAAGACGTTGCCGCCGAGGTCATCGGACTGCGCGTCGCCGATGCCCTGCTCGCTGCCGAGGGCGATGCTGCAGGTGCCGATGTTGGAGCCGCCGGGGCAGACGTCGGAAGCGTGGTGTGGCCGGCTCGGGCACTGGCCGCGCACGATGCGGCCCACAACGGCAGCCTGCTCGAAACTCTGCGAGTCTATTTCGCCACGGTCGGCAATTCCGCCGAGGCGTCCCGCAGGCTGCACGTGCATACGAATTCGCTGCGGCACCGGCTCGGTCGGATCGAGGAGATCACCGGCTTATCGACGGCAGAACCCGCCGAGCGGCTGTGGCTCGAACTCGCGGTGCTCGCTCACGACCGGGCCGGTGGCTGAGGCCCGGTGTCTGAAGTCGGACGGTTGTCGACCCGGCGGCCGAACGTCGCCGGCCGTCGTTCCGTCATGGTGTGAAACCTACAATCGACCTTGGTGAAGTTTGGTGCGGATTTGTCGGTTCCACGAGGTCAGCCGTCCTAAAGTGACATCAGATCACGAACAAAGGATGTCATGCCCCGCAGCCAGCAGCCCATCGCGGACAGTCGCGCACACGCGATCAGAGCGATCGCCGAGAACAGCACCCCTCCCGCCGCCTCCGGAGCCGACCACGTCGGTCTCGGAGCGGCCGGCCTCGGAACGGCCGGTCTCGGAGTCACCGGCGCGCGATCCGCTGGCACCTCCGGCCTCGGGGCCGCGGTTCGCGATGACGTTCCCGCGCTGTCGGATCAGTCGCCTGTTCTCGGACTCGTCGACCTCGACGCAGTGGACGCCGCTTTCGAACATCTGACTTCTGCTTTTGCATCCGATCGTGAGGTCCTCCACGCGGTGGCCTGCAAGGCTGCGCCGCTGCCGTCACTGCTGCGTCGCTACGCGCAGGCCGGTGCGGGCTGCGAAGTCGCAAGCCCCGGAGAGCTCGAACTCGCCCTCGCCGCCGGTTTCGCACCCGATCGGATCGTCTTCGACTCTCCGGCCAAGACCTGGATGGAGCTGCGTCGCGCGGTCGAGCTCGGGGTCTCGATCAATGTCGACAATTTCGATGAACTCGCCCGCCTCGATACCCTCCTGGGCGAACACGGCCGCGGCTCCGCCTCGGCGAGGATCGGGTTCCGCATCAATCCGCAATCGGGGACAGGCGCGATCGGTGCTCTGAGCACAGCGACCGAGACCTCGAAATTCGGCGTCGGACTCGCCGACCCGGGAATCCGTGAGGCGCTCATCGCGGCTCATCTCGGCCGTCCCTGGCTCAATCAGATCCACGTTCATTCCGGCTCTCAGGGCATCAGCCTCGACAAGGCCGCCGCCGGCATCCGCGCCGCCGTCGACCTCGCCCTGGAGATCAATGCGCGCGCCGCAACCCGCCAGATCACGCGCATCGACATCGGCGGCGGACTGTCGGTGAACTTCGACGGCGAGGGCGTCACCCCGACCTTCGCTGATTACCGCTCCGCACTCGATGAGGAAGTGCCGGAGCTGTTCGACTTCGACGTCGTCACCGAATTCGGCCGCGCGCTGCTGGCGAAATCCGGCACGATCCTCACCCGCGTCGAATACGCGAAGACCACTGGCGGGCGACACATCGCCATGACCCACGCCGGTGTCCAGGTCGCCACGCGCACCGCCTACGCCCCCGCGGACTGGCCGCTGCGGATCCTGCCGTTCACCGCCTCCGGTGAGCCCAAGATCGCCGAGACGGTCCCCACCGACGTCGCCGGCCCCGCCTGCTTCTCCGGTGACCTCCTCGCCCGTGATCGGCTGCTGCCGCGCCTCGACGTCGGCGACCTCGTGGCCGTGCCCGAGACCGGCGCCTACTACTTCTCGAACCCGTTCTCCTACAACCTGCTCCCGCGGGTGCCCGTGTACGGATATCGCGCTCAGCCTGCGGGCGGGGCGGGGGACGCCGTATCCGAGACCGACGGGACCGTTGCGGAATCCGCCGGACCCGTCCCGGAACCCGACGGTGCCGGGAGCCGCCTCGGTGAGGGCGCGCTCCAGTTCTTCCTCATCCGGCAGGGCCAGACGATCGACGACGTCCTAGCCGAGGCGGGCGAGGCGGAGCTGCGGAATCTGGGTCGGCAGGTCGAAGGGAGCGGCGTCTAACGATTCAGCAAACATTCAGGTCAAGTGGCCAAAAGCTCCCTGCATCCGCATAATCTCTAGGGAGTTCACTGAGTATCCAGCAGAGCAGCTGGTGACGACGACGTACCAGGAAGGACGACATGACATTCCGACGCGCGACCATCGCGGCCATCGCCGCCTTGGCTCTCAGCCTGACAGCCTGCGGATCCGGAGGCAGCGGGGGCGGGGGCGAAACCACGGACGACCTCACCCTCGGCACCGGCGGCACTTCGGGCACTTACTATCCGCTCGGCGGTGAACTCGCCTCGATCTTCGAGGACGACGTCGACGGGGTCACCGTCAACTACGTCGAATCAGGAGCATCGGCCGAGAACCTCGGAAAGATCTACCAGGGCGAATGGCAGATGGGCTTCACCCAGAGCGATACTGCGAACGATGCGGTCAACGGTGAGCTCGAGGACCTGGACGGCACGAAGCTCGACAACATCGGCTGGCTGGCCTCCCTCTACCCGGAGGCCGCGCATATCATCGTCCGCGATGATTCGAACATCAAGTCCGTCGATGACCTCAAGGGCAAGAAGATCGCCGTCGGCGACGCCGGATCGGGCACGCGGGCGATCTCCGATGCGATCCTCGAAGCCGCGGACATCGGCGAGTCCGACTACACCCCCGAGGTCACGGACTTCGGGGCATCGACCGATATGCTCGGCGACAAGCAGATCGACGCGACGATCTTCGTCGTGGGCACGCCGGTCGCCGGTCTGACCCAGCTGGCCGCCTCGACCGACGTCAGGCTGCTCGAGCTCGATGATGACGTCGTCTCGGCGATCGAGGAGTCGACGGGCGCGGAGTCCTATGACATCCCTGCCGAGGCCTACGACTTCCTCGACGAGGACGTGCCGACGGTCTCCGTGTTCGCCGCTCTGGTGGCGTCGACCGAACAAGTCAGCGAAGACACGGCCTACGGGCTGACCAAGGCTGTGTTCGAGAACGCCGACGGCATCACCCTCGACGTCGGCAAGCTCATCGAGAAGGACACCGCGATGCAGGGAATCGGAGACGTCCCACTGCATCCCGGAGCCAAGAAGTATTTCGAGGAAGAGGGCGTCGACCTGCCGTGAGTGACGAGACGACAGCACCCCGGCCGGGGGACTCCTCGGCCGGGACGGCTGCCGCGCCGACGGTGGCGGCCGATCAGGCGAGAGAGAAGGCCCTGCGCGACGTCGACTCCTCGAGTCGGTTCCGAACGGACCTCGGCTGGTGGGCGTGGGTGATCGGCGGTGTCTCCGTCGTCTTCACCCTCTACCACCTCTACGCCGCACTCGAACGGCCGTTCAACACGTGGATGCATTCGTCACTCCACCTGGCCGGGGCGACCGCGCTGATCTTCTTCCTCTACCCGGCCGGCAGGAGGCTCCTCGACGCTCCCGCCACCGGCAACCGCGTCGCTGACTTCCTCATCGGCCGCGGCAGCCGTGTCCCCTGGTACGACGTGCTGCTCGGCCTCGCCGGGCTGTTCTGCAATCTCTACGTCTTCTTCGACTACTCGCGTCTGGTGAGCAACTCCGTCCAGATCCTCGGCTATTCGACTCTCGACTTCGTCGTGGCGATCCTCGGCGTGCTGCTCATCCTCGAAGCCACCCGTCGCTGCGTCGGTCTGCCCATCGTCGTCATCGCCGGGGTTGCGCTGCTCTACGGGCTCTTCGGCAACCACAGCCCCGTCTTCAGGCACTCCGGGCTGAGCGTCGAGGACCTCGCGACGAACATGTTCCTGTCCAACGGCTCCGGCATCTTCGGCACTCCGGTGCAGGTCTCGGCCAACTTCATCTTCCTCTTCCTGTTCTTCGCCGTGATGCTCGTGCACACGAACATCGGTCAGTTCTTCAACGACCTCGCCTTCCGGCTCACCGGACGCTACACCGGAGGACCGGCGAAGGCGGCCGTCGTCGCCTCCGGGCTCCAGGGGATGGTCTCCGGATCCTCGGTGGCCAATACCGTCGCCTCGGGATCGTTCACCATCCCGCTGATGAAGAAGGCCGGGTTCAAGCCCCACTTCGCCGCCGCCACCGAAGCCACGGCGTCGACCGGCGGTCAGATCATGCCGCCGATCATGGGCGCTGCCGCGTTCATCATGGCCCAGAATGTGCCCGACCTCGAATACAACGGCCTCATCGTCATCGCCATCATCCCGGCACTGCTCTACTTCCTCGGTGCGTTCCTGTCCATCCACTTCGAAGCGAAGATGAGCGGCATCCTCGGGATGGCGAAATCCGCCCTGCCGGACGGTCGCGAACTGCTCAAGCGGCTCGACCTGCTGCTGCCGCTGGTGGTCATCGTGCTCACGCTGCTCTCGGGCATGTCTCCGATCCGCGCGGCGCTGTTCGGCATCGGCACAGCCTTCCTCCTCAGCTTCCTGCGAAAGATGACCCGTCTCAGCCCCAGGGCGCTCGTCAACGTCCTCATCGCGGGAGCGCGCACGGCGCTGCCGGTCATCGCCGCCTGTGCCACGGCCGGCATCGTCGCCGGCACGGTGACCGTGACCGGCCTCGGCGGTCAGCTGGGCAAGGGCCTGGTCAACCTGGCCGGCGGCAACTTCTTCATCGTGCTGTTCATGGTCATGATCGCCTGCCTGGTCCTCGGCATGGGGCTTCCGACAACCGCGAACTACGTGGTCACGGCCACGGTCGCCGCGCCGATCCTGTACAACAACTTCGATGTGCCGCTGATCGCCGCGCACATGTTCGTCTTCTTCTTCGGCATCCTCGCCGACATCACCCCGCCCGTCTGCCTCGCTGCCTATGCGGGTGCCGGGATCGCGGCCGCGAACCCGATGAAGGCAGGAATGACTGCAGTGCGCATCGCGATCGCCGGATTCCTCATCCCCTACGTCTTCATCCTCCAGCCGGCGCTGCTGCTGCAGGGAACCTGGCAGGACATGGTCACGGCCCTCGTGACGCTGTGCCTGGGGATGGTCGGCGTGGCCGCGGGAATGGCCGGCTACTTCTTCGGCGTCACCAACGTGGTGGAGAGAGTGCTGCTGGTCGCCGGCGGGATCGCGCTGGTCTACCCGGCCCTGTGGATCTCGCTCATCGGCCTGGCGGTGCTCGTCGGCATCGCGATCGTGCAGAGGCTGCGCAAGGCCGAGACCTCCGAACAGATCGCCCACCGCAGCGTCGACCGATCGACGCAGAGGGCCTGAGAAGCGGAGAGGGCGGTCGCTCCACGACCGCTGTGGTGTTTGCACAGTCGCTGACAAGCATCTTTGTGTGGTGTTGCGCCGAAAACACGTCACTTCGAACGTAGAGTGATAAGGAACACACTCACCCTGAGTCCGACGAACGACCCATTCGTCCCGGTCGGGGAGTGACAAATGAATCACCGCACGAGCAGAAGGACAATGATGTTCACTCACCACACGTCGCGCAGACACGGCACACTGCGCAAAGGCTGGCAACGATGCCTGGCCGGCGCCGCAGCACTGGCACTTGCCGGGTCGTTGGCCACCGCGCCGGCCCAGGCCGCCACCTCCGAGGCTCCGGCCGACGACAACGTCCTGCGGATCGCCACCGACGGCTTCGTCGATTCGTTCAATCCCTTCACCTCCTTCTATCTGGTCCCGACCAACACGTTCCGGTACATGTACGAGAACCTTGTGGCCAACGACGCGAAGGACGGCTCCGTCACAGAAGGACTGGCCACCGAGTGGACCACGGACTCCGATGGCAAGGTCTGGACGTACACGATGCGACCGGACATGAAGTGGTCCGATGATGAACCGCTGACTTCGAAGGACGTCGCCTGGACCTACAACCAGATGATGGAGAAGGACGAGATGGCGGTGGCCAACGGCAGCCTCGTCGAAAACTTCGAGAAGGTCGAAGCCCCCGACGACTCCACCCTCGTCATCACCCTGAAGAAGCCGCAGGCGAACAACCCCGGCCAGGAGATCCCCGTCGTCCCCGAACACGTGTGGTCGAAGATCGACAAACCCGGCGACTTCAAGAACGACGAGCAGTCGGTCGGTTCGGGACCGTTCCAGCTCGAGTCCTATGAAGCGAACAAGTCGATCACGCTCAAGGCCAACCCGAACTTCTGGCGCGGCAAGCCGAAGCTCGACGAGATTCAGTATCGCTACTACACGAATTCCGACGCCCAGGTGCAGGCGATTCGCTCCGGCGAGGTCGACTTCATCACCGGGCTCAGCCCCGATCAGTTCACTGCCCTCGAGGGGGCGAAGAACGTCGAACTCAACGACGGCCACGGCCGCCGTTTCAACGGCATCTCCATCAACCCGGGAGTCGCCGACGCCAAGGGCAAGGAATTCGGCACCGGCAACGAGGCACTCAAGGACAAGAAGGTCCGTCAGGCCATCCGGGCCGGTATCGACACCGAGACCCTGCGCAAACAGGTCATGCAGGACTACGCGCAGCCGGCCACGAGCTTCATCCCCGCCGTCTACCCGACGTGGGCACTCAAGCCCGACAACAAGGTCATCAGCGGCTTCGATGTGAGCAAGGCGAAGAAGCTGCTCGATGACGCCGGGTGGAAGGAAGGTTCGGACGGCATCCGCGAAAAGGACGGAAAGAAGCTCAAGCTGCGCTTCCTCACCGACGCCGACAACCCGATCGAAGAGAACACAGCGAAGTTCATCAAGCCGTGGATGAAGGACATCGGCATCGATCTCGACAACGAATCCACCGATGTCGACACCGTGTCCGAACGCACCACCAAGGGCGATTACGACATGTACTTCTCCGGTTGGTCGATCAACCCCGATCCCGACTACCAGCTGAGCATCAACACCTGCGGTCAGCGCCCCGACGCCGACGGCAACGGCGGCACCACCCAGGACGGTTGGTGCAACAAGGAATTCGACAAGCTGTATCAGGCTCAGCACGTCGAACTCGACAAGGCCAAGCGGGCTGAGCTCGTCCAGAAGGCCCTGGCCATCCACTACGAGGAAGCCCCCTCGGTGACGCTGTGGTACCCGAACCAGCTCGAAGCCTCCCGCTCGGACCGGTTCGACAACTTCACGAAGCAGCCCACGGACGGCGGTGCCATCGCCAACCAGGTCGGCTACTGGGGCTACGCCTCGGTCGAACCGGTCAGTGAAGAAGACGCTGCAGGCGGCGGTGGGCTCGGGGCCGGCGGTTGGATCGGCATCGCGGCAGCCGTGATCGTCGTCCTCGGTGGAGGCGGCTGGCTGCTCAGCCGTCGCAAGAAGTCCGACGACCGCGAATAGTCCTCTCCGCCGAGATCCGGGTGCCGCATGCGATGCGGCACCCGGAGCCTCGGACGGCACGGCAGACCCGACCGACAGACCAGCCTGAACGGGGCCGGACGCGGCCCCCACGATCTGGAGCACCACAGTGAGCACACCCACCGACGACGATCCCCAGCCCGGGGAATCCCGACCTGGGGGCCCCGCGGCCCCGGACGCATCTCCGGAGAACTCGACGGCCGCCTCGGCGCCGGGATCCGTCGGCACCGCCGACATGGACGAACCACCTGCGGGCGGATCATTCGCCCGTTACCTGCTGGGCAAGATCGGCGGGGCCGCGACATCGATGGTGCTCGTCATCCTCCTCGGCTTCTTCGCCTTCCGCATGCTGCCCGGCGACCCGGTGCTCAAGATCGCCAAGGAACGGCCGATGAGTCCGGCGCAGATCGCCGAACTGCGCAGCCAATACGGTCTCGACAAACCCGTCATCGTCCAGTTCTGGGACTATCTCGTCGGCATCGTCACCGGTGACCTCGGCGAGTCCTACGTCTACCGCAAATCCGTGTCCTCGCTCATCGGCGACTACCTCGGACCGACGCTGCTGCTGACCGCCACCGCAGCGGTCATCGCGATCGCTCTGGGCCTGTGGCTCGGACAGCTCTCGGCCTGGCGGCGCAATTCGCTCTTCGACAAACTCGCCTCCTCGACCTCGCTGGTGTTCTGGTCGGTGCCGACGTTCTGGCTCGGCCTCATCCTGCTCATGATCTTCGGAGGCACCCTGCAGTGGCTGCCCACCGGCGGCATGATCACCCCCGGCCTCGACCCGTGGTCGCCCGCCGGCATCATCGACGTCATCAAACACCTCATCCTGCCCGTCATCTCGCTGGTCGCGGTCGTCTACGCGCAGTTCCTCATGGTCATGCGCGCGTCCCTCCTCGAGGAGATGAACGAGGACTACCTCACCACCGCTCGAGCCAAGGGCCTGAACGAGGACGAAGTCCGCCGCAGACATGCCGTGCCCAACGCGCTGCTGCCGACCGTCACCGTCGTCTTCCTCCACATCGGCGGACTCATCGCCGGCGCCGTCACCGTCGAAGCGGTGTTCTCCTGGCCGGGTCTCGGAAAACTCACCTTCGAAGCGATCCGCGGCCCCGACCTGCCGCTTCTGCAGGGCACATTCGTCGTGTTCTCGGCGATCATCATCCTGATGAACCTCGCCGCCGACATCGTCTACCGATTCCTCGATCCCCGCGTCAGGAGGGCCTGATGAGCGCGAACACCCCCGCCGAGGCGGCCCCCGACCCCTCATCGAACGAACCGAATCCGCGTGGATCGGAAACACGGGGATCAACGCCCGCCATCGACGGGGCCAAACTCATCCGCGAACGTCGGCTCAACAATGCGAAGAAGAACTGGGCGCTGTTCCGCGCGGACGTGCCCGCGCTCATCGGCGCGGTCGTCCTCCTGTTCTTCATCGTCATCGCGGTCGCCGCCCCGATCATCGCTCCCGAATCGATGCTCGACGTCACGAAGCAGCTCGATGCCCCTCGCTACGCCCCACCGAGCCTCGACCACCCCTTGGGCACCGATGGTCTGGGCCGAGAGCTGTGGGTGCGCATCCTCTGGGGTGCCCGCGTATCCATCCTCGTCGGTGTCGCGGCGACCGTCATGTCGATGGTCATCGGCACCATCATGGGCCTGGCCGCAGGCCACTTCACCGGACTGTTCGGCGGCGTCATCATGCGCATCGTCGACTTCTTCATCGTCCTTCCGTCCCTGCTGCTGGCGATCGTGCTCTCCTCCGTCCTCGAACGCGGAGTCCTCACCATCGTCATCGCCATCGGACTGACCTCCTGGGCCTCGACCGCACGGATCGTGCGCTCGCAGACCCTGAGCGTAGAATCTCGGCTCTACATCGAACGGGCGCGCATCCTCGGTGCCGGTCATCGGCATATTCTGTTCCGGCACCTGCTGCCGGCAGTGATGCCGCTCGTGCTCGCGAACACGACGCTGACCGTCGGCGGTGCGATCATCGCCGAATCGACGCTGTCGTTCCTCGGCCTCGGCGATACGAGCAAGGAATCATGGGGAACGATTCTGAAGAACTCGATGGATGTCTCGGCCGCGACCTCCGGATACTGGTGGTACGTGCTCACCCCGGGTGTGGCGATCCTCCTCGTCGTGCTTGCGTTCACGATGGTCGGGCGCGCGTTCGAAGCCATCATCAACCCGGCCCTGAGGAGTCGCTGATGACCGATCTCAGCTTCGAGAACGTCTCGATCACCTACCGCTCCTCCACCGACCGCGGCGATGTCATCGCCGTCAGCGACGTCAGCCTCGACCTGCCGGCAGGGGCCACGCTGGGCATCGCCGGCGAATCCGGTTCCGGGAAGTCGACGCTGATCATGTCGGCCCTGCGCCTGCTGCCGAAGTCGGCTCGGCTGGATGGGCGGGTCCTCCTCGGCGGGAAGGACATCAAGGAGCTGAGCTTCGGCGAGATCCGCGCGGTCCGCTGGGCGCAGGCCTCGATCGTTTTCCAAGGTGCCCTGCATTCGCTCAACCCGGTCCGTGAGGTGGGCAAGCAGATCATCGAAGCCCTCGAACACCATGCGAAGGGCACGTGGACGACTCCGGAGAAGCGCCGGGAGCGGATGTTCGGACTCCTCGATGAGGTCGACCTCGAGAGAGCGAAGGCCAGCGCCTACCCGCACGAACTCTCCGGCGGGCAGAAGCAGCGGATCATGATCGCCATGGCGCTCGCGTGCGAACCGGACATCATCATCGCCGACGAACCGACCACTGCCCTCGACGTCATCGTGCAGAAACAGATCCTGTCCGGACTGGCCGACCTCGTGGCCGACCGAGGCATATCGCTGCTGATGATCAGCCACGACCTCGCCGTGCTTTCGGCCGTCTGCGCGAATCTCGCGATCATGCGCCATGGTGAGCTCGTCGAATACGGGCCCAGCGACGAGGTGTGCCTGCAGCCGCAAGTGGAATACACGAAGCAGCTGGCCGGTGCGTTCCCGCAGATCGGGGACCCCGAATCACGGTTGCATCCGCGCACTCTCAAACCCGCCGAGGTGCACCGGGCCGAACCGTTCGCCATGAGCGAGGAGGTGGTGCTCGAGGCGAAGAACCTCAGCGTCTCCTTCGATACCCGCAGAGGACGGGAACGCGCCGTGCGTGGGGTCGACCTCAAGCTGCGCAGGGCCGAGATCCTCGCCGTCGTCGGCCAGTCGGGTTCGGGGAAGACGACCTTGGCACGGTCGCTGCTCGGACTGCAGGAGGTGGAGCCGGGCTCGCAGCTGGCCTTCGCCGGCTCGCCCCTGCCACGGAAGGCGAAGGCGCTGCGAACGTTCCGGAGGAAGGTGCAGATGATCCTTCAAGATCCTTCGGGGTCGCTCAACCCCAAGCGCAGCGTCTACGAGGCCGTGGTCGAAGGACTGCGGGTGCAGGGGATCAGGGACCGTCAGTACGAGAGGGTCATCGGGGCACTCGAAGCCGCCGAGCTCACTCCCGCCGCGGACTACCTCGAATCGATTCCGCAGGAGCTCTCCGGAGGGCAGCGGCAGCGTGTCGTCATCGCCGGCGCCTTGGCTCTGGAACCGCAGCTGCTCATCGCCGATGAGCCGGTGGCGTCGCTGGACGCCTCGGTGCGCGGAGAGATCCTGTCGCTGTTCCTCGCTTTGAAGAAGAACCTCGGGATGAGTGCCCTCATCATCACCCACGACCTCGGGCTGGCCTGGAACATCGCGGACACCGTGGCCGTGATGAAGAAAGGTGAGATTGTGGAATACGGTGAAGTCGACACGGTGCTGTCGAATCCACAGCACGAATACACGCAGGAACTGCTGGCCGCGGTTCCGCGACTGGGAAGTCAGAGTCTGGTGAGGAATGAGTAGAACGGAAATCTCGAGCTCGTATCTTGAGTCGGCGCCGCTGCAGGCCGGGGACACCGTCCGCCTGATCGCGCCCTCGGGCCCGACCGATGAGGAGTCGCTGCTTCGCGCGATCGCGCAGCTCGAATCCTGGGGTCTGCGCGTCGTGCCTGGTGAGAACATCCGTGCCCGTCACCCGCGGGTGACCTATCTGGCCGGCACCGATCGGCAGCGGCGCGACGACCTCGTCGACGCCTGGTGCGATCCGGGCACCGATGCCGTCATCGCACTGCGCGGCGGCTTCGGGGCGATGCGGCTGCTCGACGGCATCGACTTCGACCTCATGCGCAGGCACATGCGGCGGCGTGACGGTCGGCCCAAGCTGCTCACCGGGTCCTCGGACATCACCGCGCTGCACCAGGCGTGGGAGCATCACCTGGGGGTGGCGACGCTGTTCTGCCCGATGGTCGGCAACGATCCGTTCAAGAATTCGGCCGTCGTGCCCGACGAGGTGGCCTCCTGGCTGTTCGACCATTGGGGCGGCCGCGAACTCGGCTTCCCCGCGGAGGACGCAGACACGGAGAATAGGTCACCATCGGACATTTCTGGCGCCGAAAAGTCTCCGAAAGTGACCAATTTTCTGCCGGACACTGTCGCGGGGGATGCGAATCGTCCTCTCAGCCGGGCGCAGACTCTGGTTCCCGGGCGAGCGCGGGGCCGCCTCGGCGGGGGAAATCTCAGTCTCATCGCCGCAGGCATGGGCAGTCCCGAGCTCGCCGATGTCCGCGACCGTCGGCAGAAGTACGGCCCGAGCGTCCTCATGCTCGAAGATGTCGACGAGGAACTGTACCGGCTCGACAACCTGCTGGTGCAGCTGGTCCGCGGCGGATGGTTCGCCTCGGCCGATGCCGTGGTGCTCGGGTCGTGGGAGGACTGCGCGAAGGT
Source organism: Brevibacterium sp. FAM 24630 (assembly GCF_049804075.1). Taxonomy (NCBI): domain Bacteria; kingdom Bacillati; phylum Actinomycetota; class Actinomycetes; order Micrococcales; family Brevibacteriaceae; genus Brevibacterium; species Brevibacterium sp. FAM 24630. The sequence goes on from NZ_JBNBZD010000012.1 coordinate 47,481, forward strand.
GCACGAGGTCGAGGCGCTGGTCATCGACTACCTCGGCGATGCGGGCATTCCGATCGTGTCCGAGCTCGGTTTCGGGCACGACCCGGATGCGCCCAGCGTCCCGCTCGGTGTCGACGTCACCCTCGACGCTCCGGCCGGTGAGGTGCCGCGGCTGTGGGTGGACCGAGCGGACGGGCATGATGCGGCAGCGAACACAACAGCGGAAGGAGCGGCTCAACGATGAGCGAACTGAAATTCGATGGACTGCCCGGAGTGCGCTTCAGTGCTCTGGCCTTCGACGTCGACAGCGGGGAACGGGTGTTCGCTCACAGAGAGAACGACGAACTCGACACCGCCAGCATGGGCAAGGTCTTCCTGCTCCACACGGCACTGCAGATGTCTAAGGACGGCACGCTTGACCTGGAGGAACGCCTGCACCGCAGGCCGTCGGAACGAGTCGACGAATCCGGGATCTGGTACCTCATGGAGCAGGACGACCTGAGCATCTTCGACGTCGCTCTGCTCATCGGCGCGTTCAGCGACAACTTCGCCACGAACGTGCTCATCCGCCGGGTCGGTTTGGCCAATGTCGCGGAGCAGGTGGACAAGCTCGGGTACCGGAATTCGGGTCTGCACGACTTCCTGCGCTGGCCGCGACCTGCCAAGGCCCCGCGGACCCTGTCGACGGGCACGGCCGCGGAGATCAGTGACTTCATGGCCAGGCATGCCAAGGACGAGTTCTGGGACGAATCGACGAACGAGGTCTTCCGCCGCTGGTTGGGGGCCGGTGCGGACACCTCGATGGTCGCCTCGGCGTTCGACCTCGACCCGCTTGCGCACTACAACTACCAGCGCGACGTGTGGGTGTGGAACAAGACAGGCACGAACGGGACGATCAGGGCCGATGCCGGGATCGTCATGACGCGCACCCGCCGTGTCGCCTATGCGGTGTTCGCGAACTGGGAGCCGGGCACCGACCGCGTCGTCGACGTCATGCCGATCATGCGCGAAGCCGGCGACGCCATCCACCGGTTCCTATGACCGTGACTGCCGTCGATGCGACCTCGCCTTGCAACGCACGACCTTCGTCGTCAGCCGCACGACCCTCGACTGCGTCTGGTCGAAGTTCGACTCCCTCTGAACCACCCCCGGCGCGGAGAACCGTGGGGTAGTCTGGTGGGCGATGTCCGAAACGATCTACCTCACTGGCGAAGCGAAGGCTCCGTCGAACAACCCGATCACCAGCCAGTTCGGTCTGTTCTACGTGGCTTTCGAGATCGATCCGGGCACCCACCGCATCCTCGATGTGGACTGCACGGCGACGTTGGCTCTGACTCGAAACTTCATTCGGAGCCTGTTCGTCGATGCCGACATCACGGACCCCGGTCGACTGATAGAGCGCATCCAGCGCCGCTACCACGGCTCCTCGCAGAAGGCCCTGATCACAGCAGTGAACAACGCCGTGAAGAAGTACCGCGAGGTTGCCGCTCAGTAGCGCGTCCGACCACCGCGATTGCCCGGTCCCTCACCGGACCGGATCCGATCGACAACTGCACATTGCTTCATCCCCGGTGCCGCCGACGGTGTCGCTGTCGGGGTGGACGAATTCAATGAGGAAGTGTCGTTTGTGATCACGGACGGTTATCTATTCATCAGCCTGCTTCTGGCGATCTCCGCAGCGCTCGTCGTTGCGGACCGGAGCGGGCGTTTCAGACTCTTCAAGTATGTGCCCGGCTTCGTCATCCTCTATATCGTGGCCGCGCTGCTCAACACCATCGGCGTCTTCGACCACAACGGCGGGGATATCGACGACGTCGGCGATACTCTGCGCACGGCGCTGCTGCCCGCGATGATCCTGCTCATGCTGTTCAAATGCGATATTCGGCAGATCATCAAGCTCGGTCCGAAGCTGCTGCTGACCTTCGCCGTGACCGCGGCGAGCATCATCGCCGGGTTCATCATCAGCTATCTGATCCTGCACTCCAGTCTCGACCCCGAAGCGTGGAAGGCCCTCGGCGCACTCAACGCCTCGTGGACGGGCGGTTCGGCGAACATGGTTGCGGTGCAGGAGGTCCTCCATGCTCCCGAGGATGTGTTCGGTTACGTCCTCATCGTCGACACGGTGCTCTACTCGTTCTGGCTGCTGCTCATCTTCTCCTCCGTCACGGTCTCCGACGCGTTCAACCGGTGGACGGAGGCCGATATGTCGAAGCTCGATTTCACCGACAGGGTCGACGCGGAGGAGGAGAAGCCGATGACTCTGTCGTCGATGTTCGGGCTCATCGGATTTGCGCTCCTGGCCTCGGCACTGGCGATCCGCCTCGGCGAACTGCTTCCAGAGGTCGGTGTGGTCATCAACGCCACTGCGTGGACGATCCTCATCGTCAGCGTCCTCGGCCTCGTCATCGGATCGACTCGGTTCGGCAAGACCTCCGGGTCCAATGAGCTGGCGACGATCCTGCTCTACCTCATCATCGGCATCATCGCCTCCGGCTCGGACTTCACGTCTCTGGCGGAAGCACCGCTGTACCTGGTGGCCGGAATCATCGTCCTGGTCGTCCACATCGCCATCATGCTCGTCTACGCGAAACTCACTCGCACCGAACTCTTCAGCATCGCCGTGGCCAGCACCGCGAACATCGGCGGCATCGCCTCGGCGCCGGTCGTCGCGGGTGCCTTCAACCGGCAGCTCGTCCCGGTCGGTGTGCTGTTCGCGCTGATGGGCACGTTCCTCGGCACGTTCCTGGGTCTGTGGTCGGCACAGCTGCTCTCTGGACTCGGATAATGGCTTCGACGCAGACCTGCACTCAAGCTCCGCACCTCACTCACGCCTCATCGGAAGGATCAGCATCGTGACCGTAACAGATTCCACCAACGCCGCCGCCGGCAGTTCCGCAGGCGCCTCGAGCAGCGCAGTCATCGACGTCTTCGACGGGCACAACGACCTCGCGTGGTTTCTGCGCGAGGAACGCGACTACAGCGTGGACGGACTCAACGATCCGTCAGTCTCGCCCTTCACGACGATGGACCAGCTGCGTGCCGGCGGCGTCGCTGCGCAGTACTGGTCCGTCTACGTCCATTCCTCGATCACCGGCGCGGACGCGGTCAAGGCCACGTGGGAGCAGATCGACGCCGTCCAGCGCGTGGTCAGCGCCTACCCCGAACGTCTCGCCTTCGCCCGCACCGCCGCCGACGTGCGTGCCGCGCGCGCCGCTGGGAAGGTCGCCTCACTCATGGGCGTCGAAGGCGGGCAGCAGATCGACGAGTCGCTGGCAGTGCTGCGCTCCTACGCCCGTGCCGGGGCCCGATACATGACGCTGACATGGTCGACCACGCATTCGTGGGCCGACTCGGCGACCGATGAACCGCAGCACGGGGGCCTGAGCGGCTTCGGCCGTGAGGTCGTGGCGGAGATGAACCGGATCGGCATGATCCTCGACCTTTCCCATGTCGCGCCGAGCGTCATGCACCAGTCGCTCGACCAGTCGACCCTGCCGGTGCTCTTCACTCACTCCTGCGCGTTCGGGCTCAACCCGCATCCGCGTAACATCCCCGACGACGTCCTCGACCGTGTGCCCGGCAGCGGGGGAGTGGCGATGATGACGTTCGTGCCCTCCTTTGTCTCGAACGAACGTCGCGAATGGGTCGAGGCCGGGGAGAACGGCACCGCCCCCGAGGTGGGAGTGGCCGAGGTCGCCGACCACTGCGATTACGTCCGCGAGAGGATCGGCATCGATCACATCGGCCTCGGCGGCGATATCTGCGGAGTCGACGAACTGCCCACCGGACTCGGCGACGCAGGCCAGTACCCGAACCTGTTCGCCGAACTCACCTCCCGCGGGTGGTCGCAGACCGACCTGCGCAAGCTCGGCTTCGACAATGCGATGCGCGTCCTAGACGCGCACGAGGACGCGTACACGGCCTTCCTCGGCTCCGCGGACGAGGCACCGTCGGCGAGGAACGGAACGGCCGCCTCGGCGAAGGAAGGCGGAGGCGTCGCCGACACCGCCTCTTCCGCGAAGTACGGTCCGGCCGCCTCGGCGGGGGTCGAATCATGACTCGGCTGCTCATCATCGTCAATGACGTCGATTCCCAACCTGGGCTGCTGACACAATGGATGATCAGCGAAAACGTCGAATTCGATCTGCGCATCGGCGGGGTCTCGCCCCTGCCGCGGCCGGCCGACCTCGATGCCTACGACGGGCTCATCATGCTCGGCGGCGGGTACATGCCCGATGAGACGGACCGCGCGCCCTGGCTGACCGATGAGGCCGAGCTCGTCCGGCATGCACTGGACACGGATCTGCCGCAGCTGGGGATCTGCCTCGGCGGGCAGCTCATCGCCCACGTCATCGGCGCCGATGTGCGCGCCCGGACAGGAGCCCCGGAAAAGGGCTATACACGCATCAACACCACCACCGAGGCGGCCGCCGACCCTGTGTTCTCGGAGATCCGGGAGCAGACGTCGTTCGTCGAAAGCCATGTCGATCGGATCGTGGCGCTGCCGCAGGAGGCGACGCTTCTGGCCTCGAGCGCGGCGTGTGAGTTCCAGGCCTTCCGGTTCGGTCGGGCGTGGGGGACGCAGTTCCATCCGGAGTCGACTCGGGCGAATATCGAACGCTGGGATGCGCAGAAGCTGGCAGATCTGGGCTTCGACAAGGACACACTGCTCAATGAGGCGCGGGAGCTGGGGCCGGAGAGCGAACGCGATGCCAAGGCTCTGTTTTCGGCATTTCTCACTGTGGTCCGTGATTAGGCATACTAGGCGAGGTCCTGGCCAGAGTCAGGGCAGCCAGATCTGCGGCACAGTGGCCGCAGCGGACACGGAGGAATCGTGAGCGATAAAGAACCCACGACCACAATCGACCCCGGTGACGGCCCCCAACCCGAGACTCTCAAACGGGTCATGGGGCCGAAGTTGCTGCTTCTGTTCATCGTCGGTGACATCCTCGGAACCGGTGTCTATGCGCTGACCGGCAAGGTAGCCGGGCAGGTCGGCGGTGCCGGTTGGGCGCCGGTGATCCTCGCCTTCCTCATCGCGCTGATCACCGCGTTCTCCTATATGGAGCTCGTGACGAAGTATCCGCATGCCGCGGGTGCCGCGCTGTACACGCACAAGGCGTTCGGGATCCATTTCGTGACGTTCCTCGTCGCCTTCGCCGTGCTCAGCTCCGGAATCACTTCAGCGTCGACGGCGTCGAATGTCTTCGCCGCGAACCTCGTGGCCGGTTTCGGCTGGGACATCTCGGGCACAGGGGTGATGTGGATTGCCTTGGCCTTCCTCACCCTCATCGCACTGATCAACCTCCGCGGTGTCGGCGAGAGCGTGTGGTTCAACGTGTTCCTCACCCTCGTCGAGCTCTCCGGTCTGCTGCTGGTCATCGTCGTCGGATTCTTCGCTCTCGGTTCGGGGCATGCGGACTTCTCCCGCGTGATGATCTTCGAGACCGCCGGCGACAAGAGCGTCTTCCTTGCAGTGACCGGCGCCACGGCGCTCGCCTTCTTCTCCATGGTCGGCTTCGAGGACTCGGTGAACATGGTCGAGGAGACGAAGGACCCGCGGGTGTTCCCGAAGATCATGCTCTCGGGTCTGACGATCACCGGCATCATCTACGTGCTGGTCTCCATCGTCACCGTCGCGGCCGTGCCGATCGGTGTGCTCACCGAGAGCGAGACTCCGCTGCTCGAAGTCGTCCGCGAAGGCGCCCCGGGGCTGCCGATCGACACGATCTTCCCGTTCATGACGATGTTCGCCGTAGCGAACTCGGCGCTGATCAATATGCTCATGGCCAGCCGTCTGCTCTACGGAATGGCGAAGCAGAATGTGCTGCCGCCCGTATTCGCGAAGGTCATGGCCGGCCGTCGCTCGCCGTGGGTGTCGATCATCTTCACGACGCTCATCGCCTATGCGCTCATCTTCGCGGTCAGCACGATCCTTCCCGAGTCCGTCACCGCGTCGTTGGGCGGTACCACCTCGCTGCTGCTGTTGGCGGTGTTCGCGGTCGTCAACGTCGCCGTGCTCGTCCTGCGCCGGAATCCGGTCGATCACGACCACTTCACAGCGCCGACGATCCTGCCGTGGATCGGCATCATCACCTGCGCGTTCCTCGTCGGTCCGTGGGCCCGCCTCGACGACCTCATCCAATATCAGATCGCCGTGGCGCTCGTCGGCATCGGCGTCGTTCTGTGGGTCGTGACCTGGTTGTGGAACCGTTCGACGACGGGCACGAGCACCCGGTTCCGCAATCCCGAAGAATTGACGTGAACCCACGTCCTCGCCGAGGCGGTCCACCGTCCCGCATCGCCGAGGCGGCTCACCGTCCCGCATCGTCGTGGCGGCTCACCGTCCCGCATCGTCGAGACGGTCAACTGTCCCGCATCGTCGTGATCACGAGGTCGGGTGGGGCCATGACCTCGGCGGTCGGGAGCGGTGATCGTGCCCTCGACGGTCGCCGTGATCATCGAAGAGCGGGCGCGGTTGCGGACTGTGTCATGGTGACTCGATATCCTGGGATGGTGGGTTACCGACCTGCACGCTCGGATCTGTTCAGCTCAACCCAACGAAGGTGAAAAATGACTGTTCTCGTCGGCTACGTCAACAATCCCGCCGGGCATGCCGCCCTCGACGCCGGCATCGCACAGGCGAAGAAGGACGGCAAGGAGCTGGTCGTCGTCAATGCGTCGCGGTCGGTGCAGCACAATGATTCCTACCGCCTCGGCGATGGTGAGCTCGCTTCGGTCAAGGACTACCTGAGCAAGTCGGGCGTGGAATTTCGGGTGCTGACCCTCGGCAGCGAATACGATCCGGCCGAGCAGATCCTCGACACCGCCACCGAGGTGGCCGCCGAGCTGATCGTGCTCGGAACCAGGAAGCGGACCCCGGTCGGGAAGTTCCTCCTCGGATCGACGATTCAGAAGGTCATCCTCGACGCTGCGGTGCCCGTGCTCTGTGTGAAAGCTGCACACTGAGGTCATAGGCAGGGGGCGTTGGGCTCCTGCGACCGATGTGTCGGCCGTGCGGGTGCTCGCGTGCGCCCGAGCGCGGCCCGTACGGCGCGAATGTCTGCTCGTTGCATGCGGCTCCGGCTTCCGCCGTGCACGTTTCCGCGCGTATTTGCATGCGGCTCCGGTTTTCGCCGCGCACGTTTCCGCGCGTATTTGCACGCGGCTCCGGCTTTCGCCGCGCACGTCTCCGCGCGTCGTTGCTGTTTCCGCCGGGCCGATGGGTCAGTCGAGCGATTCCATGATGAGGTCGGCGTTGACCTGAGCGCCGGTGAGCACGCCGCTGGCGGCACTGGCGACGACCATCGCCGAAATGTCTGCGCCGTTGCCCACAGCCCACACGCCCGGAACATCGGTTTGGCCTCCCATCTGCGTGGGAATGAAGCTGCCCATTCCGCTGGGATGTTCGACGACCTCGCCGCCGAGCTGGGTGAACAGTTCGGCATTCGCCCGCGCATATGCGCCGACGGTGAGCGCGTCGAAGACGACTTCGTTCGCCGCGTCTGTCGCACCGGCCGCGGCGACGTCTGCTGTTCCCGCCGCATCGACGGTGCCGGTGGTGGCCGCATCGGCGGTGCTGATGATGTCTGCGGTGTCAGCGTAGTCTGCGGTGTCGGGTCCGGCGAAGGCATCTGCCGGCTCCAGCGAAACGACGGATTCGGCACCGGCACGGGCCACCTCGGTGACGGTTGCGTCGACGTACTCGATCCCGAGCGATTCGAGCATCGCTGTCTGCTGCGCATCGGGTGCGGGCGCATCGTGGCGGATGAAGGTCACGCGGTTGCTGAGCTGGGAGAACAGCATCGCCTGATGGTAGGACATGGCGGTCGATCCGATGACGCCGATGCGCTGCCCGCGCACCTCGTAGCCATGGCAGTAGGGGCAGTGGAGGACTGTTTCGCCCCAGCCCTCTGCGAGGCCCGGGACGTCCGGCAGTTCATCGCTCGACCCGGTCGCGATGATGACGCGGCGGGCCGAGATCTGTGCCCCCGCCGAGGTGGTCAGTTCGAAGCGATGGCCCGGGGCCGCCTCGTTGAGACGATCGGCTTCTCCGGTCGCGGTGTCGGTCGGTTCGAGCCTGCGAACGTCGGCAGCGGTCGCGTCGATGAAGGTGACCCCGTATTCCTCCGCTTCGGCGCGGCCCTTTGCGATGAGATCGCGCGGGTTGATGCCCTCATTCCCGAGGACATTGTGAGCATGAGCGCTCGACTCGTTGCGGAGCTGACCTGCGTCGATGACGACGACGGAGCGCAGAGATCGGGCCAACGCGATCGATGCGGCGAGCCCACCTGCGCCTCCGCCGATGACGGCGATGTCGAAGGACTGTGCTGCAGATGCGGACTGAGCGCTCGGGGAGGATGCGGCGGGGGAGTTCGGGACGGGCATGGCGGGGGATGCTGGGTCGGACATGGCGGCGGAAGTTGGGTCGGACATGGCGGGGGAAGTTGGGTCGGACGGGCGGGAATTCTCGGGTGAGGTCGGTGCAGACATGATGCTCCTGAACGGTGGTGGGTGGTCGAAACGCCGAGGCGGTTCGGCCGAGGTTTGATGCCAACTTGAGTGTGGTCCTTTTGTTCTCCGGTGCGCAAGACAATTTGCAGAAACAGCAAACTCTGCGATGCATGTGACCGTGAGCCAACGGGAAGATCGCGCGGCTCGCACCGGGAAGCGACTGGTGGAATCTCCTGCGGCGGGGCCGCGGCTGGATGGGTACGGGGCGGTTGCTGTGGTTGGCGAGATGCGGAGCGGCTGCTGTGGCTGGATGGCTACGAAGCGGTTGCTGTGCTTGGCGGCTGGGGTTCTCATGTCAGGAGCGACCCGTAGGCTGAAGCCACTCGCTCGACGGTTGACCATGGCAATGGGCGGTCATAAGCAGCAACGGGCGACGGGGAGCAGCGTTTGGGGTGAAATGACAGCAACATCCACGAATCTCAGGTCTCACGACTGCTTCGCACAAGAACATCGCTGACGCGTTTGAAATCGGACATACTCGAACATCAAGAAAATAATCTCAAATAAATCGTACGTAACTATGGACTCCGTTCGATTTCGGGATTAGAATATAAGTAGCCGAAGACATCAACGATGATGAACGGATACAGAGAACATGGCTCTCATCCCCGACCGTAGGCACGAAAATCAGAGCGACGATGCAGCTCAACCAGCTGCCTCTGACGCGCACAATTCCGATTCCCCAGCACCCACACCCCCTGGAGAGAAGAGCACCTCCGGCCAGACCTATCGGGAGCTTCTTGAGCAGGCCGGTCTCGACCTGACCGGACACCCGCTTGCCGACCGCTTCGATGCCATCGCCGAAGAGCCGGATGAGTCCGATCCCGACGACGCAGCCTCGGCCTCGAGCCAGTCGACGCTGCAGGGAAGCGACTTCCGCGAAGGAGAAGGTCTGTGGACACGCAGGCGCAGCCGACCCCAGACCGAAGCGGAGGTCAAAGCGTGCATCGAGGAGATCGAAGCGCGCCAGGCTGCGTGGATGAAGAAGAAACGCGAAGAAGGGGAGACCCCAGAGCAGCGTGCAGCGCGAGAAGAGCGCGAGGCGCGTGAGGAGCTCGAAGCGGAGCGGCTTCGGGAGGAACTCGAGCGCGAAAGCGCGGAATTGGACGCTCGTTTCGCGCGGTTCGACGAACAGAAGCTGCGAGAACAGGAAGCCGATCTCGCGGCGGAAGCGGAGCGCGCCGAGCGACACAGGGCCGTGGCAGAAAGCCTGGCGGTGGAGAACGCAGCGGTTGAGGCCACGGGAGCCGAGAACACAGGGACCGTGAACTCCGGCGGGGCAGCGCACCCGCACCCTCTGCTCGACGACTATCGCTGGTCGGACCTCAAACACATTGCTCCTGAAGTCACCGACAGCGCCGAAATGCTGCAGAGCCTGCTGGGCGAACTCCATGATTTCACCCGTCCCATGGGTCCTGACGACGCCGTGATCATGCTCGACGGTCTTGAGACGCTCAATCGCCTGACCGAATCGCTGTCGGTCGTCACACTGTCGATATTCGAGCGGGTCGGGACTCCCCGCGACTACGGAGCCAAGTCGACACGGGCGCTGGTCCAGCACCGCCTGAACGTGTCCTCCCAGGAGGCCTACCGCCGCACCCAGCTTGCCGAACACCTCGGTAAGCGCACTGCCATGAGCGGAGAATCGATCGAGCCTGAGTTCCCGACGCTATCGGCGGCTCTGCGCGATGGCATCCTGTCCTCCAACCAAGCGTCGACGATCATCAAATGCCTGAAGAGTCTGTCGCCGAGGATCTCCGAAGACGATCGGCTCAAGGCCGAACGCCTGCTCGTGGAGAAAGCGCCGTCCGTCCGTGTGCGCGACATCCACGCTCTCTTCGAGGAGATCCTCGGCTGGATCGACCCCGACGGGCAGGAACCCAAAGACACAATCGACCGGGAGGACTTCAACGTCAACCTGCGCCAGCTCAAGGACGGAACCTGGACTCTCAAGGGTCGCCTCGACGCAGAGACCGGTGGAGTCCTCAACGGGCTGCTCACTTCGCGGATCAAAACCGACGACAAGTCGGACATCGACAACGACGGGCAGGCCACCGGAGGCGACGACGCGACGTCCAACGACGACGCCACCGACACCGACAACGACGGCGTCACCGAGACCGACAACAGCGTCACCGAGACCGACAACGGCGGCGTCGCGACCGGAAGCGACGCCGACACACCCGACAGCGACCAGTCCATCGTGGACACCTTCACCGAGGTTCTGCGCGGAGACCGCTCCGATTGCCGAGACCCCTCGCTCGACTTCTCGCCGCCGCAGGTCAGCGAAACCGGAGAAGCCCCCAAAGGAGCAGGAGTGCGCGAAGACGGCTCACTAGTCGCAATGGCCGAACAGCAGCCGAGCGTGCGGCGCCGCATCTACGAACGCTTCTCCAGTCTCATCGGCGGAATCGAGATGAACCGCATCAAGGCCGGCGCTGCTTACGCCCTGGTCGTCACGGCCAAGGCCGAGGACCTTGCCAAGCAGACCGGCAAAGCGGTGACCGGAGCCGAAGCGCCATTCCCGATCACCTCTGCGGCACTCGAAGGGCTCAACGGCTCGGTCTTCTTTCACCTCATGGGAGAGAAGGCCAAGTCGATGGCGCTGGCAACCGAACGACGATTGGCAACTGAGAAACAGCTGGCTGTCCTCGCCAGTCGTGACCAAGGATGCACCTTCCCCGGATGCGACACTCCTCCCGGCTGGTGCGAAGCCCACCACATCGTCCCGTGGGCCGACAAAGGCAAGACCGACGTCAACAACCTCACCTTGGTCTGCTCGGCTCACCACCATCTGATCGACAAATCCGATTGGTTCTGCACAACGCTCTTGGATGGGCGACCGGCGTGGGTGCCGCCGGCTTCATTCGACCCCGAAAGAAAACCGATCCTCCACGCCCGCTTCATCGCGCGCGAGATCGGAGAGACCCTCTTCGGGTGAGCGCCGGCGGCGAGTCGGCCGGACGCCTGTCATCGCGTCGGCCGATATCCACCCCAGGGGCGTTGCCGGAAACGGCGACTGCTCGTCCGCTCGTCCGCTCGACCACTCGAGTGCTCGTCCGCGCAGCCGATGTGTGCTCCTGCCCACGAGCGGAATGAACCCGCAGCGGACACTGTTGCTTCGATATGAAGCTTTCCATCCTTGACCTCATCCCTGTTCGCACGGGGCAGACCACCGCAGACTCATTTGCCGCGTCGAAGCAGATCATCGAAACTGCCGACAGGCTCGGGTTCACCCGCTACTGGGTTGCCGAGCATCACAACATGCCATCCATCGCATCGACGATGCCCGGGCCCGAGCTCATGTATCTCGGTCAGGGAACCGAACGCATCCGCCTCGGATCCGGCGGAGTCATGCTTCCCAACCACGCGCCCCTGGCCGTGGCTGAACTCTTTGCTCTGCTTTCCGCGGTCTACGGCGATCGTATCGACCTGGGAATCGGCCGGGCGCCCGGAACCGACCCGGTCACTTCTGCGGCAATGCGCGGCCACCTCGGTGAAGGACGAATGGTCGACCGTGAGGGCAACACCATCGATCCGGTGCAGCAGTTCCCTCAGCACGTCATCGATACCCTCAGCCTGATGCAGCCTGATGGGATGCGAGTTCCGCTGCACGGCGGACGCGAACATGTACTCAAAGCAACCCCCGCCGCGGTGCCCGGCACCCAGCCGCTGCCGTGGCTGCTCGGCTCCTCCGGGTACTCGGCTCGACTGGCCGCCGAACTCGGCATGCCCTACGTCTTCGCCAACCACTTCGCCTCCGGAGCAACGACCGGCATGAAGATCTACCGCGACAACTTCACCCCCGGCAGCTACGGAGACCAGCCGCAGACCTTCGTCACCGCCAACGTCGTCGTCGCACCCACCGAAGAAGAAGCCCAGTTGCGCTCGGAGCCATTCCTGCTCCAGATGTCGCGCCTGCGCACCGGAGGGCCCATGGAGAAACTGCACTTGGCAGGCGACGACGTCCGGTCGGTCATGACCGACCGTGAGCGGATGGTCGGCGAAGAACTGTCGACCAACTGGATCATCGGTGACCCGAAATCTGCAGCCGCGCAGCTCGAGGAACTCGCCGCGCGCTTCGAAGTCGACGAAATCATGATCCAGCCGATCGCCGGAGCAATGGAAGGCGAAGACGTGCGCGAAGATCCCGGTCGAATCGAGACGATCGAGCTCCTTGCCGCAGAACTGCTCGACACAGCAGCCGAAACCTGATTCCAGGACGAAACGGATGCAGCCTGAGGTTTTTCGCCGGTCGGCTCACGTCCCTCACGTCCGATGCTCTGTGCCGGTCGGTTCACCTCCCTCACCTCCGATGCCTTGCGCCCGACGGCTGATGCCTGGCCCCTGAAACTGTTGGACTTGTATTGACCGGAGCAGAGCCTCCTCAGCAGCTCGATCCGGTGGTATCCGGCGATTCGATGCGGGGCCGAAGTCTCGGCTCCGCATCGATTCGAGCAAGTGGGCTTCAAACCGCAGGCCGATCGCGTTATCCTGTCACAGTGTCATGAATGCTGGCCGTCATCAGACAGTCAGTAGAATTGTCACCGTGCTGTGACCCGAAGCCAGTGCGATCACCCTCTTGAGGGAGACCGCTCCGGCAGCGAAAGCAGTACGCCGAGGGCGCTCGCGCAACTTCGGAGACTTCCCCCACGCGGGCCTGCAGCCCGCAGACCGAAAGAGAAATGATGCGTACCAAAATTGCTGTTTCGGCAGCACTTGGGGTCGGACTGGTTTTCGGCGCCGGTGCTCCCGCACTGTCGAGTAATCTGTCCTCGGCCGACGCCGCGAAATCATCAGGCATCTCGGCTGATGTCGTTCCCGGCCAGGAACTCGAACCGATCACCGACGGAAAGATCGAAAAGGGCGAAACGGCCTACGTCGATGTCACTGTGGCGACACTGTGGACCGACCCGAAGGCACCGCGCAAAGTGGACAAGCCTGCCCTCAGCCATCCGGTCGACCTCAAGAAGTGGAACAAGAACCTCAAATCCACCGAGGTGCGGCGTGGCCTGACAGGCAAGACCGAGACGCAGGCAACCTACGGTTCGGAAGTCACCGTCCTCGACATCAAGGGCAGCTGGGCCAAGGTCAGCGTCAAGGACCAGAAGACCCCGAAGAACAAGAAGGGATACCCCGGCTGGCTGCCGACGAAGCAACTGGTCGAGAACGACCGCTTCGGAAAGCTCCGCGATGCGCAGCCCCGCGCCGTTGTGACCACGCCCAAGAGCGAACTCGAAGGCATTGAGTTCACCAAGGACGCCGGAGCCGACGTCAGCTTCAACGTCGACCTGCCGCTCATCGCCCAAGACGTCGACGATGTTCGTGTCGCTCTCCCCGGGGGAGGGGCTGCCTGGATCGATATCGACGATGTTGACGTCTACGACGTCGGTGAGAAGCCTGAGAAGCCCAGCGGCAAAGACCTCGTGAAGACCGCGAAGCAGTTCGACGGCCTCCGCTACCTGTGGGCCGGAGTCTCCGCATACGGATTCGACTGCTCAGGATTCACCTACTCGATCTACAAAGCCCACGGCATCGACCTGCCTCGCGACTCGGGAGACCAGGCGAAGGCCGGCAAGGCCGTGTCGTCGTCGAACCTCAAGGCCGGAGACCTGCTCTTCTTCTCGACTTCTACGGGAACCGTCCACCACGTCGGCATGTACGTCGGCGACGGCAAGATGATCCACTCGCCGAACGCGTCGAAGGACGTCTACGTCACCGATTGGAAGAAGTGGGATACGGGCAACGAATTCTCCGGAGCCCGCAGGATCCTCTGACCCCGAAGCCAGCAGCCGGACGGTTCGGTGCTGCTGACAGGCTCACAGATGGCCGGTGCCCCGCGATGGGGCACCGGCCATCTGCGTCCATGTCGAGTGCACCGGTCTGCTGCGCAGGAAGCGCGCGGAGCTGGTGTCCATCGAACGCGCGCGGAACTGGTGCGCAACGAAGACACAGAACCGGTGTACAACGAACGCGCGGAACTGGTGTCCAATGAACGCGCGGAGCTGGTAGGCATCGAACGCGCGGAACCGGTGCACTTCCAACGCACGGATGTCATCGACGCTGGAGAGCGAACGGCCGCCTCGGCGAGAACAGCTGCACGAGCGTGAGCAGGAACCCGCGGCCCGCAGCGGACCCGTGGATCAGTGACGGGAACTCTGCGTCGACTTGAGGAAGACCGCGCGGGCCAGATCGTCGCGGCGTTCGATGACCAGACGGCGCAGAGCCGCGGGGGCACCCGGGTTGGCCGCCAGCCAGGCATCGGTCTTCTCTACGACGGCTTCCTCGTCGATCGACCACTTCGGGTAGAGACCGAGCACCAGGCGCCGAGCGATCTCGATCGAATTGTCCATCCAGAAACCGAGCAGACCCGCGAAATACGCGTCGACATAGCCCTCGATGAGCGGCAGCGCGCTCGGTGCGACGAACCCGGAGATGATGGCTGAGAGCACGTCATTGCTCAGCGCACCCGCCTCGCGGATGGCCTCCCAAGCGCGGATCTTGACGATCGGCAGAGGCAGCGCAGCACTGGCCGTCTCGGCATGGAGCCGGCCCGAAGAGCTCGGATCCGACTGGTTCTCCCGCGCGATGTCCGTCTGATCCGCCCAACCGAGGCATACGAGCGCCGTGAGAGCATTCCACCGCAGCGCATGATCGTTGACGAGACCGCGGAACGGCAGCGTCGCCGTCGAATGCACGGCGCCGCCGGAACTGCCGGCACCACCGGAACCGCCAGCACCACCGGCATCACCGGCGAAACCAGCGTCGCCAGAATCACCAGCGCCACCAAGATCGCCATCAGCCTGGACCGGAGCCTCCGGGTACATGCGGTCGATCTCCTCGCCGACGGGCACGGCGAGGATCTGACTGGCGAATCCGCGCCCCATGGCCACGGCCGAACTGTCGCTCGCGCAACGTGCCGTCCGCGAAGTCAACGCCAGCACGAGGTTCGCCAAATGCAGCTGAGCGTCGGAACCGGCCTTCGCCGCGGCCAGAGCATCGAGCGCCGCTCCCAGCAGGCCGGTGATCGCGGCATCGAAATTCCGATCCGCCACCCACTGATCGATGCAGGTCAGAGCCGTCTGACTGAGCCCGGCCATGATCCCCGCATGGCTCTCCTTGCCGAGGCTGCGAGCATAGGCCTTGAGGTACTTCTGCACCGGCATGAGCCCATCGCGGACCGCATTGTCCAAAGCCGACCACACGAGAGCCCGCGACAGGGGATCGGTGATCCGTGACGCCGAGGTGACCGCCGCCTCCGTCGACTCCGGATCCAGGCGCACACGCGCATAGTCGAGATCGTTGTAGTTGAGCAGAGTGATCACACCGGCGCTGCGCCCGATGAGCGGCTCGACCTCGGCGGATTCCGTGGAGAACTCGAACCGGAACGTATCGAGCGGAACGATCTCCCGCCCCGACCGACCGAGCGTGGCGATCTCGAACGTATGCGGGCGCAGCAGCGCCGCACCCTCGGCAGAATCGGCCTGAGTGATGATCGCACCCGTGATCGTCTCGGACCCAGACCTTCGCCGAGGCGGCTCGACCGTGGACGCGGACGCCGAGTCAACGCTGGCACCGGCAGACCCGGAATCGTTCTCGACCGAACTCGCGCCGGCTTGGCCGGCACCGGCATCGCCGGGGCCGCGCAGCCGGGCTCCCGTGCTCGAGGCCACTCGTATTCGGGACCCCGCGCCATACGCATCAGCCCCAGCCCCCGCGCCATACGCCCCAGCCCCCGCGCCAAACGCGTCAGCCCGGGCTCCCACTCCAGCCGAGGAATCACCGGCCGACGACGCATCGGACGTGGTCAGCTGCAGGGACAGCTCGGACACCCCGGACGTGCCCAGCCACGCGCCCGCCCAATTGGCGATGTCACGGTCGGGAGCCGCCTCGGCGAGGCATTCGAGGAAGTCCGCGAGCTCGGTGTTGCCGTACTCGAACCGCTTGAAGTACAAGCGGGATCCGGCGAAGAACGCCTCCCGGCCGACGAACGCAACGAGCTGCTTGAGCACAGACGCGCCCTTGGCATAGGTGATGCCGTCGAAGTTGAGCTTCGCGGCCTCGACATCGGGGATGTCGGCGACGATCGGGTGCGTTGTCGGGTAGAGGTCCTGCGTGTACGCCCACGCCTTGCGCCGCAGGGCGAAGGTCACCCAGCCGTCGGTGAAGCGCGTGGCCTCGGCGAGCGCCAGTCCGCCCATATAGTCGGCGAACGACTCCTTGAGCCAGAGGTCGTCCCACCATTTCATCGTCACAAGATCGCCGAACCACATGTGCGCCATCTCGTGGAGGATGACGTTCGCGCGCGATTCGTATTGGGCGTCGGTGACCTTGTCGCGGAAGATCAGGCTGTCGGTGAACGTCACCAGTCCCGGATTCTCCATCGCCCCGAGGTTGTACTCGGGGACGAAGATCTGATCGTACTTGCCCCACGGGTAGGGGTAGTCGAATTCGGAGGTGAAGAAGTTCAGCCCGGACTTCGTGATCGAGAAGATGTCGTCGGCATCGAGATGATCGACGAGGCTGGCCCGCGTCCACGCGCCCAGCTGCACCGTCTGCCCGGTGCGCGGATCCTTCCATTCGTCCCGCGCGCCCTCGTACGGGCCCGCGGTGATGCAGGTGATGTAGCTCGACTGCGGGAGAGTCGGCTCGAAATGGTGGGTGACGACTCCCGCCGAGGTGGAGTCACCGGTCTGTCCCGTGCGCGGTCCCGGCCCCGGTTCCGTGCTCGCCTCGCCGCGGTTCGACAGGACCTGGAAATGGGCGGGCGCGGTCACGGAGAAGATGAACTCGGCTTTGAGGTCGGGCTGATCGAAGTTCGCGAACACTCGCCGGGCGTCGGTGGGCTCGTACTGCGTATAGAGGTAGACCTTGCCGTCGGCAGGATCGGTGAAGCGATGCAGTCCCTCGCCCGAAGTCGAATAGCGAGCCTGCGCCTCGATGGTCAGGCTGTTGCGGCCGGCGCGGACGGGGAACGTGACACGAGCACCGTCGAACACCTCGGCGGGAGGGAGCATCTCACCATTGATCTGCACAGAGGTGACGGAATCGGCGATGAGGTCGATGAATGTCGAATCGACGAAACGAGCGGTGAAATCGACGACGGTGCGGGAGAGGTAGGTCTGGTCATCGGTCTCGGCGTTGCTGACATCGATGTGAACGGTGTAGGTATCGACTTCGAGCAGCTGTGTCCGATTCTGCGCTTCGTTTCGGGTGAGATTCGTTGTCATTCAATAGCCTCCTCGGCGGACAGACTTTAGCATGCCATATTTCCGGTACTCTGAGTACAGCACCGGCGAATGGCAGAGGGGACTGATGGCAGAGATTCGGGTCGGCGGACTGCCTCGGCGAGGGTTCGACGTCGTCTCCCATCGCCTGCGTCTGGGTCTCAAGCGCGTGTGGGTGAACTCCGGTCAGCTGATCCAGATCCCCATCGCCGCGACCGCCGCCTACACCTTCTGCGTCTATGTGCTCGGCCACCCGTACCCGTTCCTCGCCGCGGTCGCCTCCGCTGTCGGAATCGGCCCCGTCGCTGACCGCCGCCTGCGACGCGCCTTGGAGATCGGCATCGGCGCCACCTTCGGTGTGCTCGTGGGAGAGATGCTCGTCAACCTCTACGGTTCCGGCATCTGGCAGCTCGCGCTGACCCTGGTCATCGGGCTGGTCATCGGCACGATCCTCAACTCCGGCGGCATCTTCATCACCCAGATCGCCGTCCAATCCGTCTACGTCGTCGTGGTTCCGGCCACCGCCACGTCCATGCCGTTCCCTCGCACCCTTGATGCTCTGACGGGGTCGGTGTGCGCGATCCTGCTCGCCTTCCTCATCCCGCGCGACGCGAGGAAGGTCCCCAGGCGTCTGGCCGCGGACATGCTCGAGGAGATCGACGATGTCCTCACGATGATGAAACGCGCCCTCCAGGACGCCGACACCTCCATGGCTGGCAGCGCCCTCGAACGTGCCCGCGAAACCCAGAACATCATCGACTCCTGGGGGTCATCGCTGCGGATCTCCCGCGAAGCCGCGAAGATCAACGCCCGCGCGCGCCGGCACGCCGCCGAGGTGACCCGACTCGCCCGCGCCCATACCTTCTCCGACCGTGCGATGCGCACCATGCGCGTGATCGCCCGCCGCGTTGTCGGCATCACCGAGCTCGGCGTCGACAAACCCGTCATCGCCGTTTACGTCGGTTCCTTGGCCGAAGGGGCCAAGAAGCTCGAGATCGCGCTGCGGCGCGGCACCGATCGCTCCCTCGCCGAGGCGGCCCTGTCCGAAGCGGCGGGCGCCCTGGATCCGCGTGCGAACTCCGATTGGGACATCCACGACGAATCCCTCGTCCTGCTCCTGCGCACCGTCGCCGTCGACCTGCTCCAAGCAGCCGGGCTGACTCGAGACGAGGCCCAGTCGCGGCTGCCGCCGCTGGACGATACGGCCGCCGAGGCCGACGAAGGCCCGATCGTCGAGTAGAAGGCGTACGTGCCTCGGCGACGGGTCGTCAGGGTGCGCCGGAAATCCGAGCCGGGCTCGGCCTGCGGTCCGATCCCTCAGGTGCTTTCGACGACGAAGACGGCGTTCGTGCCGGGTGCGAGTGCCGTGAAGCGATGCGGCTGGTCTCCGGGATGGGTGAGATAGTCGCCGACGCCGAGTTCGAAAGACTGCCCGAGCACCTCGATGCGCGCTGCCCCGTTGCCGAGGATGACGTGCTCGATCGTTCCCTGCGGGTGCGGCTGAGACTCTCTCGGCTCGCCGGGTTCGGCCTGGATGAAGTAGATGTCGCGTCGGGAGTGCGCCGGAGACGGTGACAGCAGCGTGGCCACATAGTTCGCCGTCGTCGACGGCAGGCTGGGCATTTCGCCGACGTGCTGCAGGGCCACTTCGTGCGGGGGCGGGTCGAGCAAGCGGGCCAAGGGGATGTCGAGTGCGGCGGCCAGTGCCCACATGGTCTCCAGGCTCGGATTGCCGGTACCGGTTTCGAGCCCGGACATCGTCGACTTGCCGATCCCCGCCCGCCGTGCGACCTCCGAAAGCGACAGCCCGGCACGAACGCGTTCGCGCTTGAGCGCGGCCGCGATCTGTTCACTCGGCGACAGTCCGGGTGCGGGATCTGCCGACCGACCGGCCGGCAGATCGGCCGACGCATCCTGCACATCGGCCTGCCCGTCGGCAGGCAGATCGGCCTGCGCACCGGCCGACGCATCCGGCAGATCCGCCGGAGCATCGGCCGACGGACGGGCCGACAAATCGGCCGAGAGATCATCGGGCGTGGAGTCGTGGCGTCGAGAACTCATACGTTCACTATAGCGGCAAGCTCGTTCGGGTTGACGAACAACAGCACGGAGTGCACTGTATAGAACATGGGTTCATTATTTCGTACGGCTGAGCGGGCGCTTCCGCGGACTCGGAATCGGTTCGGAGCGCGCCGCGTCGAGCGGACGCTTCCGGGTTCGATTTATCGGGCCGTCGCCATCGTCACCGTCACGATCATCGCGGTTGCGTTGTCGTACGGCGCGATCTCTGCGGTCTCCGGGTTCGCGTGGTGGCAGACTCTTCTGCTGGCGATGTTCGCCCTCGGCGGTGCCGCGGAATTCACCTTCGTCGGCGTCATCGCCGCTGGCGGTGCGCCGATCCTCGCGGTCCTCGCCGGGCTGCTCGTCAACACCCGCAACTTCGCCTTCGGCGTCGCCGTCGGACCCTATTTCCCGCAGGATTGGCGCGCCCTCATCGCCTCCCACTGGATCAATGACGAGTCGACCGCGATCTCGCGCACCGGGAGAAACGACCGTGCGAAATGGCATGCCTTCCTTCTCATGGGCGCCTCGATCGCTCTCATGTGGCCCAGCGGTGCCATGGTCGGGCAGTGGCTCGGCAACGTCATCGACGCCGACCTGCTCGGCCTCGACGCCGCATTCCCGATCATCCTCTTCTGCCTCATCCGCGGAGACCTGAAGAACCGCGCGACGCTGTCACTGACTCTCGTCGGCATCCTCGTCGCGGTCTGTCTGACCCCGGTGCTGCCGCTCGGCCTGGGCGCGGTGACCTCGCTGTCCGTCTTCGTGCTCGTCGCGGCCGGTTGGGCCGTGCGTTCGACGCTGCGTCGCCGTCGTGAGACACAACATGCGCGCGATGGCGACCGCAATGGGGCAGAGCGTTCCGCTGTTCGGCAGGATTCGTCCCAGCCCACCACCAGCATCGCCGGCCCCGGAACCGATCGGCCCAGCACCGTCAGCCGCGGAACCGACCAGTCCAGCACTGCAGGGGAGGACCGCCGATGAACGCTGGAGACTTCCTCATCGCCCTGGCGGCGCTGAGCATCGGAACCTACCTCATGCGGTTTGCCGGGGTGAAGCTCGGCGCGGCAATCGCCACGAAGGGTCGCCGCCGCACTCCGGTGACCGCCTCGGTGGGAGCGGAGGGGGATCCGACTGGTGCGGATGCACCTGCCGCCGGTGGTGGAGACTCCGCCACCGCTGCCGGAGGCGCGGGCCCTGCCGCTGTCGAGAACGCCGCCCCCGCCGACTCGACCGAACGGGTGACCAAGTGGATGGATCGGGCCACGGTCGTGCTCATCGGCGCCGTCTTCGCGACCACCGCGATCTTCGACGGCAAGGACATCGCCGACCCGGCCCGGCTCATCGGCGTCGGGGTCGGTGTGTTCGCCGCAATCGTGCGCGTGCCGATGCTGCTCGCCGTCGCCATCGGCATGGCCGTGTGCGCGGTCATCCGCATGACCGGCATCCTCTGAGGCTGTCTGCCCCGCTGTCCACCTGTGCCTCAGCCCCGTCGGTCAGCTCGAGGCTGCCCAGATGCGGCCCCGCTGCCCATCGACGCGCAGTCGCGCTGAGAGACCGGTGGGACGCGGGTGGGCACTCGCCGAGGATTCGCCTCCGGGGCCTGACCTCGACGAGTGCGATTGCTAGGCTGTGGGGATGGAATACATCGCGGGCTTTCAGCGTCTCGTCTTTCTCGCTCTGACGGTGGCCGCATTCGTCGTCCAACTGTGGGCGTTCATCGACTGCCTCCGCTTCAAGGATGAGAACTACCGCGCCGTGGACAAGCAGAGCAAGAAGTTCTGGGTCATCCTCCTCGGCGTCGGACTCGCGCTCGCCCTCATCGCCCTCCCGCCGATGGGCATGAGCATGATCTTCCTCAACATCATCGCCCTCGTGGCCGGCATCGTGTACCTCACCGATGTGCGTCCGAAGGTCCGCGCCGTCGACCCGCGCTACCGCAACCGCTGAGCCCCCGCATCGCATGAGCCCAGACCTCAACCTTCCGGGTCCCGAATCCGGCTACATCGCCACGTTCGGATCCGGCGAACCGCACACCCTGTTGGGCCACGGATTCGCCGGCGCGATCCGCGACACCCGCCCCTTCGGCACCGGTATCAGCGGCACCCGCCACTTCCTCCACCTGCCCGGACACGGCGGCCGTCCCTCACCCGGTCCCGGGTGGACCTACCCGCAGATCGGCAGGGTCCTCGCCGAAGCCGTGGAGACCACCTCGGCGAGCCGCGCCCTGGGCGTGTCGATGTCCGCCGGGGGTCTGCTCCACCTGCTGAGCACCGCCCACCCAACCGTGCGCGGCCTCGAGAAGGTCGCTCTCGTCCTCCCCGCCTCCTTCACCGGATTCCCCGCCGAGGTGGCCACCGCCAACCGCTCCTACCTGGAGCAATTGCGCGGCTTGGTCGCCGACGAGGACATCGACGGCATCGTCGATCTCATGCTCTCCCGCGAACCCGCCGAGGTGGCCCAGATGCTTCCCGCCCGGGCGTGGACGAAGGCGAAGGCCGAGAACCTCATCGGCACCGACATGTCCGACGGCCTCGGACTCGCCCTCGAAACGGCCGTCGACGACACAGCCGTGGCCGCCGAGAACCTGCGGGCCTTCCCCGGCGAGATCCTGATCCTCACCCACGAAGACGATTCCGCTCATCCGGTCGCCATCGCCGAGGGGATCCATCGTGCGATCCCGAACTCCCGCCTCGAGGTGCTGCCGGCCGGTTCGATCCTGTGGCGCGGGCGTCACGAGGTGCGGCGCATCCTCGGCGAATTCTTCGGATAGTCACCAGACCGAGGTCGTTGGCTAGACTGTCTCCGTGCGCATCTGTGTCCTCTCCCTCCACACCTCTCCCGCGGCCCAACCGGGCCAGGGCGACGCCGGTGGAATGAACGTCTACGTCGACCAGACGGTGCGCGCGCTCTCCGCCGCCGGTCACCGTGTCGACGTGTTCACCGCCGACCCGGGCGGACTCGACGGCACGGGCGCGGGTGATGCAGCCGGCACCGTGGGAGAGCGGATGGAACTCTCCGAATCCATCACCATCCACCATCTTTCCGTCGGCGCGACGACGAAGGACGAGCTCGCCGATGCCATTGACGAACTCGCGCAGCTGCTCATCGACCATCCGGATTTTCGCGCCGCGGAGTTCGTGTGGGCCCACTATTGGATCTCCGCCGAGGCGGCCCTGCGCACCCGTGAGATCGCCGGTGAGGTCGCAGACGAGATTGCAGGTGGGGCCACAGGTGGGACTGCAGGTGGAGCCCCCATCGCGGTGAGCATGCACACGATCGGCGCGGTGAAGAACCGCGACTCCGAAACCAGCCACGAACGGCCCCAGCGGCTGGAAGCCGAAGAGCGGATCGCCGCGGAGGCGGACCTGCTCGTCGCCGCGACACCCGTTGAACGCCGTGACCTCATCACCGAACTGCGCGCCGAGCCGGACACCGTGGTCGTCGCCCGTCCCGGCGTCGACCATGCCCTCTACGTACCCGGAACGAAGTCGGCGGCCCGCGAACGACTCGGCTTCTCCGACGACGAAGCCATCGTCCTCTACGTCGGGCGGATGCAGTTCATCAAGGGCACCGATGTCGCCGTCGACGCCCTGGCCGACCTGCGCGAACGGGACCCGCACCTGGCCGCGCGGACCCGCGGAATCCTCCTCGGCGCGGTCTCCGGGATCGACACCGGACGTACGGCGCAGATCTCGTCAGTGCACCCTGCGATGTCGCAGCCCGCGACGACGAACTCGACAACGCAACCCGCGACGCCGCAACCCGCGAAGCCGCGGCCCGCGATGCCGCAATCCGCGGCGCCGCGGCCCGGCGGTGCGTCCTCGTCGTACCTGCGAGGGCTGAACTCGGCGATCGCCTCCGAGCCCAGCGTCGAAGTCCGCCCGCCCGTGCCCTCGCACATCCTCGTCGACTACTACCGGGCCGCCGATGTGCTCATCGTGCCCTCTCGCAGCGAGTCGTTCGGACTCGTTGCCGCGGAAGCGGCGGCGTCGGGACTGCCGGCGATCGCCTCGGCGGTGGGAGGACTGCCCGAAATCGTCGAACACGGCCATTCGGGGCTGCTCATCGCCGACCACAACCCGCACCACTGGGCGACGGCGATCGAAACCCTGCTGCGCGATGCGGATCTGCGCACCGAACTCGCCGGCCACGCCACGGCGCGCGCCGAACGCTTCGACTGGTCCCGCACCGTCGCGGCCGTCCTCGACGCACTGCCCGAATCGGCCGGTCGCTCCAGCCGATCCGAGCTGTCCGAAGCGGCATCACGGCGGTCGGAAGCCCTCGGAGCGTGCTGAAGGACTAGAGTCGGCGGTGAGCATGAAGGCCGAGCGAAAGGCGTGAGAGCATGAGCACCGACACCGAGGCGATCCTGGAAGGTGTGCGCACCTGGGCCGAGGCCAACGATGTTCCCGTCGACTCGGTGGAGGACGCGGAGATCGTCGTGACCCTGCCGGGGGAGAAGAAGCTGAAGACGAACGTCGCGATCAGCGTCTTCGCCCGCACCGCTCACCTGCAGGCCTTCGTCATCCGCCACCCCGATGAGAACCCGGCCGCATTCAACCGGTGGCTGCTGCAGAAGAATCTCAGGCCCGGACCGGTGGCCTTCGCGATCGACAGCCTCGGCGATGTGTATCTGCGGGCGAGCGTGCCCAGGGACCATCTGCTCGACGAGCTCGACACGCTGCTCGCCGCGATGCTCTCGACGGCGGATTCCTCATTCAACGAACTCCTCCTCATCGGCTTCATCACCGGGATGAAGAAGGAATGGGCGTGGCGGGTCAGCCGCGGAGAATCGACGCGGAATCTCGCCGCGTTCGAGAAGGTGCTCAGCGGAGAAGACAACGAATTCCTCGGCACCTTCGACGATTCTCAGGCGCAGCTGCCCGAGACGACGGCGATCGCTGGCAGCCCTCGGACCACGAGCGAAGACGGCGCGGATGAGCAGGCCACGAGCGAAGACGGCAGCGCGCGTACTGCGAACGGAGACGGCGCGGATGAGCAGAGCGCGGAGTCGAGCGGGGAATCCGATAGGGCGCAGGACGAGCACGGACGCTGACGGCGAGAGCGGCCAGGCCCGATCCGAACCGCAGCTCACTCAATCGAGGGAGAGTTTGAGACCCTCGTGGCTGGCGACATAGCCGAGCCGAGCATAGAAGCGGTGCGCATCGGTGCGTGAGCGGTCAGTCGTCAGCTGTGCGATGCCTGCCCCGACGCGACGACCGCAGGCGTGCGCCCATTCGAAGACCGCCGTGCCGAGTCCGATTCCCTGCGCGGCCGCACCGACGCGCACCGCCTCGATCTGCAGCCGCAGCGTGCCTCGCCTGGACAGGCTGGGAATGAGGCTCAGCTGCAAGGTCCCGACCACAGCGGAATCCTCCTCCACGGCCACGAGCAGCTGATTCGGGTCGGCTGCGATGAGCGCGAACGCGCGATGGTAGGCGGCCGCGTCTGTGCTGGCAGGAGCTTCTCGAGAGGCGCCGAGGACGTCATCGCGCAGCAGCGCGATGAGGGCGGGCACATCGGATTCGGCGGCCCGACGGACCGTGAACGTCCGTCCCGACACCTCGAGGACCTCGGGACGGAAGGAGTCGAAGCCTCGGCCCGGAGCCGCCTCGGTGCTCAACCCCGGGTCTCCTCGGTGGGGCCGGTGCCGACCGACGCCGTTTCGCGATGAGCGGCCCCGACCGGGGGCTTGCCGTAGGGGCGGCGGGCGAAGACCGAGGCGAGCAGGGCACCGGAGACGTTGTGCCACACACTGAAGACCGCGCCGGGCAGAGCCGCCAGCGGCGAGAAGTAGGTCGTGGCCAGGGTCGAGGCGAGCCCGGAGTTCTGGAGCCCGACCTCGAACGACAGAGCCCGGCGGGTCGGAGTGTCGAGGCGGCAGGCGGCGGCCACGCCGTAGCCGACGCCGAGTCCGAGCAGATTGTGTGTGACCACGGCCAGCAGCACGAGCACCCCGGCGGTCGCGATCGAACCGGCCGAACCGGCCACGACGATGGCGACGATGTAGGCGATCGACACCGACGCCAGCCACGGCAGCACGGGCGCGATCAGGTCGACGAACTTCGAGGCGAATATGCGGATGATCACGCCGACAATGACCGGCACGAGCACGGTCTGACAGATCGAGACGAACATCGACCAGAACGGCACATCCATGTAGGAACCGGCCAGCCACAGGGTCAGCAGCGGGGTGAGGATCGGTGCACACAGCGTCGACAGAGTCGTGATCGACACCGACAGAGCCGTATCGCCCTTGGCCAGATAGGTGACGACATTCGACGCCGTGCCGCCGGGCGCGCAGCCGACGAGGATGACGCCGACGGCGATCTCGGCGGGAAGCGAATAGACGGTGACGACGAGGAGGCCGAGCAGCGGCATCGCCACGAACTGCGTGACGACGCCGAGGACCGCGATCCACGGGCGCTTGGCGATGCGGGTGAAGTCCGGCAGGGTCAGCGTCAGTCCCATGAAGAACATGACGACGCCGAGAGCCCAAGTGATCGACGGCGCAAGAGGCGTGAACGCCTCGGGGAGGAGGAATCCGAGGACGCCTGCGATGATGACGAGGACCGGCAGTGCCGTGACCGCGATGATCGAGCTGCGGTCGGCGGCGGGAGCGTCAGAGCTCGCGGGGGACTGGTGTATCGGTGCGTCAGACATGCGCTCAGACTACTCTCGGCGTTTTGTGATGCGAGACACTGAGCCGAATGATGAGACACCGGTCAGGTCCGCGCAGCGCTCGTGCCACGGGCCCGGGGATTGCTCGTGCGACGAGCCCGGGAGACGCCCGCGCACTCTCGTGCCAAAATGGTGCCATGACGTATAACCTCATCCTGCTGCGCCACGGCGAGAGCGAATGGAACCAGAAGAATCTGTTCACCGGGTGGGTCGATGTGACCCTCACCGACAAAGGCCGTGCAGAAGGCCAGCGCGCCGGTGAGCTGCTGCGCGAAAAGGGCCTCATCCCGGACGTCGTCCACACCTCCCGTCTCAAGCGGGCGATCCTCACCGCGAACCTCGCGCTCGAGGCCGCTGACCTGTCCTGGCTCGACGTTCACCGCAGCTGGCGCCTCAACGAACGCCACTACGGTGCGCTGCAGGGCAAGAACAAGAAGGAGATCCGGGAGGAGTTCGGCGAAGAGCAGTTCATGACCTGGCGCCGCTCCTTCGACACTCCGCCGCCGGCGCTGGCCGACAGCTCGGAATTCTCGCAGGCCGGTGAGGCTCGCTACGCCAACCTCGGTGATTCGATGCCCCGCACCGAGTGCCTCGCCGATGTCATCGACCGCCTCCTGCCCTACTGGTACGACGTCCTCGTCCCCGAACTCACCGTCGGCAAGACCGTGCTCGTCGCCGCTCACGGCAACTCGCTGCGCGCGCTGGTCAAGCACCTCGACGGAATCTCCGATGCCGATATCACGGGACTCAACATCCCCACCGGCATCCCGCTGCACTACGAACTGACCGAGGATTTCACCCCGGTCACGCCCGGCGGCACCTACCTCGATCCCGAGGCCGCTGCTGCCGCCATCGGCCAAGTGGCCAACCAGGGGCGCTGAGAGCTGAGGTCTCGGCCGCCTGGCCGGCCCGAACGCAAACGATGATCGCCGAGGTGGAAGCCCCACCTCGGCGATCATCGTTCTTCGTTCGCGGCGCCGTCACTTCTTCGACAGATGCGGCTCCCAATTGCCGGTGAGCAGGTATTCGACCTTCTGCGACACCGACACCGCGTGATCGCCGAAGCGCTCGTAGTAGCGCGAGAGCAGCGTGACATCGGCGATGTGGCGCGGGGCCAGCGAGCCTGCAGGCACCTCGGCGAGCTTGGCGAACACGCTCAGGTGCAGTTCGTCGAGCTCCTCGTCGATGGCGTTGATAGTGGGCACATCGGTCAGGCCGGGGTTCGACAGCAGCCGCTGTGTCGCCTCGGCGATCTTCTCACCGGACTCGCCCATGCGCGCGAACGTCGACTCGAAGACCTCCGGGATCGCCGATTCCGGGTAGCGGATGCGCACCTGCTGAGCGATGTGACGGGCGAGGTCGCCCATCCGCTCGAGCGATGCCGACATCCGCAGCGATCCGATGACGGCACGCAGATCGGCGGCCACCGGAGCCTGCAGCGCGAGCATCTCAGCGGCCTGCTGGTCGAGGGTGAACTGCATGTTGTCGATGACGGCGTCGGCCTCGATGACCTGCTCAGCCAGCTCCAGGTCATTCGCATGCAGCGCCTGGTTGGCCAGACGGATCGCATCGAGGGTCTTGGTGGACATGCCGACCAGCTGGGTGGCCAGATCGTCCAGTTCGTTTCTGAAGACTTCGCGCATTGGCGGCGGATCCTTACTCTCGGTCGTGCGAGGAGTTCCTCATCGGAACGTCGGTGGGTGTGCGTGCCCGATCTGTGCGTTCGGGTCTGCGCCTCCGGGGCTGTGCCTTCGGGTGCTGTGCTTTCGGGTGCTGTGCTTTCGGGTCTGCGCCCGGAAGCGGGCAGATTCGGGTGGGGGAGCGCAGGCACACAGACGTCAGCTTCGCAGAGACGGGTGAACGTCGCTTGTCGGGAAGGTGAATTCCTCGGCAAATAGGTCACGCGTCGGTGAATTCGGTGCACCGAGACGATGGACAGCGCCTAAGCTTGAGACTGTGGATCTCTTAGTAGTGGCGGTCCTGACCGGCGTCGTCGGCCTGGGCCTGGGCATAGCGGGCATTCTCGCGTTCCGTTTCAGCGAACGCTCCCGCGATGCTGCCGATCTGCATTCCGAAGACGACCTGCCCGAAGGCATCGCCGAAGTCCTCGCCGTCCTGCCCTCGGCCGCGATCGTCGTCGACGCCGGCGACGACGTCGTCAAAGCCTCACCCGCCGCGTACACATTCGGCCTGGTCAGAGGCCATTCGCTGGCATCATCGGAGATGCTGGGCGTCGTCGGCCGCGTCCGCGCCCGGGGCCTCATCGAAGAGATCGACCTCGAGCAGAAGCGCGAGAACTCCGACTCCGTGCTTCGCTTCCTGCACGCCCGCGTCGCGCCCTTGGGCACGTCCTTCGTCCTCGTCCTCTGCGATGACCAGACCGAATCCAAACGCGTCGACGCCGTCCGCCGCGACTTCGTCGCCAACGTCTCCCACGAACTCAAGACCCCGATCGGAGCGATGGCGCTCCTCGCCGAGGCGGTCACCGACTTCGCCGACGACCCCGCCGCCGTCGAACGCTTCGGCGGGCGGATGCAGCGAGAGTCGAAGCGGTTGACCCAGCTCGTCCAGGAGATCATCGACCTCTCCCGCGTCCAGGACCACGCGGCACCCGCGACGACAGAGAAGATCTCCGCCGCCGAGGTGGTCGACGACGCCGCCGACCGGGCCCGCACGCGTGCGGAAGGCAAGAACATCCACATCGAGATCTCCCCGCCCCGGGACCTGCTCATCGAGGGCAACTACGAACTGCTCGTCAACGCCGTGCGCAACCTCATCGACAACGCCATCAACTACTCACCCGACGGCACCCGCGTCGGGGTCGGGGTCGACCTCGTCGACGAACGCGTCGAGATCGCCGTGACCGACCAAGGCATCGGCATGTCTGCGCAGGACACCGAACGCGTCTTCGAACGCTTCTACCGCGTCGATCCGGCCCGGTCGCGGATCACCGGCGGCACCGGGCTGGGACTGAGCATCGTCAAGCACATCATCGCCACCCACGGCGGCGAAGTCCGGGTGTGGAGCCGGCTCGGAAAGGGATCGACCTTCACGATCGTGCTCCCGCTGGCCGGAACCGCGCCCGAGCACTCGGCGAGCGATTCGGCCCCCGAAGGCGTGCTCATCGAACATTCCGCGAATCCGGCGGGCACCGCCTCGGTGCGGGGCAGGACAGGCTCGGCGGATGATGCCGACGACGACACCGCCTCGGCGAATGCCGGCGACGATGCGCACAATGACGTCGTGGACGACACGACGCCCGGCGCTGGTGATAATGGAAACGGCGGCGACGCCACCCGAGCCGAGAAGACCGGCTCACCCGAAGAACTGACCGATGAAAGCGAACAAAGGAAGCTCACAACGTGACTCGTATTCTGCTTGTCGAGGACGAGGAATCGTTCTCGGACCCGCTGTCGTATCTGCTCGGTAAGGAAGGGTACGAGGTGACGGTCGCCGATGACGGACTCAGGGCTCTGGCGGAATTCGACCGCAGCGGCGCCGACCTGGTCCTGCTCGACCTCATGCTCCCCGGGGCGTCCGGCACCGAGGTCTGCCGCGAGCTGCGCGCGAAGTCGAACGTGCCGATCATCATGCTCACGGCCAAGGATTCGGAGATCGACAAGGTCGTGGGGCTCGAGCTCGGCGCCGATGACTATGTGACGAAGCCGTACTCCTCGCGTGAGCTGCTGGCCCGAGTGCGTGCGGTGCTGCGTCGCAATGTCGAAACCGATGACTTCGAGGACGAGTCCGTGCTTGAAGCCGGGGGAGTGCGCATCGACGTCGAACGCCACGTCGTGTCGGTCCGTGGTGAGGAGCTGTCGATGCCGCTGAAGGAATTCGAGCTGCTCGAGATCCTCGTGCGCAACTCCGGACGGGTGATGACCCGCGGTCAGCTCATCGACCGGATCTGGGGCGAAGACTATGTCGGCGATACGAAGACCCTCGACGTCCACGTCAAACGCCTGCGCGCGAAAGTCGAGGAGAATCCCTCCGAACCGCGCCTGCTCACGACCGTGCGCGGACTCGGGTACAAGTTCGAGGCCTGAACCAGCCGGCGGGCCGGGACCGGCTGGACTTGGCCGGCACGCTGGGTTCGACAGGTTGGTCGGCGGGCCGGGCCCGCACTCGGTCGACGATCGGCAGTGAATGCGAAAGGAGCCGCTCACTTCGAGTGAGCGGCTCCTTCGTGTTCGCGGAGGGAAGAGGTCAGCCGT
This sequence comes from Brevibacterium sp. FAM 24630, assembly GCF_049804075.1. Lineage (NCBI taxonomy): Bacteria > Bacillati > Actinomycetota > Actinomycetes > Micrococcales > Brevibacteriaceae > Brevibacterium > Brevibacterium sp. FAM 24630. The sequence goes on from NZ_JBNBZD010000012.1 coordinate 78,160, forward strand.
TGACGCTGCCGGTTCCTTCGGCGGCGTCAGCGCTTTCGCTGGGCACACTCGACGGCGACTCGGACGGCACGTACTCCTTGTAGTACGGGAGCACATCGCTGAGCAGCTGAGTCTGGATCGTCTTCTCGTCGCTGCCGCTCTTCACAGTGACGTCGACGAGGTCACCGGGCTCGGCATCGAGACCGTCGACCGTGATGACTTCCTTCGCCGAGGTCTCGGGGCTGTTCGGGTCCTGGACGAAGGTGTCGCCCGCCTTGACCGATTCGCTCACCGATGTGCCGGCGACATCGATGGACACCTTGGCATTGTCCTCGCCCTTGTTGATCAGAGTGAAGAACAGCTGTGCCGGACCGCTGCCGGACTTGTCCGTGATGAGCATGAGCCCACGGAGTTCGACGTCACCAACTGTGCCCGAGGCTCCATCGCCGCCGTTGTAATGGTATTCGGCGGTCTGATGGGGAGACAGCAGGCTTGCACATCCGCTGACGGGGATAACGAGAGCGAGTGCGGCAACGGCGAGGGCCGCGCGGTTGTGCCGTTTCATTATGCTCCTTGAAGTGGCAATACAAGATCAGTCTGTATACTACCCGGTTTTTGACCCGCTGTAGAACCGCATCCCGGGTGCGGACGAAAGCCTGCTGAGGAAACGGAGCCTCATGGCGCCGTGGCGTGGGTCGAGTTCATGGGAAGTTCATTTCCCGACGGGATCGGCTCACCTGCTCGATCCGTGATGACGGCAATGCGCCCGATGCCGATATTCGCGCTGGCGAGGCCGCCGATCGGCGATTCCCACGAGCCTCGGGAGGCGGAGCCTAGCATGAAGATTCGTTACCCTGAACGATTTCTGTGGCGCGCCTCATGGTAAACTGGGATTCCGCGAAAGGGGTTTGAAGAGAATATGAGTTTCCAGGTCGGCGACACTGTTGTCTATCCACATCACGGTGCAGCGACAATCCAAGAAATCAAGAAGCGATCCATCAAAGGTGAGGAGAAACTGTATCTCAAGCTCCAGGTCGCCCATGGTGATCTAGTGATCGAGGTTCCCGCTGAGAACTGCGATCTCGTCGGTGTGCGAGACGTCGTCGGCGAGGAAGGCGTGGAGAAGGTCTTCAATGTCCTCCGCGCAGAGTTCGTCGAAGAGCCCGCGAACTGGTCGCGCCGTTACAAAGCGAATCTGGAGAAGCTGCAGTCCGGTGACGTCATCAAGGTCGCCGAGGTTGTGCGTGATCTCTGGCGCCGCGAGCAGGACCGCGGCCTGTCGACCGGGGAGAAGCGCATGCTCTCGAAGGCTCGTCAGATTCTCGTCTCCGAACTCGCCCTGGCTGAGAAGAAGGAAGAGTCCGAGGCGGAAGCGCTTCTGGACGAAGTGCTCGCATCCTGAGCACCTGTGTCATCATCCCGGCCGCAGGGTCGGGATCGCGTCTGGGTTGCAATGAGCCGAAGGCCTTCGTCCGTCTTCACGGGCGGAGCCTTCTGGCCCGCAGCCTCGAGACGACCCTCTCCTCGGGAGTCGCCTCCACAATTGTGGTGGCAGCTCCCGAGGAGTTTCTTTTCCGCGCACGCGATGAAATCGCCGCGGCAATGGCTGATGCGGAATGCGAAACTTCAATTACAGCCGTAGCAGGCGGTTTAGACCGAATCGAGTCAGTGCAAATCGCCTTGAAATATGCCGCAGACTCCGAAATCGTCCTCGTCCACGACGCGGCGCGCTGTCTCACCCCGCCCGAGGTGTTCTCCCGCGTGCACGCGGCAGTGCGATCCGGTGCCGAGGCGGTCGTTCCGGTGCTGCCGATGATCGACACCGTTCGGCGTGCTCTGCCGAGCGAATCGGCAGGAGCGGAGCCGACGGAAGTCCTGCGCGGTGACCTCGACCGGTCACGCCTGCGCCGGGTGCAGACTCCCCAGGGTTTCAGAACCGCGACCCTGCTGCGCGCCCATGCCCACCACCGCTCCGAGGCCGCCCCGGCGACCGATGACGCGGGATTGGTCGAACGCCTCGGCGTCGACGTCGTGGCCGTGCCCGGGCACGAGGAGGCGCTGAAGATCACCTACCCACTCGACCGCATCCTCGGCGAACAGCTGGCCCGGATGCGCGATGCGAACGCAGGAGGACCGCAATGACCGCGATCATTCCCCGCACCGGCATCGGCGTCGACGTCCATGCCTTCTCCACCGACCCGGACCGCGAACTCTGGATCGCCGGTCTGCTGTGGCCGGGACAGCCTGGGCTGTCCGGACATTCGGATGCCGACGTCGCCGCCCACGCATGCTGCGATGCGCTGTTCTCTGCCGCCGGACTCGGCGACCTCGGCGAGCACTTCGGCGTCGACCGCCCGGAGTTCGCGGGCGCCGCGGGTGCCGAACTGCTCGCCGAGGCGGCCAGAATCGTCCGATCCGCCGGTGTCGAGATCGGCAGCATCGCCGTCCAAGTCATCGGCAACCGGCCGAAGATCGGCAGTCGCCGCCACGAAGCCCAGCAGACACTGTCTGCGGCCGTGGGGGCCTCGGTCTCCGTCTCCGGCACGACCTCGGACGGGCTCGGGCTGACCGGCCGCGGCGAGGGGATCGCGGCCATGGCCACCGCCCTCGTGTACCCGTCATGAGAGTCCTCTTCCAAGGGGCCGGCGCCATCGGCATCGCCGGGGCCGCCCTCTTCACCGATTCCCACGACGTCGCTGTCGTCTCCCGCACCGGGGGTGACCAGCCGCGGAACGCGTACCCGCGGCGAGTCAGTGACCTTGATCCGACCGACTCCGACTCCGGCTCCGGCTCCGCCGGCTGGACAGTGAATCGGGTCGCGGCGACTCGAAGGGTGACGGTCACCGGGTGGGAGCGGGCGCGCGAAGCGGCTCCCTGGGATCTCATCGTCTTATCCACCCGGCCGGGCGACCTCGACCCGGCGGTCGCCTCGGCGATTCGGGAGATCTCTCCGAGCTTCGTTGCGATCACCAGCCAGGTCGACGGTGACCTCGAGCGGGCGCAGAGGGAATTCCCCGACGCCGAGGCGGTCATCTTCGGTCCGGCGTTCCTGTCCGAACGCGTCGAAGCCGGCACAGTCGCCGCCGGGCGCGAGGTCCGCTACTGGGCACCGGCGGGGCTGCCGCGATTCCTCATCGGCGGGAGCAGGAATGGGGTGCGCTCACTGGCTCGCGGACTCGGTGGGCTCGTCCAGCCCGTGCCGCTCGTCGCCGTGTTGGCACCGCCAGCCGTGTTCATCCCCTTCGTCGCCGAACTGAGCATCCGAGACGGCGACTGGGCGGCACTGAAATCACACCTGAAACGCCCCGCGCTTGCCGCCGCCGAGGCGGTCCGAACACGTTTGGGAATGCGAGTTCCCTTCTCCGGGCACCTCGCTCGGTTCGTGCTGAAGACGATGGAGACCATCGTCCCGATCGACGTCACCGCATATGCGGGCCGACATTTCGCCCGTCACAGAGGTCAGACACGGGACATGCTCACCGGGTGGGCGTCATCCGGGCATCCGACACCGACGCTGAAAGAGCAGTTGGCGGCGCTGGACGAACAGACGGCGGTGCGCGCATAGAGGCAGCGGCGCGCGCATAGGCGGTGGGGCAGGTCGGGCCCGTCGGGCTCACACCTTCGCGGTCGGGTTCCTCTTCGTGACGACGAGACCGACGAGGTAGAGGGCGACGACGAAGACGAGCGTGCCCACGATCTGGAAGCGCACGGAATCGACCGTGAAGCCGAGCCCGATGATCACGGCGATGCCGGCCAGGGTGACATACGACAGCCAGGGGTAGCCCCACATCCGCAGAGGCAGGGTGCGCCCAGCCGCCTCGGCGCGACGGCGCAGCACGATCTGCGAAACCAAGGTCACCACCCAGGTGACGATGAGCGTCGAGCCGACGATGTTGAGCAGCACACCGAGCACCTCGGCGGCCCAGAAGTAGTTGAGCGCCACGGCCACGAAACCGAACGCCGAGGTGGCCAGCACCGCGGGCACGGGCACGCCGCGATGGTTCGTCCGGCCCAGCCCACGCGGAAGCATCGACCGCTGCGACATCGAGAACGCCATCCGGGAGGCACCGTAGATGTTCGCGTTCATCGACGACAGCAGCGCGATGACGATCACCGCAGCGAGCAGGGAGGCGACGAACGGCAGACCGGCGGTCTCGAGCACCGCGACGAACGGTGACTCGGCCAGGCTCTCATCCGTCCAAGGCAGGACGAGGACGATGATGGCCACGGAGCCGATGTAGAGGAAGAGGATGCGCCACACGATCGTCTTGATCGCCTGGCTCACGCTCCGTTCGGGATTCGCGGTCTCGGCCGCGGCCACCGCGACGATCTCGATGCCGCCGAAGGCGAACGCGACGACGAGGAGACCCGCAGCGATGCCGGGGACGCCGGTGGGCATGAAACCGTCGGCGAAGATCTGGCTCGGCGGTTCGGCCGGAGTCCACCCGAAGAGGTAGGCGGCGCCGAGGACGAGGAAGAGGACGACGAACGCGACCTTGATGAGCGAGAACCAGAACTCGAACTCACCGAAGCTGCCCGAGGTGGTGAGGTTGATGGCGGTGAAGATGAGCATGATCGCCAAAGCGACGACCCACTGCGGGATGGCGGGAATAGAGGAGGCCGCGATCTGTGCGGCCGCGGTGGCCTCGGCGGCGACGACGAGGCACAGCTGCACCCACCACAGGGCACCGACGGCGAAGGCCGCTGCCGGACCCATGGCCTTGCCCGCATAGTGGGAGAAGGCACCCGGGTTCGGGTCGGCGGCGACGAGTTCACCCAGGGCCCGCATGACGAAGATGACGATGAGGCCGGCGACGACATAGGAGATGAGCACGGCCGGACCGGCCGCCTGCACTCCGGCACCGGAGCCGACGAAGAGACCGGCACCGATCGCCGAACCGAGACTCATCATCACCAGATGACGGGGCTTCATCCCCGCCTTGAGACCGGTGGACGCGGCGGCGGAGGCCGGGGCTGACGCTGCACCGGCGGACTGTGGAGACTGTGATTCGGGCACCCGACGAGTCTAGCCGTCGGAGCCGGAACACGCAGAAGCGGGTCGCACCCCGTCAGGGGGCGCGACCCGCGTCCATCCTTCAGTGCTGCGGCAAGAGCCTCAAGGACTCTCAGTGACCAGGACTCTCACTGGGACCAAGGCCCTCAGCGAGACCGAGCCCCTCAGTGACCGCGTTTGATCCAATCGTCGAGTGCCGGACGTTCGGCACCGATCGACGTCGACTCACCGTGGCCGGTGAGCACGACGGTCGCCTCGGGCAGCGGGAAGAGCACATCGCGGATCGATTCGATGATCGTCTCGAAGCTCGAGTGCGACCGCCCGGTGGCTCCGGGGCCTCCGTTGAACAGGGTGTCTCCGGCGAACAGCACCGGACCGACGGCCCGTCCTGCCCCGGCCGAGGCGGGAGCGGGCAGACCGGTCTCGACGAAGAAGCACGTCGAACCGGGGGAGTGGCCCGGAGTGTGCAGCGCCTTGAGGCGGACGCCGCCGACGGTCCAGGTGTCGCCGTGGGCGATCTGGCCGTCGGGGCGGTAGTTGTCATAGGTCATGTCCCACAGCACGTAGTCCTCGGGGTTGAGGTACACGGTGGGATTGCCGACCCGCTGCGCGAAATCGCGGACGACTCCGACATGATCGTCGTGACCGTGCGTGAGCAGGACGGCCTTGACGTCTCTGGATCCGACCGCCTCGGCGATCGCATCGACGTCATGGGCGGGATCGATGACGATGACCTCGGAGTCATCGCCGATGATCCACACGTTGTTGTCGACGTCGAAGGTTTCGCCGTCGAGGGAGAAGGTTCCCGAAGTGACGAGATGTTCAATAGCAGTCATCAGAGTTCCACCACCGATCGTAGGACTTGGCCCTGGGCCATCTTGTCGAATGCCGCCTCGACGTCGCCGATGCTGATCCGTTCGGACACGAACTTCTCCAGCGGCAGGCGACCCTGCTGGTAGAGGTCGACGAGCATCGGGAAGTCGCGGTCGGGCAGGCAATCACCGTACCAGGAGGACTTGAGCTTGCCGCCGCGACCGAACACGTCGAGCAGCGGAACCGTCAGCTCCATCTCCGGCGTCGGCACACCGACGAGGACGACGGTGCCGGCGAGGTCACGACCGTAGAACGCCTGACGCCAGGTGGCGGGGAGTCCGACGGCGTCGATGACGACATCGGCGCCGAAGCCTCCGGTGCGCTCCTGGATCGCAGTGACGACCTCGTCCTCGCTCATGCCCTTCGTGTCCACGGTATCGGTGGCACCGAGATCCTTCGCCCAGGACAGCTTCTTCACATCGATGTCGAGGGCGATGATCGTGTTCGCTCCGGCCAGGGCCGAACCGGCGATCGCAGCGCAGCCGACTCCACCGGCGCCGATCACAGCCACGGTCTTGCCGCGAGTGACCTCACCGGTGTTGATCGCCGCGCCGATGCCGGCCATCATGCCGCAGCCGAGCAGACCGACGACGGCGGGATCCGCCTCGGGGACCTTCGTGCACTGGCCTGCGGCGACGAGCGTCTTCTCGGCGAAGGAGCCGATGCCCAGAGCCGCCTCGAGCTCGGTGCCGTCGGGCAGAGTCATCTTCTGCGAAGCATTGTGGGTGGCGAAGCAGTACCAGGGCTCGCCCCGCTTGCAGGCGCGGCAGTCGCCGCAGATGGCGCGCCAGTTGAGGATGACGAAATCGCCGACGGCGACGTTCGTCACGCCTTCGCCGATCTCGGAGACGACCCCGGCGGACTCGTGGCCGAGCAGGAACGGGTAGTCATCGCTGATGCCGCCCTCCCGGTAGTGGAAATCCGTGTGGCAGACGCCGCAGGACTTCACGTCGACGATGACCTCGCCCGGGCCCGGATCGGGGATGACGATGTCGGTGAGCTCGACGGGCGCTCCCTTGCTGCGGGAGATGACGCCCTTGACGGTCTGTGGCATTGCGTCTCCTTCTGTCGTGGTTTGAGTCTTCAATCGCGGGGCATGCTGCCGCGTTCAGCCGCAGTCGGCCCCGGCGCTGAGTGCGTACACGTCCACCCTAACCAGGCAGGCTGTGTCCGACCAGTGTGTCCGGACCCTGAGCGGGCAGATCCCTGCCGACGGCAGCGCTTCGGTCCTGCGTGCCTTGGAGTCGGGAAGATCGGCGGATGCTGGGGCGGGGAGGGCTGGGGCCGGGAGGGCTCGGCCGAGGCGGGCGCAGACGACGAAGGCGGTCCGATGCGCAGAGCATCGAACCGCCTTGGCCGTCGGATCACCGCTGGGCGGTCATCCGAGTCGGATCATCCTTCGTCCGGGTGCTTGCGCAGATGCAGGATCGCAGCGCCGAGGCCGCCCCAGACGGTGACGATGGCGATGATCATCATGACGATTGCTGACGTGCCCATTACAGTGCTCCCTTGTTGTCTTCGGTCTTCTCATTGGCCACAGAGTCGGCGATCGCGACGTCCATGTCCTCCAGTGTCTTCTTCGGCCATTTCACGACCGAGAGGATGATCGCTGCCACGACGAGGAGGGCGATCATGCCCCAGCCGTACGTGCCGGTGATCAGCGCCGGATAGTCCTCGTAGCCGTTCGTCGCGTAGTTGATGATCTGCGAGATGAGCATGTAGAGGAGGACGAGCCCGGTGATCGAGATGAGGATCATCCAGGTGATGCCGAGCTTGAAGCTCGAGACCGCATTGAGGTGACCGCTGAGCTTCGGCATCATGCGCAGCATCCAGCAGACGACGACGATGGCGAGGATGGCCGAGCCGACGATGCCGATGTTGTTGGCGAACGCATCCATGGTGTCGAGGGCGTAGAGGCCGGTGATCGTGGGCATAAGCAGCAGCGAGATGACCGCCATTCCTCCGCCGACCCAGATCGTCGAAGCCTTGTTGCCGACGCCGAACTTCTCTCGCAGGGCCTGGATCGGCACCTGGACGATCGAGATGAGCGAGGTCAGTCCCGCGAACACGAGGCAGGCGAAGAACACGAACCCGAAGATCGCTCCGCCGGGCATCTCGGAGATCAGCGTCGGGAAGCCGACGAAAGCCAGTCCGATGCCGTCGGTCGCCACATCGCCGACCGCTACGCCCTGCGCTGTGGCCATGAAGCCGAGTGCGGCGAAGATGCCGATGCCGGCGAGGATCTCGAACGCGGAGTTCGAGAAGCCCACGACGAGGCCGGCGCCGGTGAGGTTCGTCTTCTTCTTCAGGTACGAGGCATAAGTGATCATGATGCCGAAGCCGATCGACAGGGAGAAGAAGATCTGACCATAGGCCGCGATCCACACTCCTGGGTCGCCCAATGCTGCGAAGTCCGGGGTGAACAGAGCGTTGAGGCCGTCGACAGCACCGGGCAGGAACAGCGAGCGGATGACCAGGGCGAGGAACAGGACGATGAGCAGCGGGATGAAGATCTTCGAGAAGGCCGCGATGCCGTTCTGCACACCCAGGAGGAGGATGCCCAGGACGACGACCCACACGATGATGAGCGGAATGAGCACTCCGGGAACGAAATCGAACGAGATGCCCGGGTCGCCCATCTGGAGGTAGTCGGTGAAGAAGAACCCCTCCGCGTCGTCTCCCCAGGACTCGCCGAGGGAGAAGAACATGAAGGAACCGGCCCAGCCGATGATCGCCGCATAGTAGATGCCGATGATGATGGCCACACCGGTGGCGAACCAGCCGATGGGCTCGGCCGCTCTGTGCGTCATGCGGAAGGCCAGCGGAGCCGATCCCCGGGCACGGTGGCCCATGGCGTAGTAGAAGAAGAGGAGAGGGATGCCCGCAGTCAGCAGTGCGACCAGGTAGGGGATGATGAAGGCGCCGCCGCCGTTGTCATAGGTGACGTACGGGAAGCGCCAGATGTTGCCGAGGCCGATCGCCGATCCGATCGCCGCGAAGATGAACGCGGAGCGGGAGACGAAGACCTCCCTCTGGGGTGATGACTTAGTCGACATGATGTCCTTTCTTGACCGATCGCGGATCTTCGAGACCGGGGATCGCCTTCGCAGTCTCATCTGTGAGACCGGCAGGCACGTCTGAAGTCCGCTATACGAGAAAGGTTCCCGCAACGGACTTCATTGCATGATTCCACTTTACTGGGAATTCACTGTGCGATGTGCTGTACATCACGTGATGTGCATAACAGTCTGGTATCGAATGCGGGAAAACGGGGAAAGCGACCAAGCCCGGTAGACTTGTGGGCGTGACTATCTCGCTCTACAACACTGCCAGCCGCACGACTGAAGAACTGCGCCCCGTCCGCGACGGTCAGGTGGGGATCTACGTCTGCGGCGCCACGGTGCAGGGCGAACCGCACATCGGGCACCTGAGGTCTGCAGCGGTGTTCGACACCCTGCGTCGCTGGCTGCTCTACAGCGGCTACCGGGTGACGATGGTCCGCAACGTCACCGACATCGACGACAAGATCCTCTCGAAGTCGACCGAAGAGGGTCGTGAGTGGTTCGCTCACGCTTTCAAGTACGAGCGGGCCTTCACCGCCGCCTACGACGCACTCGACGTGCTCCCGCCGAGCAGCGAACCGCGTGCGACCGGGCACATCACCGAGATGATCGAACTCATCTCCCGACTCATCGAGGCCGGTCATGCCTACCCCGCACTCGACGGCAGTGCCGATGTCTACTTCGACGCCGCCTCGTGGAGCGAATACGGTGCCCTGACCAACCAGAAGCTCGAGGACATGGAGCTGTCCGAGGGCGCCGAGCTGCGGGGGAAGAAGGACGCCCGGGACTTCGCACTGTGGAAGGCGCACAAGGAATCCGAGCCGATCACCGCCTCCTGGCCCTCACCCTGGGGCCGGGGGCGTCCGGGCTGGCACATCGAATGCTCGGCCATGTCGACGAAGTACCTGGGGTCGAACTTCGACATCCACGGCGGCGGACTCGACCTGCGCTTCCCGCACCATGAGAACGAACTCGCTCAGTCGCGGGCGGCCGGTGACGGCTTCGCGAACATCTGGATGCATTCGGGCCTGCTCAACGTCGGCGGGGACAAGATGTCGAAGTCCCTGGGCAACTCGGTCTTCGCCTCCGATCTGTTCGAACGCTTCAGCCCGTTGGCCGTGCGCTACTTCCTCACGGGAGCTGGTTACCGGTCGATCCTCGACTTCTCGACCACGGCGATGGAACGCTCGGCGGCTTCGCTCGAGCGTCTGCAGAACTTCCTCCAGCGTGCCCGCCAGACGCTCGGCGCGCAGGCCCCCGCGCTGCCGGACGTCACCGACGGCTACGCCGGACGCAGCGTCGACGTTCCCGTCGAGTTCGCCGCGGCCCTCGATGACGACCTCGGTGTGCCCAGAGCCCTGTCTGTGGTCTTCGCGACCGTCACCGAGGGGGCGAAGCTTCTCGATGCCGGAGGTGATTGTGAGGGTCTGGCGACGGTCGTCGCTGAGGTCGAACTCATGCTCGACATCCTCGGCGTCAATCCCAGCGCCGAGGCATGGACCGCATCTGCGGCCGATGCGAAGGCCGAATCCGCGCTTGACTCCCTCGTCGCCGCCATGGCGCAGAAGAGGGCCGAGGCGAAGGCGGCAAAGGACTATGCCACCGCGGACGGCATCCGCGACGAACTCGCCGCGGCCGGCGTCATCATCGAGGACACGGCCGACGGTTACCGCTACCACCTCGGCGAGGGCTGAGGACCACGAACTTCGGTCATGGGCGCAGGCCCGTGACTCCCAACGCATCCGATAGGAATCACATGGCTTCCACACCCCGCTCCGGCGGTTCGAAGAAGGGTCCGACCAAGGGGTCGGGCGGTAAGAACAAGCGCAGCCTGCGCGGCAGAGGGCCGACGCCCAAGGCCGAGGATCGCGTCTACCACAAGGCACACAAGGCCGCGCAGCACCGGAAGTCCGCGAACGCCTCGGCGCAGGCGAAGCGGAAGAAGAAGGAGCTCGGGCCGAACATGGTCGCGGGGCGCAACTCGGTGCTCGAAGCGCTGCGTGAAGGCGTTCCGGCCACCGCGATGTACGTGTCCGGGCGCATCGACTCCGATGACCGGGTCCGTGAGGCCATCACCCTGGCCACACAGCGGGGGATCTCGATGCTCGAGGCGAGCAAGCCCGATCTCGACCGGCTCACCGATGACGCGATCCACCAGGGCATCGCCCTGCAGGTGCCGCCGTATGACTACGCCGATCCCTCCGATCTGCTCGACTACGCGGCCGATCGCGCCGAGACTCCGCTGCTGGTGGCTCTGGACGGCGTGACCGATCCGCGCAACCTCGGTGCGATCGTGCGTTCGACCGCGGCCTTCGGCGGGCACGGAGTGATCATCCCCGAACGTCGCGCCGCCTCGATGACGGCCGCGGCATGGAAGACCTCGGCCGGAGCCGCCGCGCGGATCCGCGTCGCCCAGGTCGTCAATCTCGCCCGGGCCATCGATGAGCTGAAGAAGCGAGGCGTTTTCGTCGTCGGCCTCGACATGGACGGCGACGTCGAGCTGCCGGAGCTGACTTTCACCAGGGACCCGCTGTGCATCATCGTCGGCTCCGAAGGCAAGGGGCTCTCGCGTCTGATCTCGGAGAAGTGCGACCAGATCGTGTCGATCCCGATCGCCGCGACCACCGAGTCGCTCAACGCCGGCATCGCCGCGGCCGTCTCCCTCTACGAGGTGGCCCGCTCCCGCCGCCCCTGACCCTCCCCATTGCTACCCGACGGCGGCGCAGCAACCTCGCGCGAGGTTGCTGCGCCGCCGTCACGTAGCAATTAGGAGTTTACGGTGGTGCGATAGCTGGTCTCGGACAGCTGCCCGACGACGGAATGGCGGCGACTGTAGGTGAAGTAGACCAGCGCACCGACGGCCATCCAGACGCCGAAGACGATCCAGGTCCGACCGCCGAGGTTGACCATGAGGAACGCACACGCCAGCGCACCCAGCGCCGGCACGACCGGGCCGAAGGGGACCTTGAACGACCGGTCGAGATCGGGGCGCTTGAAGCGCAGGTAGATGACGGCGAGATTGACGAGGCAGAACGCGAAGAGCGTGCCGATGCTCGTGGCGTCGGCGAGTTCGCCGAGGGGGATGAACGCCGCGGTGAGCGCCACGAGTCCGCCGATGATGAGCGTGCCGACCAGGGGAGTGCCGGTGCGCTGGGAGACGCGGCTGAAGATCTTCGGCACCATTCCGTCGCGGGACATCGTCAGCAGGATCCGCGACTGCCCGTAGAGGACCGTGATGACCACGGAGAAGATCGCGAGCACCGCGGCCACGGCGAAGACGAGCACGGCGATGTTCGACCCGGTGATCTCTTCGACGATCTGGACCAGCGGGGCGTGTGCGGACTCGAACCACTGCCAGTGACGGGCGCCGATCGCGGTGACGGCGACGAGGACGTACATCGAGGTGACGATGAGCATCGAGAAGATGATCGCCCGCGGCAGGTCACGCCGAGGGTTCTTCGCCTCCTCACCGGCTGTCGAGGCGGCGTCGAAGCCGATATAGGAGAAGAACACGCTCGAGGCGGCCGCGGTGACACCGGCGGCGCCCATCGGCAGCATCGGAGCGAAGTTGCCGGCCTTGAAAGCGGTGAAGGCGACGATGGCGAAGAACACGAGGATGCCGAGCTTGACGAAGACGAGGATCGTGTTGACGATGCCGGACTCTCGGGCACCGCGCATGAGCAGCACGGTCGCCAGAGCCACGACGACGAGCGCGGAGACGTTGATGACCCCGCCGGGATTGTCCGCCAGACCGGGTCCTGTGGTCAGCGCAGCCGGCAGCTCGAGACCGAAGACGCGCAGGGTCTCATTGACGTAGTCGGCGGCTCCGACGGCGACCGCGGCCACGGAGACCGCGTATTCGAGCACGAGACACCAGCCGCAGACCCAGGCCACACCCTCGCCGAGGGTGGCGTAGGAGTACGAGTAGCTCGATCCCGACACCGGAACCATGCCCGCCATCTCGGCATAGCTGACTGCCGAGAGCAGCGCCGTGAGTCCTGCGAGGACGAAGGCCAGCCAGACGGCGGGACCCGCAACGGGAACGGCCTCGCCGAGGATGACGAGGATTCCCGTGCCCAAGGTGGCGCCGACGCTGATCATCGTCAGCTGGAAGACGCCGAAGGTCCGACGCAGACCACCGGACTCACCGGACTCCGCTGCGGCCTGCGCTTCTGCGGTCATGGCGCTGATCGATTTGCGTCGTCCCAGCTGCCGCAGCACCCCGGTGGGGGTGGGCGTCGGCGGGGTGGATGGATCAGGCGAAACGGTCATATACATAGTTTTGCATAAAAATACATGACTCTTCGGGTGGGAGCCCCGCGATCACGGGCATCGGCGGCATGAATCGTCGCGGATCTCACACCGCGAGCCCGACGATCGGGAACCACGCTTGCCGAACCCGACCGGCGAGATCTCAGACGTCGAGCCCGACGGGCGAGATCTCAGACGTCGGGGGTGAACCGTCCGTCCTGTGCCATCCACCCGCCGTCGACGAGCTGCGAATGGCCGGTGACGTAGCTCGAGGCGTCCGAGGCGAGGAACACGACGGGCCCGGCGATTTCGTGCAGGCGTCCCCACCGGCCCAGTGCGGTCTTGTCCGCGTAGGCGCCCCACCACCTCTCGTCGGCCTTGATCTGCTGGGTGAGCGGGGTGTCGAAGGGTCCGGGCAGCACCGCGTTCACGCGCACACCCTGCCCGCCGAGCTCGCTTGCGAGAGTCTTCGTCAGCTGCACGACACCGGCCTTCGCCGCGGCGTAGAGCCCCTGTCCGGGTTCGATGGCCAGTGCCCGGAACGAGGCGTAGGTGACGATCGAGCCGCGACCGCGGGTCGCCATCTCCCGACCGAACCCGCGCAGCAGCCGGTACGTGCCCTTGAGGTTGATGTCGATGACCCGATCGAACTCGTCATCGCTGGTCGCTGTGAGGCGTTTGCGCACGTTCGCCCCCGGGGTGACGACGAGGGCCTGGGCATCGGCGTGGTCGGCGACGAGAGATTCGACGGAGTCCGTGTCCGTGATGTCCACGGCGCGGGCCTCAGCGGATCCGACACCGCGGGCGGAGATGAGCGCGGCGGTGTCCTCGGCGCCGCCGAGGTTGAGGTCGGCGGCGATGACGTGGGCACCGGCATCGGCGAGGCCGATGGCGCTGGCTTGGCCCAGCCCGGATCCGGCCCCGACGACGACGGCCGTGCGTCCGCTGAGGTCGAACAGGGAGGTGATCGACGGGTTGGTCTCGTTCGTGGGCATCAGCTCGTTCGTGGTCATCGGGGTCCTTCCAGGGCGGAATCGGTGCGAGAGGGACGTCATCGTCGCCTCCGTCGAGTTCCAAGGTATGCCCGCCGAGGCGGCCCCGCCCTCGTCGTTTCACCTTGTGGAACGGCGCGGGTTCAGAACTTCTTGCTGTCGACGTAGCGGATCTCGTCGGGCAGGTTCGCCAGGTAGTCGACGATGAAGTACGCGATGGCCTCCATCGTCGGGATGTCGCGTTGGCGGGCGCGGGCCATGGTGCGGCGGTGTTCGGCGAATTCGTAGAAGATCTGACCTGGCTCGAGCTTGCGGGTGAGGTTCTGCGGGATCGCCTGGATGAGCGGTTTGTAGACCTCGTCGAGCCACCGGCGGGCGGCTTGGGATTCATCGAGTTCGTCGACCTCGGCGATCTCCGGGGCGGAGCGGAAGGAATCGAGGTCGTTGAGCATCGCGCGGGCCTGGTTCTCGTTGGCGCCGATGCCGGTCAGGCGCAGCAGACGCCGGGAGTGGTGGTTGGGTTCGACGATCTTCGGTTCGACGAGCAGGCTGATGCCGTCGATATCGGTCGTCACGGTCAGCTCGCCGAGGTCGAAGCCGAGGGCATTGAGTCGGCGGATGCGTTCGTCGATGCGCCAGCGTTCGTTGACGCTGAACTCCTCGACCCGGGTCAGCTCCGCCCACAGGGCGTTGTAGGACTCGCACAGGCGTTCGCTGGCCGCCAGCGGGTCGGTCTCCGGGGCGACGAGGCCCGCGGCCTGAAGATCGAGGAAGTCTCCGGCGATATTCATCCGCGCGATCCGCAGATCCATGTTCCGCTGCCCGTCGGAGAGCTGATCGTGCAGCTCCCCGGTCTCGGCGTCGACGACATAGGCGGCATAGGCGTCGGCGTCGCGGCGGAAGAGTGTGTTCGACAGGGACACATCACCCCAGAAGAAGCCGACCAGGTGGAGGCGGGCCAGCAGCACGGCCAGGGCGTCGACGAGGCGATCGCCGGTGTCCCGGGCGAGGTCCCGGGAGAAGAGGGCACGGTAGGGCAGGGAAAACTCGAGGTACGCGGTGATGAGTGCGCCGTTGAGCTTCTGGCCGGACGCGGTGGTGCGGCCGGTGACGACGGCGCGGGGTTCGACGAGAGGGACATCGAGGTTGCCGAGTGCACCGAGGATGTCGAATTCGCGCACCGCCTGCTTGTCCTCGGTCTCCTTGATCGCGAGCACCTCGTCGCCGATCTCGACATAGCGCACGACATGACGGGAGATGCCGCGGGGCAGACCGCCGAGCAGGGTCTCCGGCCAGTCGGCCAAGGGCAGATGCCAGGGCAGTTCGGCCAGCTGGGCATGGTTGGAATCCCGGATCGTGTGGATCTGCGGCGCAGGGGGACGGGCGATCGCGGCGGCGGTCCCGGCCGCGGAGTCACCGGGAGTCGGGGTGCCCGCCACGGTTCAGGAGTCCGTGTCGGAGATCGACGCCACGATCGCCTCGGCGAGTTCCGGTGTCTCCACCCCGATGAGCCGACCGCGGTCGAGAAAGGCGATCCGATCGCCGAGGATCTTCGCGTCCTCGAGGTCGGAGGTGGCGTAGATGGTGGTCAGACCGAATTCCTGCTGCAGTTCCTTGATGAGCGCCAGCGTCTCGGACTGCTGTTCGGGGACGAGGTTGACCACGGGCTCGTCCATGATGAGCACCTTCGGGCGGCGCACGACCGCCCGGGCCAGGGCCACGGTCTGCCGCTGCAGCTGGGTGAGGTCGCCGGGGACGGAATCGAGGATCTCGGTGAGGCCGATCTTGTCCATCACGGTTTCGACGCGGTCTGTGATCTCCTCGGCCGGCAGTCCGTCGACCCGGAGGGCGAAGCCGAGGTTGTCGCGCACGCTCATGTGCGGGTAGAGGGCGTAGCTCTCCAGGGCCAGGGTCACGTCGCGGTCGTTGACGGCGGCATGGGTGATGTCGACGCCGTCGATGAGGATGGTGCCCGTCTTCGGGGTCTCGAGCCCGTGGAGCATCCTCAGGATCGTCGATTTGCCCGACCCGGAAGGACCGTAGAGGACGAGGAATTCGCCGGTGTCGACGAAGAGGTTGAAGGGGTGTACGGATTCGGACGTCGTGTTCTCGTAGATATGACTGAGGCCATTCAACGACACCGTTGACATACGTCCTCCTTTGGGTAAATCGGTGAGCAGCTGGTCGTCGGTGACCTGGCGGGGATGCTCAGTCACCCTTATCCTACGGGGTGGATCGGTCGGGTGCTCAGTCTATTCGACAAAGCGTAGAGTGATTCTCAGCACGACCACAGTGCACAGATGCAGACATCGGCCGAAAGTAGACTGCAAGGTATGAAGGTCACGCTGGAGGAGGTCGCCGCCCGGGCGGGAGTGTCCCTGGCCACGGTCTCTCGCGTCCTCGGCAGGCGCGATGCCGTTGCCGCGGCGACGCGGACGAAGGTCCTCGAGGCGATGAACGAGCTCGGATACTCGCGTTCGACCCTGCTCCATGACGCGCCGAGGCGGCTTGTGGCGGTGAGCGCTCCGGGCAATCCCGAACATTGGCAGGTCCAGGTCTGCACCCGGGTGGCCAAAGCCCTGCAGGATCATGATCTGCTCGTCACCCGCCCGTTGGTCGAGACCGATCCGGAGCCGCTGCGAGTGGCGATCGATGCCGGTGCCGTGGCTCTCGTGACCCCGACCCTGACGAGTCTGCATACCGAGATCCCCTGCATCCGGGTCGACGAACAGTCCGCAGCCGGTGGCGACGACCCCGGCGGTGAGCCCAGCAGTGAGTCCGGGCGCGGCAGTGCCGATATCATCGCCGCCCGCCTCGACCTCGGCGGTGGGATGACGACGGCGTTCGAACATCTGCGAGCGATCGGGCACCGGAGGATCGGGCTGATCTGCAACGACAGCGGCGAACTCGCCGTGCAGCTCATCCGCCGCTTCCGTGCCGAGCACCCGGCGAGGAACCTCGGGCTCGACCTCGAGGACTGGATCGCCCGCGTGCCGAAGTCGTTCTCCGGCGGATCCCGGGCCGTCCTCGAACTCAAGGATGCGACCTGCACCGCCGTCATCGTCCAATCCGCTCTGCAGCTGCACGGGGCACTGCACGGACTGCGCAACCGGCATCTGCAGGTGCCGCGGGACATGTCTGTCGTCGGCTTCGGCGACTCCCCGACGATGAAATTCACCGGCCCTCCTGCCACGGTTCTCGGTCTCGACGTCGAAGGTCTGTCGAATGCGCTGATCGCCGCGACTCTCAACACCCTGCGCATCACACCGACCGGACTGCCGACGGTGCCTCCGGTCTTCCGCCCGCGACTCATCGCCCGCACCTCGACGACGGCGGCCAGACAATGACCGGCCACCACCCGGGCCAGCCGCAGCCCGAACACCGGCACGTCCGCCTCTCCGAGATCGCCGGCGCCGCGGGAGTCTCGAAGGCCACCGCTTCCCGAGCCCTGCGTGACCCCGACTCGGTCTCAGCCGCCTCGCTGGCGAAGGTGCAGCAGGCGCTGGCCATCCTCGGAGCCGCCGGTCACAGTCCCGAGACCCAGCACATCGGACGTCCTCAGCCGGCGGGAGCCGGGACCGGGGAGCCGCTCATCGCGCTCATCAAACCCGCCGTCTCCGCCGGCAACGTCGACCCCTATTCGCGGCTGGCAGAGATCCTGACGAACCGGATGTTCGCCCTGCGCATCGCCGTCGTCCACGTCGAGGCGATCGCCGAACGCAATGCGGCTCTGGCCGATACGATCCTCGGCGATGACCAAGGCGGTCCGAGGGTCTCCGGCGCCATCGTCGTCGGCGGAGGGGCGGCCGGAGCGCTCGCCGGGATGCTCGGCGAACGCGGACTGCCGCTCATCCGCATCTCGAACGCCCGTCACGACGACGGGATCTCTCGCATCTACCTCGACGCCACCGGCGGCATCGACACCGCCGTGGCTCACCTCGTCCACCTCGGACACCGCCGCATCGGACTGGCGGTGCTGCGCGACTCCGCGGCACCGGCCCGCATCGCCGGATTCCGCAAGGCGATGGCCGGCATCCTCCACATCCCCGCGACCCGCGATCAGGCCCCCGTCGTCGAGGCCGCCGGCGGTGCCATGGCCGGTGTCGCCGCCGCCGATGAGCTCCTCGACCTGCGCTGCACGGCCGTCATCGCCTGTGCTCCGTCGCTGTCGTTCGGTCTGCTCGAGGCCGCGCAGCGACTCAAGCTCGACGTCCCCCGGGACCTGTCGCTGCTCACGGTCGGCGACGTTCCCGACGCCGACGTCGTTCAGCCCCCGCTGTCGCAGGTCGTCTATGACTGGACGACCGTGGCGCAGTCGGCGATCGATGAGATCCGGACGATGATCGCCGCCGGTGAGAAGCGCGTGCACGTCGACTACACGGTCGACCCCGACCTTGTGCTCCGCGCCAGCGCGGTTCCCCCGCAGCGCCGCTGACGCCCAGGCGGACGGAATCGGACCCGCCCCTCGCCGAGGCGGCCGTGCCCGACCGCGGTTCGAACCCTGGGTCGGTGAGTCCAGTTCAGTGGCGACCGGCACCGAGGTGCTCGGCACGTTCCCGAGCGAGGCGGCCGAGGAGTTCGGCGACGGCCGCGGGATCGGCGATCCGCCAGGTGGCCGCGGTCGCGGCGGTCCCGACCTTGAGGGTCAGGCCGGCGTCGAGGGCGGGCTGTGCCGAGTCCGCTTGAGCTTCGCCCGCGCCTGCAGGCGACGAGGAGGGAGCCGTGAGCTCGCCGAGGGCGGCGAAGGCGTCTTCGTCGGTGACATCATCGCCGAGGTAGCCCATCGCACTCGGTGCCCCGGCGCGGGCGAGCAGCCGGATGCCGTCGCCCTTCGTCGCCTGCTTCACCGCGAGTTCGGTGATGTCGTGGCCTTCGATGACGCGGATGGCTGGGAACTCCTCAGCGACCTCGGTGGCGTGCTCGTGCAGGGCCGCCGCGACCTCGGGGGCGACACCGCGCGTGTGCACCGTGCGCGAATAGGGTTTGCGCTCGACGAGGACATCGGAAAAGCCTCCCGCCTCGGGCAGGGCGTGTTCGAAGGCAGCGATGTGCGCGTCGATGGCCGCGAGCATCTCCTGCTCGTGCGGTGTGAGCTCGGGGGACCGAGTGAGCGCTGAACCCGCGCCGACATCAGCCTCGACGTCGAGATGAGCACCCGCGCCGAGTTCGGAACCCGCACCGAAATCGGCTTCGGCGCCGTGGGAGCCGATCATCCACACCGCTTCCGGCACCTGCGTCAGCCGCTGCAGGGTCGCGATGTCACGGCCGGAGACCAAGGCCACCCGAGTGTGCGGCAGCCGGGCCAGCTCGGCGATGGCCGCGGCCGAAGCCGGCACCATCCGGGACGTCTCCGGATCATCCTGCAGAGGAGCGAGCACCCCGTCGAAGTCCAGGGCGAGGAGCAGCGAATCGGCGCTGACGAGCTCACGCAGATCCACCTCGGCGGGGGTCATCAGGGCAGGGGAGGGCACTGTCGTTTCCATTCTCACCAGGTGTCTTCTAGCGGGCGGTGGAGATCTCGGAGACCCAGTCGGCGTCCTCGGGCCGCTGCGCACGATCCGACGGCGCTGCCGGAGTATCCGGTGGGGGAGCGGTCCGGCTCTTCTGCACCACGGGACGGTCGGGGACGATGGCCTCGGGATTGTGTTTGATGTGGTCGAGCTCGGCGAGGAAGTTCTTCGACCACAGACTCACGGTGTCCGTATCGACCTTCCGTCGCATCTGCCGCATCCGCCGCGTGCGCGTCCTCTCATCCATCTCCACGGCTTCGAGGATTCCGGCCTTGAGGTTGCCGATGTCGTGCGGGTTGACCATCACCGCCCCCTTGAGCTGCTCGGCCGCGCCCGTGAACTCGGAGAGCACGAGCGCCCCGTCATCGTTCTTCCGGCACGCCACGTACTCCTTGGCGACGAGGTTCATCCCATCGCGCAGAGCGGTCACGAGCATGACATCGGCGGCGAGGAAGAACGCGGTCATCTCATCGCGCGGATAGGAATGGTGGAGGTAGCGGACGGGAATCGATCCGACATCGGCCTGTTCTCCGTTGATCCGCCCGACCGCGAGCTCGACGTCATGCCGGATGATCTTGTACTGCTCGAGCCGCTCCCGCGACGGGGTCGCGATCTGGATGAGCACGACATCCTCGACGTTGAGCCGGCCCTCGGCGATGAGCTCACCATAGGCCTTGAGCCGGTGCCGGATGCCCTTCGTATAGTCCATCCGGTCGACACCGAGCATGACGACCTTCGGATTCCCGACATCCTCGCGGATCTGCCGGGCCCGTTCGACGATGTCGGGATCCTCGGCGAGCTGCTCGAGATACGGGGTGTCGATCGAGATCGGGAACGCTTCGGCGCGGACGACATGCGCGGCCAGGGATTCGCCCTCAGGCACGAGGACCGTCGAGGCCTTCGTCGTGAAGTTCAGCCGACCACGGACCGCACGGCGGAAGTTCGCCGCATCCGCCGGACGCTGGAACCCGACGAGATCGGCGCCGAGGAGGCCCCGCAGGATCTCGTCCCGCCACGGCAGCTGAGCGAAGAGCTCATAGGGCGGGAACGGAATGTGGTTGAAGAAGCCGATGGCCACATCGGGGCGCATACGACGAACCATGAGCGGAACGAGCTGGAGCTGATAGTCATGGATCCACACGGTCGCGGACTCCGCAGCCACCTCGGCGACCTTCTGCGCGAAGCGCTCGTTGACCCGCACATACGCATCCCACCATGTGCGGTGGAACTCGGGCGGGACGATGACATCGTGGTAGAGCGGCCACAGAGTCGCGTTGGAAAACCCTTCGTAATACCTGCGGACATCCTCACTTGTCAGGGTCACCGGGGTCAGGTGCATGCCATCAATGGTGAAGGAGTCGAAATCCTGATCCGGCACCCCGGTCCACCCGATCCACGCACCCTCCTGGGCCTTCATCACGGGAGCCACCGCTGTGACCAAACCCCCAGGTGAGGTGCGCCATCCTCGGCTTTCGTCCTCGGGGTCGCGATCAACCGGAAGGCGGTTGGCCACCACGACGAAATCGCTGTCTCCGTACTGGGTTTCGGTGTGTGAATCGGCAGAGTTGACGGTGCTCATCTGCGCCTCCTCCTGTGTCGGTCCTTGGAATGAACTGTACTCGCTCGACTAGGCTTGGCCAGGTGATGGAACAGGAACTGGGGGGCTACCGCCTCATCGAGGAGCTCGGCTCGGGCGGCATGGGTGTCGTCTACCTCGGTGTCGACGGCGGAAACAACCCGGTCGCGGTCAAGGTCCTGCACCCTCACATCGCCAACGACGAGACCGCGCGCAAGCGCCTTGCCCGCGAAACTCGGACCCTGCGGCGCATCCGCCACCCGCGCATCGCCGAGGTCCTCGACGCCGAGCTCGACTCCGCGCAGCCGTTCATCATCACCGAATTCGTTGACGGGCAGACCCTGTCCGATGACGTCCGCGACAACGGCCCCTTCGCCGAGGATGAGCTCGTCCACTTCGGCCACGCCCTCCTCGACGCCCTCAACGCCGTCCACGAGGCCGGCGTCATCCACCGCGACCTCAAGCCCGCGAACGTGATGATCATGGACGGCGAACCGATGGTCATCGACTTCGGCATCGCGCAGGTCGCCGACGAAGTGCGAGTGACCGCGACCGGCCTCGTCATGGGCACACCCGGCTACCTCTCCCCGGAGATCGCCGACGGCAAGAGCTCGAGCGAGAAGACCGACTGGTGGGGGTGGGCCGCGACCATGGCCTTCGCCGCGACCGGCCGCAACCCCTATGGTTCGGGTCCCCTCGAAGCCGTGCTCGGTCGGGTCGCCATGGGCAAATTCGATCTTGACGGGGCACCGAGGAACTTCGTTCCGCTCATCGCCGCCTGCCTCGACCCGAAACCCGAACGACGGCCGTCGGGGCAGATGATCCTCGACGCTCTCGTCGACATCGAATCCGGGCGGATGCCGCAGCTCGGATCGGGACCCAGCGGAGGAGCCGGCGGGGGAGTGCAGCGTTCGCCGAGCGGAACCGCTGTCATGCCCGCGGTCGATGACGGGCCGGGCGCCGGATTCGGCGCGGCCGGGGCGGCCGCCGGCGGCGCGGCCCTGGGCGGTGCCGCGGGGTATGGTGCCGCAGGTGTCGCGGGACAGGGCGGTCCGCACCCAGGACAGTACGCCGGTACTCCCGGCGGACAGCCGCAGTATCCCGGCGCCAGCCGACCATCGAACTATTCGGGCTCCGGCTACGGGGCGGACCAGTTCGGCAGGGGCGGGCAGATGCCCGGCCAACCCCAGCAGGGCACCGCTGCGCCGCTCGGCCCCGAAGGAAATATCCAGGCCGGCCCGGAATCCCCGCTGGCCGGAGCCGACCTCGGCCGGTCCGGATTCGCCCAGCACGGGCAGGGCGGCCACCCCGGACAGGGACTGGCACCCGGACAGGCACAGGGCTTCGTCGGGTCGAACGGTCAGGGGATGCAGCCGCAGGGTCAGGGTCCGTGGACCGGACCCGGCGGACCCGATGGTCAGGGCATTGCGCCCGGCGGTCAGGGGATGCAGCCCGGTGGCCGACCGTGGATGCCGATGACCTATCGGCGGGTGCGCAGCGGCGGTTGGGTCGTCTTCGGCCTCATCGTGCTCGGTGTGGCCGTCATGCCGTTGAGCCCTCTGGTCGTCTGCCTCATCGCACTCATCTGGTCGGTTGCCGCACGCACCGGTACGCGTCTGGATCGGAAGGTCCAGCGGTATCGGTTCGACCGCGGATTGGAGACGGGCGGATTCGGGCGGGCGCTCGCCTCGGCGCCGGGCGCTGTCCTGGCCTCGGCCCTGACCTCCGTGGCCTCAGTCATCCTGCCGGCGATCGCGGCCACCGCCGCACTCGTGCTCACTCGCCTCGACATCGGCGGGGTCGTGCCCAGCGGAGCCTCCGAACAGTGGTCGGTGTGGACGGCCGGGGCCGCGGGCGCCCTCGTGCTGTGGGTGGGTCCTGGAGCGTCGAGTCTGCGTTACGGTTCGCGGCTGCTGGTCTCGGGCGCCACCCGCAATCAGCTCGGACGTCTCATCGCTCTGGCCGTGATCGTGCTGCTCGTGATCCTCGCCGTGATGGTCATTCAATCGGGTGCGGCCATGTCCTGGTGGCCGCTGACGATCAGCCCCTTCGATCACCTGCCCGGCCCGGTGTGAGCTGAGCCGAGGCACCCTCGCCGAGCGGCAGGCAGTTGAACGTTGTAGTTGAACCTTGAATATTTCTGGGAATCGGTCCCCGACGGGTTTCGGTACAGTGGTGCCGTCGGGGAGCGGAAGGCATCCCGAACCGTTCGGGCCCCAGGCCGCACCGATGTCAGACGATCCAACGTGAGGAACAATGGCGAAGAACAGCTCCGGAGACGATAAGCGGAACAAGGCGCGCGCGAACGCCCGTCAGATCGCGGCGAATCAGGCGAAGAAGGAGAAAACCGCAAAGACGGTCCTCTACGTCGGCATCGGCGTCGTCATCGTCGCGGTTCTTGCCGTCGTCGGTGTGCTCGTCTTCCAGCAGAGCAAGCCTGCAGCGAACCCCGAGAACTACATCGCCGACGGAATCACCGTCGGCAAGGACGAAGCACTCGTGCAGCCGTTGAAGATGCCCGAAGGTGAGAGTTCGGACCTGCCCGCGCCGAGCGAGGCCGGAGCGAAGAAGGACGCTGCCACGGTCACCGTCTACCTCGACTTCCAGTGCCCCGGATGCCAGGCCTTCGAGCAGACCAACTCGTCGATGCTCAAGAAGCTCGCCGATGAGGGATCGATCGTCGTCAACTACAAGCCGGTGTCGTTCCTCGACCGCATGTCCAGCGGCAACGAGTACTCGACCCGGGCGGCGAACCTCGCGGCGTGTGCCATCGACAGCCAGCCCGAGAAGGCCATGGACCTCTTCGACGCCCTCTACGCTCAGCAGCCCGAAGAAGGCGGCGACGGGCGCAGCGACGAAGAGCTGCTCGAGGTCGCCGAGAAGGCCGGTGTCGACACCTCGAAGAAGCTGTCATCTGATTCCGAGCAGACTGTGAAGTCCTGCGTCAGCGAGAAGGGCTTCGAGAAGTTCGTCGAGAAGTCGAGCCAGGATGCCCTGGACGACGGCGTCGAAGCCACCCCGTGGGTGCTCATCAACGGCAAGCACACCGACAAGACCAGCGACGCGCAGGCTCTGGCCGCCGAGATCCTCAAGGCGACCGGAGAGTTCAAGGGCTGATCGCCTGAGACTTCCGGCCCGGGACCGGACGGGACACGGACCGGGACCAGCCTAGCCCGGCCGCCCGGCCGGAACTGGGGCCGGCCGCCCGGCCGAAACTGGGGCCGGTCATCGTCGTCTCCGCGGTTTTGTGGCAGGCGCGGCCGATGGACTACTATCATGTAGGCGCAGACGCTCTGTCTGCGGCACGCCTCCTTAGCTCAGTTGGTAGAGCACCGCTCTTGTAAAGCGAAGGTCGTCAGTTCGAGTCTGACAGGGGGCTCCACCAGAACAAGCCCCGCGCACCGCTGGAAACAGCGGAGCGCGGGGCTTGTGCGTGTTCGTGTGCCGAAGGGCGCTGTCCGAAAGCTCGGTCGAGGACGGAGGAGCCGAGGCGCAGTCGTCGCGCTACTCGTCCGCGTCGCGTTTGAACACGAGCATGAGCGATCGCATGCTCAGCACGAAGCCGCCGAAGAGCAGCACGAAGCCGAAGAAGGAATACAGGCGGATGTCCTTCGTCAGCAGCGGTCCCTCATTGCTGGTGATGAGCATGATCGCTCCCACCACGGCGGCCCCGGCGAGGACGGCGACGATGAGCTGCTGGAACAGGCTGGTGAGGAAGCTGCGATCGGAGGGATTCTCGAGCACACGCATGTTCATCGAGAACCGGCCCCGTTCGAGGTCCTCGGTGATCTTGTTGATCCGGCGGGGCATTCGGTCGATCATCGGCATCAGCTGCAGCGCCCGACGCTGGAGCTCATCGGTGATCTTCGTGCCTTTGAGCTTCGACCTCACGAGCCTGTTGCCCTCCTGCCGGGACACGGCGACGACGTCGAAATTCGGATCGATCGTCAGCAGCGCTCCCTCCACGGAGGCCATCGCCCGGAAAGCGGCGCTGATCGGCGCCGGCACGGAGAACCGATGCGCGAGCACGAGATTGAACAGGTCGTCGAAGAGCTTCTGCCCCTGTGTCGCACGGGTGCCTCCGCCGTAGCGCAGGAGGAGTTCGCCGACGGCGCGTTCGACCTCTCGGTCATCGAGCCCGTCGGGTCGTCCGAGCAGTTCGATGAGTGAGTCGGTGGCTCCAGCGCTGTCGTTCTGATCGATCGAATAGAGCATGAGGCCCAGAGACGTCTGCGTGCCCGGATCGAGTCGACCGACGGCACCGAAGTCGAGAAGTCCCAGTTTCCCGTCGGGGGTGATGAAGATGTTCCCGGCGTGCAGATCGGCGTGGAAGATCCCGTCACCGATGATCTGCTCGAGCGTGGCTCCCAGCAGCGTCGTCGCCAACCGGGATCGCTCGGCATCGCTGAGTCCGCTCAGCAGCTCCCCAGCTCGTGATACCGGCTGACCGGGCAGCCGGTCCATGATCAGCAGGCGTTCGCCGCTGAGCTGCGGGTAGCCGTGTGGGACGGTGACGTCGAACTTCCCCGACCGTTTGAGCGAGGCCTCGATGCTGGCCATGTTGTCCAGCTCGATCCGATAGTCGAGCTCCTCTTCGAGCGTATTCGCGAACCCCGCTGCCAGCGACTTCACCCCCAGATCCCGGCCCCAGGTCGTGGTCTTGTTCAGCCATGCCGCCAGCCTCAGGATGATGTCGAGGTCCTGCGTGACCTGGTTGAGCGCCTTCGGCCGCTGCACCTTGACGATGACCTCCGTGCCGTCGAGCAGTGTCGCCTCATGCACCTGTGCCACCGAGGCGGCCGCCAGGGGAGTGGGACTGATGTGCGCGATGACTTCGCGGATCGGTCGGCCGAGCCGCTCTTCGATGGCCGGTTCGATGACCGACCAGGGTTCCGGGGTGACCTGCGTCTGCAGGGTCTCGAGTTCACGGACGAACACGGGCGGGAGGATGTCTCGGCGGGTTGAGAGCATCTGTCCGAGCTTGACGAAGGTCACCCCCGCTTCGGCGAGGGATTCCTTGAGCGCCCGCGCGGTCTTGACCTCCCGGCCCGGCGAATCCCCGCCGAAGCCGCGCAGCTGGGAACCGAGCCCGTGCCTGACGGCAATGGAGACGACCTGGGCATAGCGGCGGGCGCGGCGACGGCGGGACTTCCACCCGAAGAACAGCGACTGCGGGCCGGGCAGGGATCCGGTGGGGAAGGCCGCTTCGAGCATGACGAGGGCGCCGACGCCCAGGGCGAAGATCCAGCCGAGGGCGAGCACCATGAACAGCATCGCCACTCCGGGGGAGACGTCGAGGCCGCTGACGTTCTGGCCGGTGCCGGCCCGATAGAGGTACTGGACGGTCACGGCCACGACGGCGCTCATGACGAGGCCGACGGCCAGCGTGCGGGGCCAGCCGGTGGGAACGCCGACGACGCGTCGGACCACGGTGGCGGCGAACCACGACTGCAGGAAGAGGAAGACGAGTGCGGCCAGGCTCACCAGCACATATCCACCGACGTCCAGTGCTTCCATCGATGACTCTCCTGATCCTGTTCGGGCTCTCAGCCGAACTTCGTCGAATCGGTCACCACCAGCCTAGTCCGTTCACCGAACGCGGTGCCGTGGCCGGGTTCAGCCCCTGCGGGGCGGGTCGAGGCGCCGCCTTCCGGGCAGCCCGACCTGGCGGGCCCAGATGAGGATCCACGCCGCGCCGAGGAAGGCGAGCAGTCCCGGGAAGAGCACCCCGAACCGCAGGGTGGTCACAGTGATGATGAGTGAGAGCAGCGTCGGTCCGCCGAGCTTGCCGCCGTTGTTGAAGATCGCCCAGATGCCGAGGAACCGAGGCCGCCCGACCGCCGGGGACAGGTCCGCACCGATCGTCATGTTCACCCCCGCGCCGAGACCGTTGCCGAAGGCCATGACGGCTGCGGCGATGACCATTCCGGTCAGATCGGGCACCGCGACCATGACGACGAACCCGGTGCCGAAGATGCTCAGGCAGGCGACGAGGGTCGCGACCCGACCGAGGTGATCCTTGATGTAGGCGCCGAGGAACATGACGATGAGCTCGAGCCCGGCACCGAAGGCGATGACCAGGGAGATCGACGATTTGTGGAGTCCGATCTCGACGCCCCACAGCTGGATGACCACGGGCTGGGCGGCACGGGCGGCCGCGAGCGTGATGATCGTGATGCCCACGAGCACCACCGACTTCCACCGCACCTCCCCGGGTGGGCGGCGATCCTTCTTCGGGCCCTTCCCCCGTCCGGATCCGGTCGCCGAGGCGGCTGAGGGCCCATCGTGGTCGCCCGGTTCGGCCGATGCCGAGGTGGGGGCCGCCTCGGGGCCGGAATCACCTGCCGAGGCGGGAGCGGGACGATCGTCGAATCCGGGGATCTGCGCGATCGGCAGGGCCATGATGACGATTGCGGCGACGGCGGAGAGGGCGGAGAAGACGAACACCGACCAGATGGGGAAGACGAGCATGAGGCCGGCACCGATCATCGGTCCGATGAGGTTGCCCACCCGCTGAGTCCCGCCGAGCGCGGTCATCGCCTTCGCGAGGTCGGCCGACGGCATCACCTCGGCGACGACCGCCTGCCGGGCCAGACTCCACACGTCGGAGACGGGACCGAAGAGCATGAGCGCGACCGTGTAGACGAGCAGCGAGGCCGGGGACTCCCAGATGAAGGCCGCCACAATGGCGCTGAGGACGAGGATCGCGGCCGCCGTGGACACGGCCATGGCCCGGAAATCGCCGAGGCGGTCGATGAGGATTCCGGCCGGCACCGTGGCCGTCAAGGACACAGCCCCCATGATGCCGACGATGGCCGCGGCGAACGCCTGCGTCGAGCCCAGCGACAGTGCACCGAGGACGAGGATCGGCATGATCGCACCCAAGCCGACGGCGAAGAGCGCAAACGGCACGAGCACCGGCCACAGGATGGGTTTGAGCACGCCACAAGCTTAGTTGAGGCCACAGACGAGGCAGGCCGCGTCCACGACATTCGCTCGGTCGTAGACTGTACGGGCACCGCGACCGACCGTCTGGAGGACCGATGGCCACGCCGACCGCACCGGGGGCAGAAAAGGCGCCGCCGCGCTTCCGTCTCATGCCGATGCACCCCCGTGACCCGAACGAACCGGGCCGGGCGGCGAGTTCGCTCGAACTGTTCTTCGACCTCGTCTTCGTCATCGCCGTCTCCATCGCCTCGGCTCACCTGCGGGACGCGGTCACGGCGGGCCACCTCGGTGAGGGGGTGGGAAAGTACCTGCTCGTGTTCTTTGCGATCTGGTGGGCGTGGATGAACTTCACGTGGTTCGCAACCTCGTTCGACGTCGACGACTGGGCCTACCGGGTGCTCACGATCGTGCAGATGGCCGGGGTGCTCGTGCTTGCCGCCGGGATCGAACCGGTCTTCGCCCACGGGGATCTGCACTTGCTCGTCGCCGGTTATGTGCTCATGCGCGTGGTGATGATCTCGCAATGGCTGCGGGCATCACGGCGGGCCGGTCCCGCACGGCCGACCACGCTGGTCTATGTCGGCGGGATCGCCGTGGCGCAGGTGCTGTGGGTGGCGTGGTTGTTCATTCCCACCGCATCGGGAGCCGTCATCGGGACGCTCCCGACCGCGGTGCTGATCTGCCTCATCGTCTTCGAGCTCGCGATCCCCGTCGTCGCCGAGACCCGCGGGACGACTCCGCTTCACCCGGAGCACATCGCCGACCGCTACGGCTGCTTCACGATCATCGTCATCGGCGAATCCCTCCTCGCCTCGGCGAACGCAGTGTTCGGAGCCTTCTCCGAGGTCGCCGAGCTCGCGCCGCTCATCTCCTTGGGCGTGCTCTGCCTGATCGTCACCGCGGCCCTGTGGTGGATCTATTTCTGGCCGCCGCACCATCGGATGCTCACCGGACTGCCCGCGGCTCTGACCTACGGCTACGGCCACTACCTCATCTTCGCCGCGGCCGGTGCGTTCTCCGCCGGGGTCGGCATCGAGGTCGACTCCCAGCTGGGAGTCAGCGCGCTCGATCCGGTGGCGGCGACCTTCACCGTCTCCGTGCCGATCGTCCTGTTCGTCCTCGGGGTGTGGCTGCTTGCGATCCGTGCCAGCGCCCACTGGGTGATCAACCTCGCCGTGCCCGTGTGCGCCGTCCTCGTCCTCCTCGACCCGATCATCCCGATCCCGACGTTCCTCACGACCCTGTTCATGATCGCCATCGTCGCCGTCCTCGTCGTCTGCCCGCCGAAGGACGACCCCGACCCGGGCGCGAACCCGGCCGACGGCACCGAGGCGGCTGATGGCACCGAGGCGCCCGACGGCACCGAGGCGGCCGCGGGCTGAGCCGGGCCCGCGGGCTCGGCCGGGCCCGACTCAGAACGGCAGGCCGTGGTACCGGTCGAGGTGGATCTGCTTGGCGGCATCGACACGGCGCGACATCTCTGCGGAGTCGACGCGGGGTCTCAGGGCGCGGATGCGGCGGCGTTCGATCATCCACAGCGCCAGGCGCAGGAGCACGCGGTCGAGGCCGGTGGCTTCGGTGCTCGTGTCCTCACCGCTGTCGATGACGAGTTCACGGGTCACCGTGACCGTGCGTTCGACGATGCGGCGGTGGTGTGCGGCAAATGTTGGGCGGTTGGGGGCGGTGAGCGTGCTCATGATGGGGATTCCTCTCCATCGATCAGGGGGAAGGCGTTGAACTGGACCTGCACCGGGCGGGAGCCGGGATCATTGCGGCCGCGATAGCGATTGATGAGCGCCATGGTGGTCCTCTCGAATTCGGCGGCGATCTCCGACAGCTGCTCCTTCGTCAGGCGCAGGTTGCTCGTGTCGCTGACGGCGGCTTCGACCCATGCCGTCGGCATCCGCTGCTGGTCGTAGGCGGCGTCGACGAAGGCCTCGAAATTGCGGTGCATATTGCGCACGAGCTCCCGATTGACGTACTGGGAAGCGGTCCGGGTCGAGGGATCCAAGTCGCTTTCGGGACCGGGGACCCGCATGGCTCCGGGAATCCTCTCCCACCACTTCTCGCGGCCGCCCGCCTCGCCTTCGACCTCACGGATGAGGCGATGCCGAGCGAGCTGACGCAGGTGATAGCTCGTCGAGCCGGATGATTCGCCGAGGCGCTTGGCCAGAGTCGTCGCCGTCTGCGGCCCCAGCGCCGACAGGGCATCGTAGATCGCCATCCGCAGGGGATGCGCCAGGCCCTTGAGGGCTGAGGTGCTGATCTCGCGGACGCCGTTGGGGTGGGTGATCTCCTCGCTCATAATGCAAAGATACTCTTGCAAAGAAAGCTTTGCAATACTTTGTTTGCATCATTTTCCGACCATCGTTTTCCGACGGAGACCCCGCCCTGTGCGGAGCGCTCCCTCGCACGAGGCATTCGCCCCGTCCTCAGAGCGGACCGTGCCCTACCGAATCCGTGCCGAACGTGGGACGCTGGAATCATGATCTCTCACAGAGCCGTCAGCATCCGCAGCGTGATCCCGCCCTACCTCCTCGACGCCATCGCCGAGCGTGGAACCCAGCGCTTCCCGAGGGCCGCCGCCGCAGCCCGCAGCTGCCGGATGTCCGACGAGAGCTGCCGGAACCTCCGCCTGGCCGGTCTGCGCTACACCCCTCCGGCCGACCTCGACAAGGATGAGGCCGCGCTCGCCGCTCCGGCTCGGGCCGGGCTGCAGCGCCTCATCCACGATGCCGAGAACACCGAGGTCCTGCCCGGCACCCTCGTCCTCTCCGAAGGCGAAGCGCCGGTGAGCGATGAGCCGGTCAATGAGGCCTACGACGGCCTCGGCGCCGCCTATGCGCTGTTCTCCGAAGCGTTCTCCCGCGACTCCCTCGACGGTCAGGGGATGCCCCTCATGGCCAGCGTCCACTACGGCAAGGACTACGACAACGCCTTCTTCGACGGCCGCCTCATGGTCTTCGGCGACGGCGACGACGAGGTGTTCACCGGTTTCACCGGATCCGTGTCGATCATCGGCCACGAGCTCTCCCACGGGGTCATCAGCCACACCGCCGACCTCGAATACTCCGGCCAGCCGGGAGCGCTCAACGAACACTGCGCCGATGTCTTCGGGGCCCTCACCCAGCAGCATGCGGCCGGGCAGAACGCCGAGGACGCGGATTGGCTCATCGGCGCTGGGATCTTCACCGCCGAGGTGACCGGTCGAGCCCTGCGATCGATGATCGAACCCGGCACGGCCTATGACGACGATGTCCTCGGCAGGGATCCGCAGCCCGCGCACATGGACGACTTCGTCACCACCGATTCCGACAACGGCGGGGTCCACCTCAACTCCGGCATCCCGAACCGTGCCTTCGCGCTCGCGGCGACGAGCATCGGCGGTTCCGCCTGGGAGAGCGCCGGACAGGTCTGGTACTCGGTCCTCACGGGGTCCGAGATCACGAAGCAGACCGATTTCGCCGGTTTCGCCCAGCTCACCATCGCCGAGGCGGCCGACCAGTTCGGTGCCGGATCCGACGTACACGATGCGGTCGTTGCCGGATGGGAAGCAGTCGGCATCTCCCACGCGGCCTCGGCCAGGGGAAACCAAGGGAGCAGCTGGTGATGGACAGCGAGGCCGATGCCGCGGCCGGAGGCCCGGCAGGGGGCGACCGCGGGGACGCGAGCGAACCTGTGCACGGGCGAGACGACGGTTATGGTCGCCTGCTCGTCGAACGCACGGGCGGGATCGGCGGCATGCTGCTCGTGTGGGAGGTCGATATCGATGCGAGCAGTCGTCGAGAGGACCTCGGCCGCACGGTCGCCGAACTGCCGTGGTCGCAAGCTGAGTCCGGTGCGCCACCGGCCGGAGCCGACCGCTTCGCCTACCTCATCGAGAGCCGGTACGGTTCCGTCCGATTCGGCGAAGGGCAGATGCCGCAGGAATGGCAGCGACTCATCGACGAGGTCCGCGAGGTCACCGAACCGCAGAGGCGGCGACCCGGCTGAGCCCTATGCTGGAACCCATGACCGATTCGAATTCCGCTCCGGGCGACGAGGCCCGGACGACCACTGACGATCGCACCCGCACACAGACAGAAGCGAACGAGTCTCCCACCGCCGGGTCGACGGCGGAGAAGAACGTCCGCGATCTCGAAGCCGGGGTCCACACCGACCTCAAGGAGACGATGACCTACGGGTCCTATCTCGACCTCGATCGTCTGCTCGGCGCTCAGCACCCCGTCAGCAGCCCCGAGCATCACGACGAGATGCTCTTCATCATCCAGCATCAGACGGCCGAACTGTGGTTCCGCCTCGTCATCCACGAACTCCTCGACGCCCGACGGCTCATCGCCGCCGATGAGCTGCAGACCGCGCTCAAGCGCATTGCCCGCGTCAAACACATCCAGAAGACCCTGACCGAACAGTGGTCGGTCCTCGCGACTCTCACCCCCAGCGAGTACATCGGGTTCCGCGACCACCTCGGTCGGGCCTCCGGTTTCCAATCCTGGCAGTAC
Organism: Brevibacterium sp. FAM 24630; assembly: GCF_049804075.1. Taxonomy (NCBI): domain Bacteria; kingdom Bacillati; phylum Actinomycetota; class Actinomycetes; order Micrococcales; family Brevibacteriaceae; genus Brevibacterium; species Brevibacterium sp. FAM 24630. The sequence goes on from NZ_JBNBZD010000012.1 coordinate 110,867, forward strand.
CGGGCAGTGGAATTCCTGCTCGGCAACAAGAACCGAGCCATGCTGCCGGTCTTCGACGGCGAACCCGAAGCGCGTGCGACGCTCGAGCGGTACCTTGAGGAGCCGAGCATCTACGATGAGTTCCTCGCCTGCCTCGCCCGTCGCGGACTCCCGGTTCCGCAGCGACTGCTCGATCGGGACGCATCGGTGGCGCACACCTTCGACGAAGAGCTGCTCGAGACCTTCCGGGTCATCTATGAGAACCCACAGAAGTACTGGCAGGAATACGAAAGCTGCGAAGAGCTCGTCGATCTCGAGGAGAACTTCCAACTCTGGCGCTACCGGCACATGCGCACGGTGCTGCGGATCATCGGCATGAAACGCGGAACCGGCGGGTCGAGCGGAGTGGGCTTCCTGCAGAAGGCGCTCGACCTCACCTTCTTCCCCGAACTCTTCGAGATCCGCACCGGCATCGAGAACGGCCCCGGAATCAGCCCCGAAGGAGTCTGAGGGCCGGGCCTCACTCGAGGAGAAGGTCCCTCACCTGCGCGAAGTAGGGTGACTCGGGGTCGATGACATCGGCATGGTTGGCTCCGGGCAGCTCGGTCCGGGCGGCAGGGAAGACGCGAGAGAACTCGACATCGACGATCCCATCGGCATCCCCGTGGATCGAATGCACATTCACCCGGGTCGGGATGAGTGCGACCCGAGACCGCGGATCGTGACGCAGATACGCCTCGAGATCCTCTTCCGGCCGCACCCCCATATAGTCGAGCACGGCCCCATCACCGAGGTGGCCGGCGACCTCTCGCAGCAGATCGGTCACCGGTGCCAGGGGCCGCAGACGGATCCGCGGTCCCGTCGCGGGCAGGTGCGACGCCCACGCCAGCACGAGGCAGCCTCCGGCCGAATGGCCCGACACGATGAGGTTCTCCCGCACCTGCTCGCCGGCACCCCAGCGCGGCAGTGCGGCACACACCGAGTCGATGGCCGCGGTGACATCGTCGAGCAGGTGCGGCTGCCCGCCGATCCGTCGGTATTCGACGGCGGCGACGAGCACCCCGGACTCGGCCAGCGCACGGGCGAGAGGGCGGGCGTGGGCGAGATCCGTGCGGGGGCGGAAGTAGCCGCCGTGGACGAAGACCACCGTCGCCGAGGCGGTCGCCGGATCACCATAGACCTCGACGAACTGTTCGGGGGAGTCCCCGTAGGAGTACCGGAACGCCGGCACGCTCATCTCCGACTCGACCGCGCCCGCCTCTGCGCCGGTCCTGCGGGGTCCCGAATCACGCACGGCGAGCGCGAGCTCGGCTCCGGCGGACGCGAGTGCGGGAATCCGTTCGCCCTCGATGCTCATCCCTGTGCGTGGCCGGGCCCGTTCGCCCCGTCGACGTCGTCGGCCCGGGCAGAGTCGCGTGCCCGCTCGATGAGATCGGCGACGCGGGTGAGTTCGGCCAGCTTCGGGTCGAGCTTGTCACCGGAGGACTCTCCGCGCAGACGCCGACCGACCCACGGGCCCAGATACTGCCGCGCCCACCGGGACTCTTCGCTCATGACCTCGCGGATCGCCCGTGTCGGGCGGGCCGGAATGCCGAAGCCCTCGGTCGGCAGCGAATGTCCGGATTCGAGTGTGGCCAGGGCCTGCTCGGCCACGAGGTGATGCCCCTTGGGGGAGAGGTGGATGCGGTCGTCGGCCCACATCTCCACAGCATAGAGCGAGCGCAGCCCCCACAGATCGACCATATGGCAGCCGTGACGCTGCGCGATCGACCACAGGTGAGCGTTGTAGATGCCCACGCGAGGGCGCACCGCGCGGATGAGCGGGGTGCTGAACTCGGTGTCGAAGCCATTGCACATGAGCACCTCGATGCCGGCCTCCCGCAGGGCGATGACGGCGCGTTCGTACTTCGCTGCCAGAGCATCGATATCGGCCTTCGGGCGCAGGCAGTCGTTGCCGCCGCCGCACAGACTGACAAGGTCGGGTTTCATCTCGAGCGCACGTGGCACCTGCTCGTCGAGGATGCGGTCGAGCAGGCGACCGCGGATCGCGAGATTGGCATAGGAGACATCGGGGCTGCCGATCGACGATTCGGTGAGCATGAGCGCCAGACGGTCGGCCCAACCGCGGTACCGATCATCCCCGCGCGGGTCGGGATCCATCAGCCCTTCACTGAACGAATCTCCGACAGCGACGTATGAGGTGATGGTCTCGAGCATCAGGGAACCTTCTCTCTTCGAACGATTGTCCAAGACTATACGCCGGAGCTGACGCGGGGCACTCACGAGGGCGGCGGAGTGACCCGAGCGAAACGTCAAGTGGCGTAGACTCGTTTCCGCAGCCAGACGACGCCGCCGTCCCCATTGCTAGGAGCACAATGTACCGTTCGGTTCCGGTCCCCGCCGCCACAGATCTCGTGATCACCAACGCACGGATCGTGCCCGTCGCCGATGCGCACGGGCACCGCGCCGAGGCGATCGAATCGGGTACGCTCACCGTCACCGACGGCCGCATCGCCGAGGTGGTCGCCGGTTCCGTCGACACCGCCGACCTGCCGTCGGACACCGAGGTCATCGATGCCGGAGGACGCTGGGTCCTGCCCGGTTTCATCGAAGCCCACGGCCACCTCGGCGTGCATGAGGACGGCGAAGGCTGGTCCGGTGATGACACGAACGAGATGACCGATCCCAACGGGGCCGGTCTGCGCGCTCTCGACGGGATCGATCCCACCGAACTCGGGTTCAAGGACGCCCTGCGCGGCGGCGTCACCTCCGCCCTCATCAAACCCGGGTCCGGCAACCCCATCGGCGGCCGCACCGCCTTCGTCAAGACCTGGGGACGCATCGTCGACGAGATGCTCATCAGCGAAGACCTGTCCGTGAAGTCCGCACTCGGGGAGAATCCGAAACGCGTCTACGGAGAGAAGAAGACGACCCCCTCGACGAGGATGGGCACCGCGAAGATCCTCCGCGACGCCTTCGTCGACGCCCGCAACTACCAGGCCAAACGCGCCCACGCCGAAGCGGAGGGCACACCGTTCGACCGTGATCTGGTCAAGGAGACCCTGGCCGACATCCTCGACGGAAAACTCGCCCTGGACCAGCACTGCCACCGTGCCGACGACATCGCCACGGCCATCCGCCTGTCCGAGGAATTCGGGTACCGCCTGATCATCAACCACGGCACCGAAGGCCACAAGATCGCCGACTACATCGCCGCCAAGGGCATCGACGTCATCCTCGGCCCCCTGATGACCTCGCGTTCGAAGGTCGAACTGCGCGACCGCACCCTGGCCACCGCAGCGGCCCTGGCCAGGGCCGGGGTGCGCATCGCCCTGACCACCGACCACCCGGTCATCCCGATCAACTTCCTCATCCACGAGGCCGCGCTGGCCGTGAAGGAAGGACTCGACCCGGTCGTCGCCATCGAAGCCCTGACGATCAACCCGGCCGCGATGTTCGGACTCGAAGACCGTCTCGGGTCCCTGGCCGTCGGCCGCGACGCCGATATCGTCATCTGGTCGGGCGACCCGCTCGACCTCGACTCGCGTGCCGAGACCGTGTTCGTCTCCGGTCGCCGAGTCTTCGACTTCGACGCCGGGACGGGAACCGCGAACGTCGCCGACCCACACGGCCCGACACTCATCTGCGAGCCGTGAGCGACGAGAATCTCGAAGACGCCACCACCGCCGAGGTGCGGGTCGATGAACCGACCGCGCCCGGTCCCGTCCGCGGGTCGTCGCCGTCTCCGGTAGTCGCCGGCAACCCGGAGGCCGGATCCCATGCCCTGCGGGAGCTGCTCGAACGCACCCGTCTGCAGCGCCTGGCCGAACTGCGGGAATCCTCGCCGGAACCCCTGCCCGAGGACATTGCGAAGGCCGCGGCCGCGAAAGCCGCGAAATCGAACCGCAGCAGCGGACGGTCCAAGCCGCGCACCGACCACCTCGGTGCGTCTCAGCGGATCGCCCAGCGAGTCGCCCGGCGCACGGTCGGCAAACTCGTCTCCGGCACGACGACGAATACGCAGCCGGTGCCGATCGTCACCGCGCTCAAAGGCACCCCGTACCAGGCACCGGTGCAGGCGACCGAACCGAGCGAGGACGAAGCGAGGATGGTCCTCGACCTCGCCGCCGACATCGCGGCGATGATGATGCGCGCCGGCGCCGGCACCAGTGATGTCGAAGTCTCCGTGATCGCCGCCTGCACCGCGTGCGGTCTGGCCACCGTCGAGGTGGACCTGACCTCGAACACCCTGGTCGTGCACTATTCGACCTCCGACGGCCGACTCATGACCGTGATGCGGGTCAACCGGAGCGAGTCCACGCATTTCGCGAAGCTCGCCTCGGTGCACAAGCTCGTCACCGACCTCGTCGACGGTCGTCTCGAATTCCAAGACGCCCGCAGCCGCCTCGACGCGATCCGGTCTCAGCGGCGACCGTTTCCCCAATGGTTCGTCACCGGCGCCTGGGGACTCATGGTCGGTGCGCTCGTCCTGCTGCTCGGAGGAGGACCGGTCGCGGTGCCCTTGGGCATCGTCATGGCCATCGTCGTCTTCCAGCTCGGCAAACTGCTCGGCCGGACCCATCTGCCGGCGTTCTTCATCACCGCGGCGCAGGCCGCCTCGGCGACGCTCATCGCCACGATCGCCGGCGATATCGGCATCATCAACTCGCCGCAGTACCTCGTGGCCGCCGGCATCGTCCTGCTCCTGCCGACCCAATCGCTGTATTCGGCGGTCCAGGACGCGCTGACGAACTTCCCTCTCACCGCGGCCGGGCGGGTGGTCGGCGTGTTCATGGCCTTGGCCGGCATCGTCTCCGGCATCGCCTTGGGCGTCGTGTGCGGACAGGCGATCGGGCTCAGCCATATCGAAGTCCTCGTGCCGAAGACGAGTCCGCACGTGGTCACGGCGATCCTGTCGATGGTCGCCGCCGCCGTGGTGTCGATGTCCGGTGCCGTGGCGATGTCGGCCCGGCGTCGGTTCATCCTGCCCGCCGCCCTGGTCGGTCTGGCCTCGCACATCACGATGATGACGCTGACGCTGCTGCACATCGACAATGTGCTCGCGAGTCTCCTCGCCGCCACCGTCACCGGATTCCTCTCGAGGCCCTTGGCTCTGCGGCTGGGGGCACCGGCGATCGTGCTCATGATTCCCGGCATCTACACCCTGCTCCAGGGTCTGTCGATCTTCACCGCCGTCTACCAGATCGCCTCGGATTCGGAGAACGTGTCCTTCGCCGTCGGACTGTCCTCACTGTTCACCGCGATCCTCGCGAATGCCGCCCTGGCCGTCGGCGCCGTGCTCGGCAGCTACCTGGCGCTGCCGCTGAAGAACCTCAAGAGCCGCAGCTCGGCGGAGAAGACCGTCGCCTCGGTGCGCAGCAATGAGCCGTCGACGGCCGTGATGGATTCGGTCCAGTCGGGTGCGGCGAAGACCCCGACGACCGGGAAGATCCCGACCGTGTCGACGAAGGCACAGTCCGAGCCCGGGGCGGATCAGTCCTGAGGCGGCAGCGCCCAGTCGATGGGCGCGATCCCCTTCTGCGCGAGCAGATCATTCGTGCGTGAGAACGGGCGGGAACCGAAGAACCCGCGGCTGGCCGACAGCGGCGAGGGGTGCGGGGATTCGATGATGGCCACCTCGGCGGTGCCCGAAGTCAGCAGCGGCGCAAGATTGCGAGCGTCCCGACCCCAGAGGATCGCGACGAGCGGCTGCTCCCGTTCCGTCAGGGCCACGATCGCCCGCTCCGTGATCTCCTCCCACCCCTTGCCGCGGTGGGAAGCCGGCTGCCCGGGAGCGACGGTGAGCGCACGGTTGAGCAGCATCACCCCCTGCCGGGACCAGGCCCGCAGGTCTCCATGCGGTGCCGGCGCGATGCCGAGGTCGGCCTCGAGCTCCTTGTAGATATTGCCCAGCGATCTCGGCAGCGGCCGGACATCGGGGTCGACGGCGAAGGACAGGCCGATGGGATGTCCGATCGTCGGATAGGGGTCCTGACCGACGATGAGGACCTTGACCTGGGACAGCGGTTCGGCGAAAGCGCGGAAGACGGAGTCCCCGGACGGCAGATACTCGCGGCCGTCGGCGAGCTCGGCGCGGAGGAAGTCGCCCATCTCATGGATGCGCTCCTCCACTCCGGCCAGGGCCTGAGCCCAATCGGGGGACATGATCTCGGTCATCGGAGGTGTCGACGTCATGGGCACGAGTGTAACGAGGACAGTGACGAGAACGGACGTGCCGCCTCGGCGAAGGTGGGAGAGGTCGGGCCGCCTCGGGGAGGGGCAGGGGTTGTCGGCCCCGCCTCGGTGAAGGTGCGCGAGTGTGCACGAAGCGCAGATCGGGTGTGCACGATCGCCTATTGAGCCGGTGTATTGCTCGCCGAGCGCACACGTTATGCTCGCCCTAAGAAGTTCATCGTTGAACGAAAGGACCGAAATGCCGGAATTCCCAGAGGCCAGGAACTGGAAGATGCTCATCGGCGGCGAGTGGGTCGACGCCGCTGACGGTGACACCACCGATGTCATCACCCCGATCGACCGCAACGTCGTCATCGCCAAGGTGCCCAACGGCAAGGAGGCCGACGCGGATCGTGCCGTCAAGGCCGCGCGGAAGGCTTTCCCCGAGTGGGCCGCCGTGCCGTTCAAGGAACGCCAGAAGAAGCTTCTGGCCTGCGCCGATGCTCTCGAAGCGGCATCGGAGGAACTCGCTCAGCTGACTGCCATCGACACCGGCAACGCGATCCGCACCCAGGCTCGGCCGGAGACGATCACCCTGGCCGACCTGTTCCGCTACATGGGCGGAGTCGCCGGTGAGATCAAGGGCAACACCCTGCCCGCCGGAGACAAGCAGCTGCAGTACACCAAGCGTGTGCCGCTGGGCGTCGTGGCCGGTATCCTGCCGTGGAACTCGCCGCTGATGATCGCCGCCTTCAAGACCCCTGCCGCGCTCGCCGCCGGCAACACGATCGTGCTCAAGTGCGCCGAAGACGCACCCCTGACGATTCTCAAGATGGCCGAAATCATCGCCGACATCCTGCCCGCCGGTGTGCTCAACGTCGTCACGGGCAAGGGTTCGGTCATCGGTGAGGCGCTCAACGTCCACCCCGATGTCGACAAGGTCTCGTTCACCGGTTCGACGAGCGTCGGCCGTCACGTCGCCGAGGTGGCCGGCGGTCGTCTCGCACATTCGTCGATGGAGCTCGGCGGCAAGAGCCCGAATATCATCTTCCCCGACTCGAACGACCAGGACACCCTCGACCAGGTGCTCCTGTCGACGCGCTTCGCCCGCCAGGGCCAGTCCTGCACGATGGGTTCGCGCCTGTTCCTCCACGAGGACATCTACGACGACTTCCTGTCCAAGCTCGTCGATGCCGTGTCGAAGATGAAGGTCGGTGACCCCCGCGATGAGGACACCGACATCGGCTGCATCATCAACCAGAAGCAGTACGACCAGGTCTCCAGCTACATCGAGATGGGCAAATCGATGGACGGCGTGGAGATCGCCTACGACGGCTCCGATTCCCTCGAGGTCGGCGAGCCCGGCTTCTACCACGCCCCGGTGATCTTCTCGAAGGCGAAGAACGACTGGCAGACCAGCCGCGAAGAGATCTTCGGCCCCGTCCTCTCGGTCATCCCGTGGAAGGACATCGACGAGGTCATCGATATGGCCAACGACTCGGACTTCGGGCTCGCGGCCTTCGTCTTCACCAAGGATGTCGATGCGGCGCTGACCATGGCCAACCGCATCGAGTCCGGCTGGGTCCAGGTCAACCAGGGCGGCGGCCAGCTGGCCGGCCAGTCCTACGGCGGCATGAAGACCTCCGGCTTCGGCCGCGAGGCATCGCTGGAGGGCATGCTCGAGGGCTTCACCCAGATCAAGCAGGTCAACATCCGCATCCGCTGATTCGCCTCCATCGGCGCGAAGGTCCGGTTCCTCACCCCGTCGCAACGGTCATCGCACAGATGCCGGGCGGCGGGGTGACGCCGTTTTCACCCCGGTGGGGAGCGAGGTCACAGCCCGATCGGCGCGCCGGGAATTTCAGTCCCGTCGATCGGGCGATAATATAGAAGCACAGACATCTCTCGAAGGAGCACACCCTCTATGCCGTCGAACAACGACACCTCAGAACTGAGCGAGCTCGAGGTGGCCGTTTTGGAGTTCGAGCGGCGGTGGTGGAAATACGGCGGTGCCAAGGACCACGCGATCCGTGAGCGCTTCGACATGTCTGCCACCAGCTACTTCCAGATCCTGAACTCGCTTCTCGACAACCCTGCAGCTCTGGCCAGCGACCCCATGCTGGTCAAGCGCCTTCGCCGGATCCGCAGCACGCGGCAGAGCGAGCGCGCCCAAGCCCGCGTCTCGAGGTAGACATGACCGACGAATTCGACGAGATCGAGCCCGGCCGGCGCAGCGGTGCCCATCGACAGGAGTCCGCGGCGTCGTCGAACATCGGCGCCATCTCGCTGGTCATCGTGCTCGCGCTGGTCGCGGTCCTCCTCGTCGTGGCTGCCATCAACATCATCGTCTCGTCGATGGGCAACCCCGAATCCAAGGTCGAGGACCCCGCGGCATCGGAGTCGACCTCTGCCGAACCCTCACCGAGCGAAAGCGAAGTCAGCGTTGCCGACGACTCGATCACCGTCGATGTCCTCAACGGCTCCGGCGTCTCGGGCGCTGCGAAGAAGTTCTCCGAAGCGGTCGAGGAGAAGGGCTGGAAGCTCGGCCAGGTCGGCAACTATTCGACGAACCTCACCGATTCGACCGTGTACTACAAGGGCGAGGAGAACGCCTCGCAGGCGAAGCTCGTCGCCGAATCGCTGGGCGTTTCGGCCACGGAGGCCTCTGAGGACTTCGACGCCGATGTCACTGTCGTGATCTGTTCGGACATCGCCGATCGCGGCCCCGAGCCCAGCAAAGGCGGGGACTCGGAATAGTCCGAGCCGGTCGGTCCGGTCCTTTGACCGCAACCCCTGGTGTGAACTGGGCGAAAACTCTTATGTAACGAATCTATAACAGTGTTGAGCGGCCCGGGGTGGGATGCGTGCCTGCGGTAGAGTTGCACCAGCTAGGCAAGCACAGCACCTTGTGTTCTAATCGTGCTTCACCGAGATTATTCTCCCGAGGTCAATGAGAGAAGTCGCGGGGTCGGTTGAGTTTTGCCAGCTTCCGTATTCCAGATGCGGTCGCCCGATCGCGACTGAAGTACGGGATTTCAATGGCACTGCACTGTATGGAGAAGTAATGGCACAAGGTACCGTCAAGTGGTTCAACGCTGAAAAGGGCTACGGCTTCATCACCCTTGAAGGCGACAACCAGGACGTGTTCGTTCACTGGAGCGCAATCCAGATGGACGGCTACCGCTCTCTCGAAGAGGGCCAGCAGGTTCAGTTCGAAGTCGGAGAAGGACAAAAGGGTCCTCAGGCGGAGTCCGTCACCCTCCTCTGAGACTGACTGCTATCAACACAGTCTTCTGATCCGCTGCGGCGGGGCGTCGGAACGGCTTTCGGGTCGACCGGCACCAATCGCGCGGGGAAAGCGCCGAGCAGGCAACTGCTCGGCGCTTTTCAGTGCCCGCGTGGGAAGGGTCCTCCAGGGCGGGAGATTCGATTCGGCACGGTTTGGGTTGAACAGCACATGTTTGAAACCGTGCTGCTCGACTTTGAGTGGGCCGTTCGCAATCGGCCCGCACCACCGTTTCGCGCTGGGCCGAACTGCCCTCTGTGCCTTCACCGCGCGCCGACAACTCGCGGATCTCAACTGTTCTCGCCCATCTTGGCGGGCGACGAATATTTGCACTCGCATGGTGAGAGTGCTAAATCTAGTAGTGGTGAAAACCGATGGGTTCCCATCAGTTGTCTCGAGAGCGTGGTCCTTATGTGGAATGGAACATGCGGGCACACTCTCTGCCGTCGCGGGCGCTGACGACTGCTCTGGTTTCCCACTCCACTCCATCAGGGAGGATCTAAGCCGCTATGGCAAAGATGATTGCATTCGACGAAGAAGCTCGTCGAGGACTCGAAGCTGGACTCAACCAGCTTGCGGACGCGGTCAAGGTGACCCTTGGACCCCGCGGTCGCAACGTCGTGCTCGAAAAGCAGTGGGGCGCACCGACCATCACCAACGATGGTGTCTCCATCGCCAAGGAGATCGAACTCGAGGATCCCTACGAGAAGATCGGCGCCGAGCTCGTCAAGGAAGTCGCCAAGAAGACTGACGACGTCGCAGGCGACGGAACCACCACCGCTACCGTGCTCGCTCAGGCTCTCGTCCGCGAAGGCCTGCGCAACGTGGCAGCCGGTGCTGATCCGCTCAGCCTCAAGCGCGGCATCGAAAAGGCAGTGGAAGCTGTCACCGGTGTGCTGCTGAAGAACGCCATCGACATCGAGACCAAGGAACAGATCGCCGCGACCGCCGGCATCTCCGCCGGAGATCCTGCGATCGGCGAACTGATCGCCGAGGCCATCGATAAGGTCGGCAAGGAAGGCGTCGTCACCGTCGAAGAGTCCAACACCTTCGGACTCGAGCTCGAACTGACCGAGGGTATGCGCTTCGACAAGGGCTACATCTCCGGTTACTTCGTCACCGACACCGATCGTCAGGAAGCTGTCCTTGAGGATCCCTACATCCTCATCGTCAACTCCAAGATCTCGAATGTGAAGGATCTGCTGCCGGTCCTCGAGAAGGTCCAGCAGTCCAACAAGCCCCTGTTCATCATCGCCGAAGACGTCGAGGGCGAAGCCCTGGCCGTCCTGGTGCTGAACAAGCTCAAGGGCACCTTCAAGTCCGTGGCCGTCAAGGCTCCGGGCTTCGGTGACCGCCGCAAGGCTCAGCTCGCCGACATCGCCATCCTCACCGGCGGCCAGGTCGTGTCCGAGGAAGTCGGGCTCAAGCTCGACGGCGTGACCACCGATCTGCTGGGCACCGCCCGCAAGGTCGTCATCACCAAGGACGAGACCACCATCGTTGAGGGCGCAGGAGACGCCGAGGAGATCGCCGGTCGGGTCGCTCAGATCCGCGCGGAGATCGAGAACTCGGACTCCGACTACGACCGTGAGAAGCTGCAGGAACGTCTGGCCAAGCTGGCCGGCGGTGTTGCAGTCATCAAGGCCGGAGCCGCGACCGAGGTCGAGCTCAAGGAAACGAAGCACCGCATTGAAGATGCCGTGCGCAACGCCAAGGCTGCTGTGGAAGAGGGAATCGTCGCCGGTGGCGGCGTGTCCCTGATCCAGGCGGGCAAGGCCGCTTTCGCCGACCTCTCACTCGAGGGAGACGAGGCCACCGGTGCCAACATCGTCAAGGTTGCCATCGAAGCCCCGCTCAAGCAGATCGCCACGAACGCCGGCCTCGAAGCCGGTGTGGTTGCCGACAAGGTCGCCAACCTCGAACCCGGATTCGGTCTCAACGCCGCAACCGGTGGCTACGAGGACCTGCTGGCCGCCGGCATCAACGACCCGGTCAAGGTGACCCGCTCTGCTCTGCAGAACGCCGCCTCGATCGCCGGTCTGTTCCTCACCACCGAGTCGGTCGTCGCCGACAAGCCCGAAAAGGCCGGAGCAGGTGCAGACGCAGCTGCCGGCATGGACGGCATGGGTGGAATGGGCGGCATGGGCTTCTGATAGCCCCCGCTGCTCGATCGGCCGTGCCGGTGCCCCCAGGGGCGCCGGCACGGCTTTTTCATGCCCGCAGCATTGTCACCCCCGCGCGGCACGCCTAGGCTGGGCCCATGACCTTCACCGGCACCGATTCCTGCGGAAACAGCCCGAAGAACACTTTTGTCGCCCGCTTCGAAGAGCACCTGTTCGCCGGCGCACGGGATCCCCTCGCCGAGGTGGTCGCCGACGACTGCGTCCTCCAGATCATGCGGATGGGCACGGTGGAGACCGCCACCGGCCGGGCCGAAGTCGTCGATGCGCTGCTGGCCCTGTCCGCTCATGTGCCCGAGACCGGTCATCTCGAAGCGGCGATCACCCACGGCAAAGCCGCAGCCGCCTGGGGCTACTGGCAGACCGAGGCCGACAGCAACGATCTGCGTCACTTCTCGCACACCATGTGGTTCACCACGCACAAGGCGGAGGCCTTTGCGCAGATCCGAATCTTCCAGACCTAGGACGCACCTGATCCTCCAGCGAAGGTCCCTCGGCCATCGGGCGATCAGCCGCCGTTGCCGCAGCCGGTCGCCCTCGAACTGCCTGAGTTCAGTCCCAAGGGTTGTCGCGGTGATGCCGGTGCCGCGACCTGCGCCGGCGCCTCTCATCCCGACGTGAGATCTGACCGGGGGAGTACGGCGGGTGGGGCGGATGCGGCGGTTGCAGCCCCCTGCCGAACTCGGCTTCATAGTCTCGCTCGGGCGTCTCACTCTGCTCGAGCTTCCGTCGGGCCTCGGCGTCACCGAGGTGGGCTCGGGCCCGGCGCGTGAGCTCCTTCTTCCGATTGCGGATGATCTCGTCCTTGTGCGCGATCCGGCCCAATCCGCCCAACAGCATGGGGACGATGACGAAGATCGGCCAGAAGAAGATGACCTGCCCCGAGACGATCGATGAGAACGCCCAGATCGCCAGCACGATCCCAACGGGACCCGCGACGGCGCCGAGCAGGGCCCGGCGCACCCGATCCCGATAGTACTTCTGCGCCGCTGCATCGATCTGCTCCGGCGTGATCGGCACCCGGTCCTCTTCGAGACGCGCCAGGGCCTGCGCCCGTCCCGTCTCGTCGAGCGTGCCCGGTTCGACTTCGGCAGGGTCGGTGAGGACGAGGTCCTCGATCAGCGCGGGGACTTCACCGAGCGTTTTGATCTTCGCAGCCGCCTCGGTGCGCTCATCGAATTCCTCGACATCGAGCTGACCGAGGGCATAACCCTCCGAGAGGACATCACTGACGACCGCGCGATCGGCATCGGAGGCTCGGACCTGCCCATACGATCGCGGATCTGCGCTGAATCGCGACCAGAGGGGACTGGCATTCATGGTGAATACTCTAACCCCGCGGTCAGCGGTGAGACTGAGGATCAGCCGGGAATCGGGCTGGACTAGACTCGACCGAGTGGAACCCGTGGTCGTGCTCATCCTCTTCGCAGTCTTCCTCGGTGCCCTGTCCCAACGTGTCACCGGGATGGGGTTCGGCCTGGTCAGCGGCCCGTTTCTCGTTCTTCTCCTCGATCCTTTCAGCGGCATCATCCTCGTCAACATCTGCGGGATCGTCGCCGCGTTCTCGGTCTTCACCCGGACCTTCGCCGAGGTGGATTGGCCGTCCTTCCGCCACCTGGCCCTGGGCGCGGTGATCGGAACGATCCCCGGGGCGCTCCTCGCCTCGGTCCTGCCCACCCCACCGCTGCAGATCCTCATCGGTCTGCTCATCATCGTCTCCCTCATCAGCTCTCTGACTCTGGGCAGGCTCGGGCGCCGGATTCCCGCGAACGTCGGCACCCGCATGGGAGCCGGCCTGCTCTCGGGGGCGATGTCGGCGGCTGCCGGAGCCGGGGGACCGGCAGTCAGCGCCTATGCGGTGCTGACGAAATGGGAGCAGCGGTCCTTCGCAGCCACCCTGCAGCCGTTCCTCGTCGTGGGAACCGCCTCGGCGGTGGTGATGAAGGTGATCGTCCACGGTGGGGTGTGGCCGCACCTGGAGCCGTTCACCTGGATCGCATTGGGGCTCGTGCTCGTGGCAGGACTGGTCGGCGGCGATCGGCTCGCCCGACACATCGACGTCTCGATCGCACGGATCGGGATGCTCGTGTTGGCTTTCGGCGGGGGAGTCGCCGCCCTGGTCAAAGGTGTGTTCGCGCTGGTCTGAGCGCGGTTCGGAACTGAGCGGATGTCAGGCCCAGGCTCAGACGCCTGTCAGATTAGTCAGGCATACTGTTCGAGGACATAGACAGCCGGGGAGGCATAGATCGTGAGTACGGTATTCCTATTGCTGCTCGTGGTTCTCGGGGCAGTATTCTTAGTCGGTCACCGCAAGGAGAAGCAGCGTCAGCGGGAACTGCACGCAGCCGAACTTCAGCAGGTGAAGAAGACCGCCGAAGAGGACGTCACCTCCTTCGGGGAAGAGGTCGCAGAACTCGATCTCATCACCGCTGGAGTCGACCTCGACACGGGCGGAGCACAGGACTACAAACAGGCGCTGGATTCCTACGACATCGCCAAGGAGACTCTCGAGAAGGTCGACGAGCCCACCGATATCCGGCACGTCACCGAGGCGCTCGAGGACGGCCGCTATGCCGCGAAGTGCGTGCGTGCCCGGGTCGAAGGCGAACCCCTTCCCGTGCGTCGTCCGCCCTGCTTCTTCAATCCGCAGCACGGCCCCTCGGTCGAGGACATCGACTGGGCTCCGGCCGGAGGCCAGCTGCGCCCCGTGCCCGTGTGCGCCGCAGACGCCGAACGCGTGGCTGTCGGTGCCGAACCGATGGTGCGCAAGGTCGTCACCGGTGACGGACACACCCGCCGCGCCTATTGGGAGGCCGGTCCGGCCTATGCCGAATACAACCGCGGCTACTTCAACTCCTATGCCGGTTCCGGTCTGCTGCCGGGCGTTCTCATGGGCGCCATGCTCTTCGGCGGAATGGGCGGCGGCTGGGACGGTGCCTACGGAGGAGACATGGGCGACGCCGGAGGAGACATGGGCGACGCCGGAGGAGACATGGGCGGCGGTGACGGCGGTGGCTTCTTCGGAGGCGACGGCGGTGACGGCGGCGGCCTGTTCGGCGGCGACGGCGGCGGCTTCGACTCCGGAGGATTCGACTTCTGATGGATACGATCGACATCCGCGGCGAGTCCATCAAGCTCGGTCAGCTGCTCAAACTCCACGGCGTGGCCGAACACGGTGCCATGGCCAAGGACATGATCGCCGACGGTGAGGTCACCGTCAACGGTGAGGTCGAGACCCGCCGCGGTGCGACGATCCGCCCCGGCGACCGCGTCGAAGCTCTCGGCGAAGTCATCGAGATCAGTGCCGAACAGGACTGACGAACTCGCCTGACGAGCCGGACGAACCTGTTCGACGAGCGGACAGCCGGACCCGACGAACCGGTTTGACGAGCAGACAGCCGGACCCGACGAACCTGTCTGAAGACTAGTTTCTGATGTGAATGGAGGGCGTCCCCGCGGGGACGCCCTCCAACTGTCTGTCCTTAGGGACCCTGCGCTCGGACGGGACCCTGCCTTCGGACTGGACCCAGCGCTCGGACGGGACCCTGCCTTCGGACTGGGACTGCCTACTGCAGCTGAAATGCCTACTGCAGCTCGGGAGCGCCTGGAGTGTCGTTCATACCCGGGGCGTCCCACAGCGCCGACCAGTTCGACGTATCCTCTTCGAAGGGCAGCTCGCCGGAGAGGACCCCCTTGACCTGGATCTCCAAGGGGTTGTCCCGCTGCTTCGGCCCCAACTGCACGAAGGGGTAGAAGGTGCCGCGCTTGTACTGGTACACCAGTGCCATCCGGCGTCCGTCGGGGTGGACGAAGTACGCGGTGGTGCACAGCAGCATCGTGTCGAAGCCCTGGCTGACCAGCGCCGAGTTCACGGCGTGGATGTTCGTCACGAGGTTGACCACCTCGGCGTTCTCATCCGACACGACCTGCCAGGTGAACCCATAGCCGTCGTTCTCCTGTCGCACCGAGGCGGCCGGGTCGGAACCGATGAGGGCGACGCTTTCGGACTCCGCCGACTGGAACGCGGCTCCTTCGACCTGGCGGAAGGCAACAGCGCCGACTCCGGTCGGGGTGAAGCCGGTGGCCGCTTGCAGGGTCAGCGCGGCAGGCGGCAGTGCGAAGAGGTCGTCGAGGTTGGCGCGCTTCGGTTTGGTGCGGCCGAGCAGTGCGTCGAAGAAGCCCATGGAACTCCTAGTTCGGGGGTGGTGTGGTCGCGAGTGGTGCGGTGGAGGGTCACTCAGGGCGGGAGAGCTGCGCGGAGATCTTCGACAGCTGTTCCAGACGCTTTTCGAGCGACGGGTGGGTGGAGAAGAGCTGACCGAACGCGGCCTTGCCGCTGATGGCCGGAATGAGCGCCAAGTGGTTCGCCGAGGCGGAAGAGCGCAGGTCCTTCTCCGGGATCTTGCTCATGTCTCCGCTGAGCTTCGTCAGCGCCGAGGCCAGCGTCGAGGGGGCACCCGTGAGGATGGCAGCGGCGCGGTCGGCGGCGAGCTCGCGGTAGCGTGAGAGGCTGCGGATGAGGACGAGGGACAGACCGTAGACAACGGCACCGACGAGGATGAACAGCAGTTGGATGGGAACGCCGTTGCTGTTGTTGTTCGAGCGCCCGAAGCTCATGTAGTACCCGGCGCGCATCATCAGAGCGGCGACGACTCCGGTGACTCCGGCAACCGTCATCACTGTGACGTCGCGGTGAGCGACGTGGGAGAGCTCATGGGCCAACACGACTTCGACCTCTTCGCGGTTGAGCTTCTCCAACAGGCCGCGGGTGACGCACACGACCGAGCGCTCCGGTGAGCGGCCGGTGGCGAAGGCGTTGGGGATGGCCGAGTTCGACACCGCCACTCGCGGTTTGGTCGCGTCGGAGAGTTGGCAGAGCCGATCGACGAGCGTGTGCAGTTCGGGTGCCTCTTCGGGGCTGACCTCCTTGGCACCCATCGCTCTCATCGCGATCGAGTCGGAGAAGTACCACTGGAAGAAGAAGGCGCCGGCGCTGATGAGCACGGCGATGATGACGCCGGAGACGCTTCCGCCGAACATCCACCAGATGGCGAGGATGAGGATGACATAGATGAGCCCGTTGAGGAAGATCGTCCATCCCATCCGCATGGTCAGTCCGTTGTCTTTGACGAAGCGACTCTTCATCGTAGTTCCTCTCTGGGTATGTCAGAACCGGCCCATCATCTCAATCGAAGACGATGGGCCGGGTGCATCGGTGGACGATTCTGCTGTTCAGGCCGGATCGGGGATGAAGCCCTCACCGGTGAGCAGCTCGGCGATCTCGGCCAGTGTGGCGTCGACGAAGGGGATGACGGCCTCGGACGAACCGAGGTAGTCATCGGCGACCGGCTGACCGTTGCCGGTCACGTAGTCGTGCAGGGCCGAAAGCGCGGTCCGAGCGGCCTGTTCATCACCGGCAGCCACGGCGGCTTCGACTTGGTTGTCGTACTTCTGGAGCAGGTCCTGGTCGACATTGTTGACGTCGTACTGACCCTCGCCCATGATGCGGATGATCATTGCTGTTCCTCACCCTCGAGCGACTTCTGCTCCTTCTCGGAACCGGCCGGCAGGGACTCGCGCATCCGCTGGAGTTCCATCTCGACATCGCTGTCGCTCGACAGCGCGTCGAGCTGAGAGGTGATGTCGTCCTTGGCCGTGCCCGTGACATCTTCGAGGGCGCCCGAGGCGAGCAGCTCATCGACGGCACCGGCGCGAGCCTGAAGCGAGGCGGTCTTGTCCTCGGCACGCTGGACGGCCATGCCGACGTCTCCGAGCTCCTCGGAGATGCCGGAGAAGGCCTCACCGATCTTCGACTGCGCCTCGGCGGCGTTGTAGGTCGCCTTGAGGGTCTCCTTCTTCGTCCGGAAGGCGTCGACCTTGGCCTGGAGGCGCTGGGAGGCGAGCGTGAGCTTCTGCTCCTCGCCCTGGAGGCCTTCGTGCTGGGACTGCAGATCGGTGATCTGCTGGGTGAGTCCGGACTTGCGGGTCAGTGCCTCGCGAGCAAGGTCCTCACGCCCGATCTCCATGGCCTTCTGCGCCTGGCCGGAGAGCTTGTCCTGCTGCTGTTCGAGCTGGTTGATCTGAAGTTCGAGACGTTTGCGACTGGTCGCGACGTCGGCGACGCCGCGACGCACCTTCTGCAGCAATTCGAGCTGCTTCTGGTACGAATAGTCAAGGGTTTCGTTGGGGTTCTCGGCCTTGTCCAGAGCCTTGTTGGCCTTGGCGCCGAAGATCGTCGCGATCCGTTGGAAGATGCTCATCCGTAGTCGACTCCTGCATTGGTTTGACCCGACGCTGCCGAGCCGATCCACTCCCATCCGGAGATTCTTGGCCAACACCGCCGCGAACTATCGCTCTCAGCCTACTAAGAAAGGCTGATAGTTTGCCAGATGCCGGTCACGAGTACAAGGAGACTTCGACCGCGTGATGGCAGGGATCTGCACCAGACGTGCGGTGGCCTCAGCTGCGGGAGCGCAGCCGCTTCTCACGCAGCGAAACAGTCGTTTCTCACGGAGCGAAGAGGCGCGAGTTCGCGGCTTCCACTTCGGAGTATTGGCGGGCCGCGGTGTTGAGTGCACCGTGGATGGAGTTCAGTGACTCCATCAGCTGCTTCTGCGCGGATTCCCACTGGTTGATCACGGCCTGGAAGTTCTGGGCAGCGCTGCCGCGCCAGCATTCCTGCAGTGCCAGCAGGTTGCGCAGCATCGTGTCGGATTCGGAGACGAGGTTGCGGGAGGTGCCTGCCGTGGCGGTGGCGGCGGATTGGACGCGTTCGGCGTCGACTTCGAAGCTCATGATGACTCCTCATGGTCAGTGATGCCCCGCGGCGGTCGGCAGGGATGAGACCAGTGTCATCACGCGGTCAACGGGCGCCAAGGGCACAGGAAGAGGGTGTGGACAGCCGACCGCTGTCCACACCCTCGTCGTGGTCGAGTCGCGGCGCGATCCTCAGGTCCGTGTGCCCGAGTCGCGGCCCGCCCCGACCCGATCGCGACTACTTCAACACGAGCGTCACATCGAGCTTCTGCTCCTGACCGCCGCGCACCACGGTGACCTCGACGGGCGAGTTCACCGGCTGGGCGCGGACGAGCGCGCGCAGGGCGATGGCGTTGTTCGCTTTGGTTCCGGCCACCTCGACGATGTCGTCGCCGTCCTTGATGCCGGCCTTGGCCGCAGGTGATCCGCCCTGGACGGACTGCACCTTGGCGCTGCCGCGGGTGATGCCGCCGCTGTTGATGTGCCCGTCTGTCAGTGTGATGCCGAGGAACGGGTGCAGAGCCTTGCCGTTGGCGATGAGCTGGTCGGCGATCATCACCGACTGGTTGGCGGGGATCGCGAAGCCGATGCCGATGGATCCCGACTGCTGTCCTTCGCCGGCCTGGCTCAGTGATGCCGCGGCCGAGTTCACGCCGATGAACTCACCATCGCCGTTGACGAGCGGACCACCGGAGTTGCCCGGGTTGATCGCCGCATCCGTCTGGATGGCATTCGTGATCGTCAGCTCCTTCTCCTGCGAGGTCGCATCCTCACCGATGTTCTCCGTCGACACCGGCCGGTCGAGGGCGGAGACGATGCCCGTGGTCACCGTATCGGCGAGCCCGAGCGGGTTGCCCAGCGCCATCACCGGATCGCCGACGGACAGCTTCTTCGAATCACCGATGACCAGCGGTTTCACACTATCGGGAACCTGTTCGAGTTTGATGACGGCGATGTCCGTGGAGGGATCGCGGCCGACGATCTTCGCCTCCGTCGTCTCACCGTTCTTCATCGTCACGGCGATCTCTCCGTCCGGGGTGTCCGCAGGAGCGACGACGTGGTTGTTCGTGATGACGTGGCCCTGTTCGTCGTACAGCGCACCCGAGCCGAGACCCTGCACCTGACCGCGCGTTCCGACCTGGATCGACATCACACTGTCCGAGGTCTTCTCCGCGACCTGTGTCCAGTCCGGAGTCTCGATCGTCTCCTCGGCGACCTTGCGCGGCTCCTCGCCCTGCAGCGCCGAGAGCGCATAGTTCCCGCCGAACGCCAGAGCCCCACCGAGGAGGGCGGCGATGGCCGCGATCGCGATCGTCGCACCCCAGCCGGGTCCTCTCTTCTCTCGCCGAGGCGGCTGCTCGGGCCCGTACGGCCCCGAGCCTCCCGGTCCACCGTAGAATCCCGGCTGCCCGGAGGGGTTCATCGGCTGGGAGCCGACGCCTGTCTGCAGAGTTCCTGGGGCGGCGTAGACGTGGTTCGTCTGCGTGGCTCCCGGTTCGTCGGGCTGCGGGACTCCACCATGCTGCGATCCGCCGTACTGAGCATCCCCGTACTGAGCACCCCCGTACTGAGGACTGTGGGGGTGGGGCTGCCCGCCGCCCTGCTCCTGATAGTTCGGCTGCGGGGAACTCGGCTGCGGGGAGGACGCCTGCTGATAGGTGCCGGACTGCGGATAGCCCGGCTGCTGAGTGCCGGGCTGCGGATAGCCGGGCTGCTGAGTGCCGGGCTGCGGATAGCCGGGCTGCTGAGTGCCGGGCTGATGCCCGGTGGCGGGCCGCCGTTCGTCCTGACCGTAGGGCATTGACTGCTGCGGGTAGGGCGAGTTCTGCTGCTGCGCAGAGCCCTGCTGATGAGTGGGGCCGTACTGGGGGCCGGCGGGCGGCTGGGACGAAGAGCCGCCTCGGCGAGAAGCGTCGTCCACAGGGTTCTGCGCCTGAGTGGGGGCGTAGTCGGAGCGACGTTCCGGCGGGGTCACCGGTGGGCTGACCCGGGCCGGTCCGGAGGACTGCGACGCGTTGGGAAAGGTGCGCGGAACCTCCGCAGACGATCCCCGGTGGCCGCCGGCGCTCGGCCCACGACGGCCCTCGGTGGATCCCTCATCCGGATTCTGGGGATTGCTGTTGTCGCTCATCGCTCGTCCTTTCGTGTATCCGCAGTGGGGCCGCCGGATTCGGAGATGGGCAGGTCGATGCGGAAGGTCGCACCGCCGCCCGGAGTTTCGTGCACGGAGATCGCGCCGTGATGGTTCTCGACGATCGCCTTGACGATCGACAGGCCCAGACCTGAACCGCCGGTGTCCCGGGTCCGGGAGACGTCGAGACGGTAGAAGCGTTCGAAGATCCGCGGCACCGCCTCGGGGTCGATGCCGTCTCCGTGGTCGCGGACCTCGAAGCGGACCCGACCGTTGGGGAACCCGCGCAGCGAATCATCGACCGTGATCGAGCCGGCCGCCGTGACATCGGGCACGATGCCCGCCGGCTCCGACGCACCTGTCTGCGCCGTCGACGGTTCACCCGTCTGCGCGCCGGGCTGGTCTCCCGCTTGGGCGCCGGACGGCGTTGTCGGTCGGGCGGCCTGCTGGGGTCCGGTCTGCGGGGCCGATTGCGGATCGGTCTGTGGGGTGGGTTGGGTGTCTGCTTGGTCGCTGCCGGTGGAGTCGCCTCGGCGGAAGATGCGGACCCCGCCGGTGACGAAACCGCGCTCACGCGGTTTCTCCTTTGCCCCGCTGCGACCGTTCTGGCCCTTGGCCGCGCCTTCTCGGATCTCTCCGCTGTCCGCACCGCCGGTATCGGTGGTCTCGGGGAGGCCGACGACGCCGACGGCGAACTCGATCGCGGCGTGCTCGGGGGTGTGGCGCACCGCGTTGCCGGCGAGGTTGACGATGACCTGGCGGATCTTCGATTCGGAACCGCGGATCATCGGCACCGGACGCGCATCCTCACCATCGAGTCCGATGAAGCTGATGTCGCGATCCGGGGCCTGTGCGGCCGCATCGGCAGCGGCATCACGGACGACCTTGTGCAGGTCGATGGGACCGATCTCGGCGGGACGCTGCTCATCGAGACGGGCGAGCACGACGAGATCGTCGACGAGCACACCCATGCGCTTGGCCTCGGACTCCATCCGCTCCATCGCATTCGCGACGTCCTCGGACTTCGTGATCGCGCCCTGTCGGTACAGCTCCGCATAGCCGCGGATGGTCACCAGAGGAGTGCGCAGCTCGTGTGAGGCGTCGGAGACGAACTGGCGGATGCGCTTCTCCGACCGCGTCTGCCCGTCGAAGGAGTCCTCGATGCGTCCGAGCATCGTGTTCAGCGCCGCCGACAGGCGCCCGAGCTCCGTGTTGCGCGGATAGCTGGGCACCCGCTGCGAGAGATCACCGGCGGCGATCCGCGACGCGGTCTTCTCGATGTCGCGCAGCGGCCGGAACGTGTTGTTGATCGCCCAATAGCCGACGCCGGCGACCATCGCCAGAGCCAGCAGCCCGATGCCGATCATCGTGTTGCGGGCGCGTTCGTTGATGTTGTCGACCTCGCGGTCGAAGGGCACGGCGATGGACACGAGCACGTCGGTGTTCTTCACCTTCATCGCCCGAGCCCGCCACTGCGAACTCGTCCCGGCCACGGTGAAGGGCTCGCCGGCCCGGGCATAGACTTCCTTCTCGTCGATCTTCGGAAGGATCGGTTGATTCTGCGGCTCCGGGGCGACGGGATCCCGGATCGGATCGCCGTCCGTGTTGTAGAACTGCACATAGAAGCCTCCCGGCAGGAGGCTCTTGAGCTGATCCCAGGAATTCGAATCGATCGTCGTCGACGACGGCGCATCCTCGGCGCTGTCATCGCCCGAACCGGACTGGAGTTCGGCCGGCTGGAACACATCACGGTAGGCCTGCTTCGCCAGGGTCTCGGACGCGCTGATGAGACGTTCATCGGTGCGTTGGACGAGGCTGTCGCGCAGGTTCTCCAACACCCACGCGCTCGTCCCCGTGAGGACGAGCAGCATGAGCAGCATCATGATGGCCAGCAGCTTGGTGGTCAGAGACCATTCTTCCCAGAAGCCGGGACGGGTGGGACGGGATTCTTTTGCCACGTATGTAATCTATCGTCCTTGCTTGGACGACTACTTGGATTCCGGTGTGCGCAGCATGTAGCCGACCCCGCGCTTGGTCTGGATCATCGGAGTCCATTCCATCTCGACCGGGTGGCCGGCGGCGTCGGTCTCCGGGGTGATGTCGATCTTGCGACGCAGGTAGGAGATGTAGGACTCGACGATTCCGGTGTCCCCGCCGAAGTCGTACTCCCACACATGGTCGAGGATCTGCGACTTCGACAGCACGCGGTTCGTGTTGAGCATGAGATAGCGCAGCAGCTTGAACTCGGTGGGGGAGAGGTCGATGAGGATGCCGGATCGGCGGACCTCATGCGTGTCGTCGTCGAGTTCGAGGTCGCCTGCCACGATGACGGCGTTCTCTTCGTCCTCGAGGTTGCGGGTGCGGCGGAGGACGGCGCGGATGCGGGCCACGACCTCTTCGAGGCTGAAGGGCTTCGTCACATAGTCGTCACCGCCGACGGTCAGACCGGTGATCTTGTCCGAGGTGTCGTCACGGGCGGTGAGGAACACGACGGGAGCGTTCATGCCGATCTGGCGCAGACGGCGGGTCACGGTGAAGCCGTCCATGTCCGGGAGCATGACATCGAGGACGAGGAGGTCGACGTCGGTCTGCTCGGCCAGACGCAGTGCCTCGGCGCCGTTTGCGGCGGAGACGACGTCGAAGCCGGCGAAGCGGAGACTGGTCGACAGGAGTTCGCGGATATTGGGCTCATCATCGACAACGAGCAGGGTGGCTTCGATGTCGGCATCGTTCTGTGCTGTAGTCATGTGACCAGTCTGAGGGCCATTTCTGGGAGTCGGCTGGAGGTATCCTGAACGTGAATGTGAACTGCCTCACAAGAAAACTCTCAGAAAAGTCGATTTCGATCCCGATCGGAGTCGTCGTTCTCAGGAATCATGGGATGATTTCAGCGAAAAAGATGGCTGCGGTCAGCTCGAGGTCAGAAATCTTCGCCGCGGTCCGGAGGGAGTGCGACTCTATCCGGGAGAACGCCTGGTCGGGATGCTGAAGCGCCGAACGCGGCGGGGGAAGCGGCGGTCGTACTGCACCTGACCCATGGTGCCGAGCACCGTCGGGCTCTGCTGGATGAGGTGTCGGGTGAACCTCGCGTGGCCGGACTCGTCGACGAACCGGACGGTTGCCAACTGCGCGGTCGCGCCTTGAGGGAGCGCGCCCCACCAGTGGTCGACCACGATGCCTTCGGTCAACGTGATGTTCGGATGAGTTGGGCTGTGCAGGACTGAGCGACGGGTGCCGCGAAACGCCAGCAGCGACAGAAGGCAGAGTGCGACGCCCGCGATGATGGAGGCGACCCACCACCCGGGTGGTGCCGACAGCGTGGCAGGGGTGAAGCAGAGGCCCAGTCCGGCGCCGAAGCCGATGGCCGCCAGCTGATAGCGGAAGAATCGTGCGAGGCTGCCCCCGGTGCGGAACCGACCGAGCGCGGCGCGGATGAGCACCTGCCCGATGAGGATGAACGCGAGCGTCGCCGCGAGAGTGATGCCGAAGAGGGGAAGGTTCGCGCTGAGCTTCTCGCCGGGGATGGTCAGCAGAACGGTCATTGGTGAGAGGGCGAAGCCGACCGCCATGCTCGTCGTGGCGATGATGCCGGCCAAGCCGCAGGCCAGTTTCCGGAGGCCGGTGATCGGCAGGGGCTGCAGTGACATGGCTGTGTGCCTCAGTCTGATTCGGTCTGCCGGGCGCGAAACGCTGCGACATGGGTGCGATTGGCGCAGTTGCCGGTGTCGCAGAAGCGCTTCGAGCGATTGCGGCTGAAGTCGGCCAGATAGGCGCGGCAGTCCTCGGCGGCGCAGCGGCCCAGCCGATCGAGGTCTCCGGAGCGGATGAGGTCGATGAGGACGAGGGCGACATCGGCGGCGACCCGGTCGGCGAGACTAGCCTGCGCGCCCGTGGCGTGCAGGTGCCAGTCCCAGTTGTCGTGTTTGACCAATTGCGGCACGGAACCCGAGTCGCTCAGTGTGAGATTGATCTCATCGACGACCGCCGAAGTCGCCGTTTCGACCGCGTCTTCGCCCTCCGCGTCGATGCTCGAGTCCAGTGCGGCGGCGAACCGCGCTCGCAGTCGCAGCGTCTCCTCGACGTCGCTCCTCGTGGCCGTCAGGGGCCCGGAGAAGTCGTGGCGAGCCGCGAATTCGCGGAGTTGTGCGGCTGTCGTCAGCTCGTCGCCGTCGACGGCGACGTCCCCGGAGGTGTTGAGGAGGTCGACGAGCATCGTGAGATTCGCGCGAATGTCGTAGATGAAGGCCATAGCGGGAACCATTCTGCCACACCATGTAAGCACCAAAATGCATTTGACTCATTTCAAATTCGGGGCCGATACTGAAACCACACGATCATCGGTGCCCGACAACGACGCGCACGGCCGGGCATCGCACGGGCACGGCGACGCCCACGTCGAGCCGCCTCGGCGAGCCGAGCATGCTCACGTCGAGCCGCCTCGGCGAGGGGATGCTCGTCCATCGCACCACCCCGGTGGGGAGTCCCGCCGTCCGAACCAACCGATCCACAAACGTTTCGTCCCTTCAGGAGGTCAAGAATGAGTCGCACCGTCGTCGTAGGGTTCCTGCTCACGCTTGCCTCCGCGTTCTTCTTCGCGGTGTCCGGGCCGATCGCAAAGACGATGTACGCGATCGGGTGGACCCCGGGCGCGGTCGTGCTCATCCGTTTGGCCGGCTCCGCGGTCCTGCTGCTCATCCCCAGCCTCATCGCCCTGCACGGACGGTGGGGCGAGGTGCTCACGCACTGGCGCACCGTCGTCACCTACGGTCTGGTGTCGATGGCCGGCGTGCAGGGGTTCTACTTCGTCGCCGTCGAGCACCTCACCGTGGCCGTGGCGCTGCTGCTTGAGATGACGGCTCCGATGCTCATCGTCTTCTGGATCTGGGCGCGGACGCGGACCCGTCCGGCGACCGTGACGTTCATCGGAGTCCTCGTCTCGATGGTCGGTCTGCTGCTGGTGCTCAACCTGCGCGGATCGTCGATCAGCATCATCGGCGCCGTCATGGCCATGGCCGCGGCTGTGTGTCTGGCCAGCTATTTCCTCGTCTCCGCGAAGGATACGATCACGATTCCGCCGGTCGCGCTGACCGGGCTGGGCATGGGCATCGGAGCCTTGGCGATGTCGCTCATCGTGGCCGTCGGCGTCATGCCGTGGGGCGCGGTGACCGGCGACGTGGACTTCGGTGGAGTGTCGATGTCGTGGGTCGTGCCGATGGCGATGATCGTCGTCTTCACCGTCGGGGCCTACATCACCGGAATCCTCGGTCTGCGCTATGTCGGCGCGACCGTCGGGTCGTTCGTCAACCTCGTCGAGGTGCCGTTCTCCGTCATCGTCGCCTGGCTTGTGCTCTTCGAGATGCCGGCGCCGATCCAGCTCTTCGGCGGTGTGTTCATCCTCGGCGGCGTCGGCTTCATCAAATGGGGCGAGGCCCGCTTGGCCCGCCGCGTCGCCCGCCGCCAGATCGTCGCGAAGTCCGAGGCAGGCACCGCAGCGGACACCGACCTACTGCACGTCTGAGACCCCACCAATTGCTACCCGACGACGGCCCAGCAACCTTGCGCGAGGTTGCTGGGCCGTCGTCAAGTAGTTCTGGGGTCGGTCGGTTGCGGGTCGGGTGCGCGTGCGTCGCTCAGCGGACCTCGATGCTGTAGCTGTAGCCCTGCTCGGTGAGGAAGCGGCGGCGCTGGGCGGCGAAGTGTTCGTCGACGGTGTCGGCGGCGACCACGGTGTAGAACGTCGCCGAACCCTGATCTTCCTTCGGGCGCAGGATCCGTCCGAGCCGTTGAGCCTCCTCCTGCCGTGAGCCGAAGGCTCCGGAGACCTGAATCGCCACCGAGGCGGCCGGCAGATCCACGGAGAAGTTCGCGACCTTCGACACCACGAGGACGGGGATGTCCCCGGACCGGAACTCGCGGAACAGCTCCTGGCGCTGGGACTCCGGGGTGTGCCCGGTGAGGACGGGCGCGCCGAGATCGGCACCGATCTCCTCGAGCTGATCGAGGTATTGCCCGATGACGAGGATCTGCGCACCGGGGTGGTCGGCGACGAGTTCGGACACGATCGGCAGCTTCGCGTCCGAGGTCGCGGCCAACCGGTACCGGTCTTCGCCGTCGGCGCGGGCGTAGGCGGTGCGGGTTCCCCCGTCGAGACGCACACGGACCTCATGGCAGGCCGCCGAGGCGATGTAGCCCAGCCGTTCGAGTTCCTTCCACGGCACTTCGTACTGTTTGGGACCGATGAGGGAGAACACCTCATCCTCCCGACCATCCTCGCGCACGAGGGTCGCGGTCAGGCCGAGACGGCGGCGGGCCTGCAGGCTCGCGGTGAGTCGGAAGATCGGTGCCGGCAGCAGGTGCACCTCGTCGTAGATGACCAACCCCCAGTCTTTCGCGTCGAGCAGCTCGAGGTGGAGGTAGGAGCCCTTCCGTCGCGTGGTGAGCACCTGGTAGGTGGCAATGGTGATCGGGCGGATCTCCTTCGTCGAACCCGAGTATTCGCCGACCTCGTCTTCGGTCAGCGTCGTCCGCCGCAGGATCTCGTCCTTCCACTGCTTGGCCGAGACCGAATTCGTCACGAGGATGAGCGTCGTCGTCTGGACCCGGGACATCGTGGCCACCCCGACGATCGTCTTACCCGCTCCGCACGGCAGCACGACGACGCCGGACTCACCGGACAGGGACTGGTCGATGGCCTGCTTCTGATAATCGCGCAGATGCCACTGCCCGCCGTGGGCGTCATCGGAGAGCGCGATCTCGTGGGCTTCGCCGTCGACGTAGCCGGCGTGGTCGGAGACCGGATGACCCAGCTGCAGCAGCGCATGCTTGAGCTCACCACGCTCCGAGGGGTGGACGAGGACGGACTCGTCATCGATGCGTTTGCCGAATTTTCCGACGAGATCGGGTTGGCCGTGCAGCTCGTCGAGCAGCCCCGTCTCCGTCGAGGTCAGCGTGAGCCCGTGGATCGGATGGTCGATGAGGGTGAGCACGCCGAAGCGGTCCATGATGTCGACGATATCGACGAGCAGCTCATGCGGGACCGGGTACTTTGCGAACTCGAGGAGCACGTCGACGACGGATTCCGCGTCGTGACCGCTGGCTCGGGCGTTCCACAGGCCCAGCGGGGTGATCGTATAGGTGTGGATGTATTCGGGGGTCCGTGACAGCTGTGCGAACGGGGCGATCGCCACGGCCGCCTCGACGGCGAGGGGGTGCCCCGATTCCAGCAGCACAGTCCGATCGGACTGCACGATCAGCGGACCATTCATTCAAACTCCCATTCCCGAAGTGCCATGACACCAGAGAGGACAACACGCCCCCCGCCCCGATTGTTCCCTCCCAGAACTACTGTGAGTATTGATAGTGGCTGGTCTGGGACTGGCTGGCAGAGTAGGGACTGACCGTTCCATCGATCATCATGACTCTAATTGCTACTGACTCCAACGATGTCCTCGTCGGGATCTGTCTGGTG